>NZ_VPBE01000002.1:0-265185 GCF_013418895.1 Acinetobacter sp. YH12116 | reverse complement strand
AATATATTGGCTGCTTTGGTCTGACCGAACCGGATCATGGTTCTGACCCGGGCAGCATGATTACCCGTGCCAAAAAAGTCGATGGCGGTTATCGTTTAACAGGCGCAAAAATGTGGATTACCAACAGCCCAATTGCCGATGTATTTGTGGTCTGGGCCAAAGAAGTTTCACCTGAAGGCAATGTCGGTGACATTCGCGGCTTTATTCTGGAAAAAGGCTGGGAAGGGCTGTCTGCGCCTGCGATTCACGGCAAGGTCGGTTTACGTGCTTCCATCACCGGTGAAATTGTAATGGATAACGTATTTGTCCCAGAAGAAAATGCTTTCCCAGAAGTCCGTGGCTTAAAAGGTCCATTTACCTGTCTGAACAGTGCCCGTTATGGCATTGCCTGGGGTGCGATGGGTGCGGCGGAGTTCTGCTGGCATACCGCACATCAGTACACCATGGACCGTAAACAGTTTGGTCGTCCTTTGGCTGCCAATCAGTTAATCCAGAAAAAACTGGCCGATATGCAAACTGAAATTGCTTTAGGTTTACAGGCCGCATTACGTTTTGGCCGCATGAAAGATGATGGTATTGCCTCGATTGAAGGAACATCTTTAATCAAGCGCAATAACTGTGGCAAGGCGCTGGATATTGCCCGTTTGGCTCGTGACATGATGGGCGGTAACGGCATTTCGGATGAGTTTGGTGTAGCGCGTCATCTGGTGAATCTGGAAGTAGTGAATACCTATGAGGGTACCCATGACGTACATGCCTTAATTCTGGGCCGTGCACAGACCGGAATTGCTGCGTTTGTTAACTAAAAAATTGATCCTCTCTAGCCGGCATTTGCTGGCTAGAACTCCTGCTGTTTTATGGACTTTGACCATGATTTAACTTCATCTGGCAAGAGTAAATACCAAAAAATGAAGTCGGAAAATGGAAATAAAAACTGGATGTTTTTAATTATTTTCCAAGCCAGAATCAGGGTTTGAATAACAGTCATCATCTCATCACAGGATGATAAGTTATCTCAAAAGTTCTGCAGGCACAGGAATGCTAAAGAAATATTAAGGACGCTATGAACACAATCAGTTCCCAACAACACCAGCTGGAAGGTGAAAACAGACCAAAGAAAAAAGTCTGGATTTTAGCCTTTATTTTCTCGTTTTTAGCATTATTGGTGGATGGGGCAGATATTGCCTTATTGGCCTATAGTCTGACCAGTCTTAAACAGGAATTCTCATTAACGAATATGCAGGCGGGTGCCTTAGGTAGCTGGACACTTGCTGGAATGGCCATTGGTGGCTTTTTTGGTGGTTGGGCTTGTGACCGCTTTGGGCGAGTTCGCGTGATTGTGATTGCTATTGCGCTCTTTTCAACCTTAACCTGCTGGTTAGGATTCGCAGAAAGCTATGATCAATTCAAGTGGTTACGTTTTATCTCTGCAATTGGCTTAGGGGCTTTATATATTGCCTGTAACACGCTCATGGCAGAATACGTGCCAACCAAGCATCGCTCGACGGTACTGGCGGCTTTAATGACCGGCTGGACCTTAGGTTCGGTGGTGGCCACGGCGCTAGCAGGCTGGTTATTGCCAGAATATGGCTGGCGTTATCTGTATTACATCGCCATTATTCCAATTGTATTGGCTGTAGTGATGCACTTTTTGGTGCCAGAACCACAGGCTTGGCTCGATGCGCGTAAAGCACGCCAAGAAGCAAAAGCCAGCGGTATTGTTCAGGAAAAGCCAAAAAATACCTTCAAAATGGTGTTTGAAGATGCCTTAAGCCGTCGCATGTTCATTCTCTGGTCATTCAGTACCGCATTTTTACAGTTTGGTTATTACGGTGTAAGTAACTGGCTGCCGGCTTATTTAGAATCTGATCTGGGCATCAAGTTTAAAGAAATGACCATGTACATGATTGGCACATTCCTGATCATGATGTGTACCAAAGTCATTGCCGGTTATATTGCTGACCGTATTGGCCGTCGTGCTGTATTTGCCTTCGGGACCATGGGCACCGCGATCTTTATTCCAGTTATTGTATTTGGCAATACCCCAGACAATATCCTTTGGTTGATGCTGTTCTTCGGTTTCCTGTATGGCATCCCATACGGTATTAACGCGACCTATATGACAGAAAGTTTCTCGACCAAAGTCCGTGGGACCGCGGTGGGTGGTGCCTACAACGTGGGCCGTTTAGGTGCAGTTTTCGCGCCATTAACCATTGGCTACTTTGCTCAAGGTGGATCAATTGGTACCGGTTTATTGATTATGGGCGTTGCCTATTTTCTTTGTGGTCTGATTCCCGCGCTCTTTATTAAAGACCGTTTATTTGACCCACAAAAAGCAGATTAATCTGTATATCGCAACATAGAAAAGATGCTAGGAAGCAAGATGATGAATAAAATCACACAGGATATCGAGGCAATACTGAAACAGATTCCTGATGGTGCGCACATTATGACCAGTGGTTTTGGTCTGGCAGGGCAACCGATTGAACTGATTGAAGCATTAATTGATCTTGGTCCGAAAGAATTAACCATTATCAATAATAATGCAGCGTCTGGCGATCGTGGACTGACCAATTTGCTGTTGTCTGGACTGGTCAAGAAAATGATCTGTTCTTTCCCGCGCGCCAATAATTCCACTGTATTTGAAGATTTGTATAAAGCCGGAAAAGTTGAACTGGAACTGGTACCACAAGGAAATCTGGCTTGTCGTATTCAGGCCGCCGGTGCAGGATTAGGCGCCATTTTCACACCAACCGGCTTTGGGACCAAAATCGCAGAAGGCAAAGAAACCCGCCACATTAACGGTAAAGACTATGTCCTGGAATATCCGATTCATGCCGATTATGCCTTGATCTATGCCAATCAGGCTGATCGCTGGGGTAATTTAACCTACCGCAAGGCCGCACGTAACTTTGGCCCGATTATGGCCAAGGCGGCCAAAACGACCATTGCCCAGGTGCATGAAATTGTCGAACTGGGTGAGCTGGACCCTGAAATTATTGTAACGCCGGGCATTTTTGTACAGCATGTGGTTCAGGTTGGAGATATTAAATAATGAATATTCAAAAACGTACACGTGAACAGATCGTACAACGCGTCGCACAAGACATTCCAACCGGCTCTTTTGTCAATTTAGGAATTGGTTTGCCAACACGCGTGGCAGGCTATTTAAAACCGGAGCAGGAAGTCATTTTACATTCTGAAAATGGTGTCTTGGGTTTTACCGCCTTGGGTGCAGATGAACAGCCAGACAATGACCTGATTAATGCAGGAAAAGAGCTGGTCAGTATGCTTGAGGGTGGTAGCTTTATGAATTCTGCTGATTCCTTCGATATTATGCGCGGCGGGCATTTAGACATCTGTATTATGGGTGCATTTCAGGTGGCAATTAATGGAGATCTGGCCAACTGGCATACTGGTGCTTCCGATGCGGTACCAGCCGTCGGTGGTGCCATGGATCTGGCGGTCGGTGCACGCTGCGTCTATGTCTGTATGGAGCATGTCACCAAAAATGGCGAAGCGAAAATCGTAGATGAACTGACTTATCCAATTACCGGTAAACACTGTGTTAACCGTATTTATACCGATTTATGTGTGATTGAACTGAAAGACAATCAGGCTTTCGTACTTGAAATGGTGGATGGGCTGAGCTTTGACGAACTGCAGCAACAGACTGGTTGTCCGTTAATTGATGCCCGTCAGGTGGCTTAAAATCATCTCATTTCTTCTTGAAGTGATTAAAAAATCGCAGCTTCGGCTGCGATTTTTTATATTGAAATTATTAAATCTCTTTGATCAATCACAAAATATTCGTTTTATTCATATTTAAAAGAAGATTAAAAACGCCATCTCTTGCCCCAGTTCTGGCTCAGGAAGAAGATGGATCACACCTTCTTTCTTGGTCGCAGCACTGCTCATTTCCGACCAAGGGAGAGAAATTTTTTGTTTTATTCTCTACATTGCATTTCTTATTTTAGTATTACGAGCAGAAATCAAAGCTAGGACAAAAGGACTCTTGCTGGGCTCAAGTTTTAAAAGATTAACCATAAAAATCCTAAAACCAGTGCCATGAGTTTTAAAACCTAAAGATATGATTCCAGATCATCTCGTTTCCGCGGGTGAAATGAGGCGGTGAAAGCGCTAAGAGGTGAAGCTTTTATTTAGGAATCGACTTTAAAGTAGTTCAGACTTCGGTCTTGCTAAGCGCAAAACAGCAGTCTGAAAAGATCAGTCCTAAAGCCGATGTATAAAGGACAGAATGACTAGACGGTCTGGATTAGGGTTGTGGCTGAATATTAATTAAATTCTTTTCCCGGCTTAAATCATAGCGGTTTACCGCAAAAATCAGGAGGGCGAAGGCACATCCCAACAGCACACAAGCCGACCAGCCATACATCTTCCATAAATTTAAAGATAAAAATGCGCCCAGGCCAGCACCGGAAAAATAGCAGGTCATATAAATGGCATTAATACGCGAACGCGCTTGAACTGAAAGGCGATACACCAGATTCTGGTTTAATACGTGTAAAGATGAAATACCAAAATAGGCAATAATCAAGCCTAAAATATACAGCTCTAAACGGTCTTGGGCAAAAAACAGGGGAATCCAGGCTAAAATTAGCCCGCTGGTTGCCAGCTGCGCCAGCCATTTTTCCCGATGGCGGCCAATCATCTTCCCGGTCCATTGAGATGACCAGATTCCGACCACGCCCACAATCCCCATCAACCCAATCTCAAAATCATTAAAATGGTAGGGGGCTTCCGCCAGAATAAAGGTCATGGTGGTAAAAATAATACTGAGCATCCCAAAAGCCAAACCACCAATTAAGCTGCGGCGCATCAACATCGGTTCTGTTTTGGCGAAGGTAAATAAAGAGCGGTAAATCTGCAGAATACTCATTTTTAGCTGACTTCTGGCCGTGGGCAATTGATACCACATGGCAATGCTGAGCAGTAAAATTGAACAGCCACTGAACAGATACACCGCATGCCAGGACCATAAAGTTGAAATTAATCCGGCCACGGTACGTGCAAATAAAATACCGACTAGTACGCCACTCATGAGCAGGCCAACCACTTCGGCACTTTTTTCCCGTTGGCTCAGGTTTGCAGCAAAAGGAATCAGAATCTGGGTGGTAATGGAACAGAACGAGGCCAATAGGGTAAAGCCATACAGCATCTGGAGATTATCGCTGACAGACAGTCCAATCAGGGCCAGACCGGTACATAGCATCAGGCTACAGATATACAGACGCTTTTCAAATAAATCGCCCAACGGCACAAATAAAAACAGACCGGCTGCATAACCGATCTGTGTCAATACCACTGTCCAGCCCGATTGCTCTAGACTAATATTCAAGTCCTGGGCAATTGAATAAATTAAAGGCTGGTTAAAATAATTACAACCTGCGCAAAGTGCGCAGGTCATGGCCATCATAAACATAAAACGGCGCGAGGGTTGTTGCCCTTGAGCTGACATCCGTGTCTCCTCAAGTATTAGAAGCGATAGGTGGCAGATAAATTCACACGGGAAATATCGGCTTCTTGGCCATTAAATTTTTCCTGTTTACCATGATGGTATTCTGCACCTAAATTAATATGTGGTACTGGAGAATAAATCACATTGGCCACATAGTCGGTTAAGCGCTTATTGGTGGTTGGGTTGGCTTTGGCATAGTCACTGGAGTCATCAAACTCGACCAGACTGGCAGCAATACTGCTGCGCCATTTTGGTGTGAACTTGTGGGTATAACCAATATTCAAGCTGTCGAAGGAGTTCAGCAATAATTCATCATTTTCCGTATCGACAGAATAGTCACCCCCCAAAGCAGCACCATCGACAGTCGAACCTTGAACTAAAAACGAAGCAATGCGCTGGTCACCGACCATATGAAAATAGTTGCCCTGAATCGAGTTTTTATCATCAAGATGATAGCGCCCGCCGACACCTACACCCCAACCGACTTTATTAATATCACCGGTTTCGGTCTGGGCTTGTTTTTCATTGACGAAGCCCTGTGCCAGCAGATGCAATGGTCCAGATTGATGCACATATTTGGTGGTAAGAGCTGGTAAAGCCGAAGAGCGATCTCCACTTGCCATATATTCCAGACCGATATTCCAGGTATTTTCCGGATCCAGTTTCCAGGCATAACTGATTTGTGGGGTACGCAAGACCGAACCACCCAGCAACAAGCTATAGTCGACCGCATCGGTGCTGATTTCAGGGGTAGACATTAATGACCATGCCTGACCAAAGGTCCAGTTATAGTATTTAAAATGTGCATGACGGATGCGGAAACCACCATCACCTTTACCCCCATTGGTCCAGAAATCGGCTTCTACACGTGCAGAAATATTCGGATTACCGCCAATATCTTTGGCTAGAAAACCGACCCGGCTAGCGGCCAGTGTAAAGGCTGAGCGTACTGAATCTGGCTCATGCAGTTCCTGATTAATCTGGTTAATGGTACGACCGCGTGATTTTGTGGTGCTTTCAAAATCAACTGCACCATCCAGGCGAATCAGGCCATAGACATCCACATTATCCAGCATCGCGCTGAGGGTTTTAGCATCCTTGGCTTTGGTTTCTTCCTGCTTGGCCTTTAAATCTAATTGAGTGGCTTTTTGCTGTTCCAGTTCGGCCTGAATCTGCTTTAACTGAGATTCTAAAAACTGGATACGATCTTCAGACACCTCTGCTGAAAACACCTGACCTGAAGCGATACCGCATAAAGTGGCTAAAACTAATTTTTTCATTTCTTAATCCCTAAAGAAATTTTTTCAAATAATGAAAGGTGATGTGCCTTTCGGTTGCAGCAATTTTTAAATCAAGATGATTGTTGAACGTGAAGATGGAATGGGGAGGGCGACCATAAATGCTCACCCTCCAGACCGGGACTTATTCTGCCTTTTGAGGATCGTATAAGCGGTCTTTAATAAACAGGGCAGGAATTAAACCGCACAGGAAGTACGCTGCACCCATAACCATCAGGCCGGTACCAATAGAACCATTCATGGCCAAATAACCGATGGTAATTGGAGCAAAGACAGCACCTACACGGCCAATGTTGAATGCACCACCAACCGCTGTACCACGCACCGTTGTTGGGAAACTCTCGGTCAGATAAGTTGCATTAATTGCGTATGGAATACCGTACAGGAAACCAAAGATCAGCATTAAAACACCGATATTTTCAGGGGTATGCATATACACCACCACTGGAATAAACAGCGCAGTTCCCATGGTGCCGAAAGCGAACACAATACGGCGACCAATTTTATCTGCCACATATCCGGCAATGACTTTGGCGAAAATCATGGTCAGGAAGGTACCAATCATGTACAGCGCCATTTCCTTGAATTTAATGCCTAATTCTGCTTCCAGGTAGGTTGGCAACCAGTTACTCACACCGAAGTAACCGAACAGCAGGAAACCAGAACTAAATGACCATAAGATAAACATCTTGCCGTGGGTCTTGTCTTTCAGAATGGTGATGTACGGATTACCTTTTTTCGCGGTAGTGTCCACAAGCTGGCCAGTACGTTTCATTTCACGCACGCGCTTCCAAGACTCAGGCTCAGGAACCAGGAAGTGCATTAGAATACCTAAAGCCAATGGCGCAATGGTGATCCAGTACAGCATACGCCAGCCGTATTCAGGAATAATCCAGCCAGACAGCATGGTGATAACCAGTGAACCCAGGGTAAAACCAGTCATCAGGGTAGCCAGTACCGTAGTACGATATTTGGTTGGGACATACTCTGACATCAAGGTATTACAGGCAATATATAAACAGCCCAAACCTAAACATGAGAGGGTACGTAAAATTGCAAATTCAGTATAAGACTGTGCAAAACCTGAATAAGCTGAAAGGATGGAGAAGGAAATTGTTGCCACAACAATTACCCGGACACGGCCAAAGCGGTCACAGGCCCAGCCGCCAATAAATCCGCCAATTCCCATACCAAATAACGACCAGCTCCCCAAAGCACCGGCCTGCATTGAGGTTAATCCCCATTCTGCTTTCAGACTGGTGAGACTGAAGGCCAAAATACCAATATCGGCACCGTCACAAAGCAAGATCAGGAACGCAAAGATAAAGGCAGTAACCCACAGACGTTTGGGTGCCTGCTTGATTGGTTCCTCAGCAGAGATGGGTTGCCTATTCTCTCTGGTTTCGATTGTTTCGGTTGTCATTGTTATATCCTCTACTTTATAAAGTAGCACTCCTGTGCTACCGCCTAACAAAGTCATGTATGCATGACTTCTGATTTATTCGGGCTTGAGAACACGCTCTTTTAACAGCACCGCTCAAACATCCTGGTTGAACCTGTTGTGTCTGCTATCGCGTCATTTAGATAACAACTATGTCATTTGTGATACATACTTATTATTCAAATGAACTAATATTTCGTTTCTCAACACTTACTTCTACATGAATGGTTCAATTCACTTGTAAAATTCCATCCAGCTTATAACCTCAATGCTCTGTTTATCTTGATCTGGTTTCAGGATATAAAAACTAAATCAATATAAAACAATGTCTTATTTATAAATAAGCCAATTGAAAGCTAAGCCAGCTACAAGCTGAAATTTACAAGAAAAATTAAATAATCTCGTGTAATTTCGTTATACGAAATCAATTAATCATAAAACACAGTTTATAACAAGATATTTTGTCTATTTTTTAATAAAAATATCTTTTTTACGCTTTATCCGCAAAAAAACTTGCATTCCGGGGGAATAAACCTTAATTTTTATACAAAATAAATTTTCGCTATACAAAATAAATGGAGATTTACATGGAACAGGTCGTTCAAGTAGAACAAATCAATGCTCATGTCGCACTGGTGAAAATCCATCGACCTGAAGCAAAAAACGCCTTAAATACTGAAGTACGCCAGAAACTGGCTGAAGCTTTTCGTCAACTGAATGATGATGCCAATATTCGCGCCATTGTACTGACCGGCGGAGAGCAGGATTTTGCTGCAGGTGCCGACCTGAAAGAGCTGGCCAATGCAGAAACCATTCAAATGATGCAGCGTCGTACTGAGCGTTACTGGCAGGCGATTGCACAATGCGCCAAACCGGTCATTGCCGCGGTTAATGGTTATGCCTTAGGTGGTGGCTGTGAACTGGCCATGCACGCCGATATTATTATTGCCGGCAAGAGCGCGACCTTTGGTCAGCCTGAAGTCAAAGTTGGGGTCATGCCAGGCGCCGGTGGTACACAGCGCCTGTTCCGTGCCGTGGGGAAATTCCATGCCATGCGCATCATCATGACCGGCTGTCTGGTGCCGGCACCAGAAGCCTATCAAATTGGTCTGGTCTCTCAAGTAACTGAAGACAGCGAAACCATTGCCACGGCCATCAAGATGGCTGAAGGTCTGGCAAAACTGCCACCAATTGCCCTGGAACAGATTAAAGAAGTGGCCTTACTGGCAGAAGATGTACCGTTGAATGCGGGGCTAAGCCTAGAACGCAAATCATTCCAGATGCTATTTGCTTCTGAAGACCAGAAAGAAGGCATGCAGGCCTTTATTGAAAAACGTAAACCAAATTATCAGGGACGATAAGCATGACTGTACATATTCAGAAAATCGGGATTATTGGTGTCGGTACCATGGGTGCCGGAATTGCCCAAATTGCCATTCAGTCTGGCCATGATGTGGTCCTGTTTGATGCCAAAGCTGGCGCTGCAGAGCAGGCTCAGGAAAAACTGGCCAAAACCCTGAATACCCTGGCAGATAAAGGCAAATTCAGTCATGAAAAAGCCGCTGAAGATCTTGCCCGTCTTTCAATTGCCGAGCAACTGGAAGATTTAAAAGATTGTGATCTGGTGGTAGAGGCCATTATTGAAAATCTGGAAATCAAACAGAAGCTGATGCAACAACTGGAAGCGATTGTCAAACCGGAAGCAATTCTGGCGTCGAATACGTCTTCATTGTCGATCAGTGCCATTGCAGCCAACTGCAGTCAACCAGAACGTATTGCAGGCTATCATTTCTTTAATCCGGTACCGCTAATGAAAGTGGTGGAAGTGATTGAAGGCTTTAATACCCGTGCCGATATTCTGGATGCCTTGACTCAACTCTCGATCAAGATGGGCCATCGTCCAGTGAAAGCCAAAGATACTCCAGGATTTATTATTAACCATGCCGGCCGTGCCTTTGGCAGTGAAGCCTATGCCATCCTGAATGAAAATGTCACGCCATTTTATGACATTGACCGGATTTACCGTGATGGGATCGGTTTTAAGATGGGACCATTCGAGCTGGGCGATCTAACCGGCATGGATGTATCGCATCCGGTCAGTGAGTCGATTTATCATCAGTATTATGAAGAAGCACGTTACCGTCCAAGCGTAATTACCCGTCAGCGTTTTATTGCCAAGCAACTGGGCCGTAAAACCGGTAAAGGTTTTTATGACTACACTTCTGGCAGCAAACAGGGTGATGTTGCACCAGTACTGGCTGAAAAACTGGCGCAATATCCATCGGTCTGGTTAGGCACCGAATATAGCGACGACCGTCAGGCGCTGGAGCAATATCTGCAACAGTTCAATATTCTGGTGGAGCAGTCTGAACAGCCATCTCAAGATGCACTGGTGCTCATTGCCACCTATGGTGAAGATGCCACTTCGGCAGCTGTACGTTATGGCGTTGCCCCACAGCAGGTGGTGTGTATTGATCTGCTCTATGGCCTGAATAAACACCGCACTTTAATGCCGACTTTTGTGACCAAAGCTGAACTGACCCAGGCGGCGCAATCTATTTTTAATCTGGATGGTGTGACAGCCAGCGTTATTCAGGAAAGTGTCGGTTTTGTGGCGCAGCGTGCGTTGGCCATGATTGTAAACCTGGGCTGTGATATTGCCCAGCAAGGTGTTGCCACAGTTGAAGATATTAATATCGCCGTGAAACTGGGTCTGGGTTATCCGCATGGTCCAATTGAATGGGGCGATGTTTTAGGCGCGGAAAAAATTCTGAAAATTCTGGATCGCATGACCGACATTACCCGCGATCAGCGTTATCGTCCAAGCCCATGGTTACGCCGTCGCGTCCAGTTGGGTCTGCCACTTGTTCATAGTTCTAATTAATCTAAAGTTAAGGGAATAACACTCATGTTAAATGCATATATTTATGATGGTTTACGTTCACCAATCGGTCGTCATGCCGGCAGTTTGTCAAGTGTGCGTCCAGATGATCTGGCTGCAACCGTGATTAAAAACCTGCTGGAAAAAACCGGTATTCCAGCTGCCGATGTCGAAGATGTGATTTTCGGTAGCACCAACCAGGCCGGTGAAGACAGCCGTAACGTAGCACGTTTTGCCGCACTTTTAGCCGGTATGCCAGTGACTGTACCGGGCCAGACCGTAAACCGTTTATGTGCATCTGGTTTAGGTGCCGTGATTGATTCGGCACGTGCCATCACCGCAGGTGAAGGCGATGTCTATATTGCTGGTGGCGTAGAAAGCATGTCACGTGCACCTTTTGTATTGGCGAAAGCAGAAACAGCCTTTTCGCGTGATGCAAAAATGTATGACACCACCATCGGAACCCGTTTCCCGAACCGTAAATTTACCGCTCAATTTGGCGCACACAGCATGCCAGAAACCGGTGACAATGTAGCGGAAGAATTTGGCATTAGCCGTGAACAGGCCGATACCTTTGCCGCTGCATCACAGGCAAAATATCAGGCAGCCAAAGAAGCAGGATTCTTTGAAGGTGAAATTACTCCAATTGAAGTTTCACAAGGGCGTAAATTACCGCCTAAACAGGTCACTGAAGATGAACATCCGCGTGCATCTTCAACATTTGAAGCATTAACCAAGCTGAAACCCCTATTTGAAGGTGGTGTGGTCACAGCAGGGAATGCATCAGGTATCAATGACGGCGCTGCAGCACTGATTATCGGCAGTGAAAAAGTTCAGGAACAGTATGGCTTAAAACCTTTGGCGCGTATCCTGTCTTCTGCAGCAGCCGGCATTGAGCCACGCATCATGGGTGCGGGGCCAATTGAAGCGATCAAAAAAGCAGTACAACGCGCGGGTTTAACCCTAGATGATATGGATATTATCGAGATTAACGAAGCGTTTGCCAGCCAGGTATTGTCCTGCTTAAAAGGTCTGGATGTGGCCTTTGATGATCCGCGGGTCAATCCAAATGGTGGTGCGATTGCGATTGGCCATCCACTGGGTTGTTCTGGTGCACGTTTAGCCTTGACCGTTGCACGTCAATTACAGCGCACAGGTAAAAAATATGCCGTGATCAGCCTGTGTATTGGCTTGGGTCAAGGTCTTGCAATGGTCATTGAAAACCCTGAAGCAGCCTAAACTGGTTTAAGTCGAAATTAAATGCCATGCATATCTAATATGCATGGCATTTTTTTGTTAAATATTTAGCCATAAAAAATCCCCGCAGATGCAGGGATAGGCTAGTTCTGGTCGGAATCAAGCGCGCTTGGTCACCAGTAAAGTGGCCGAACCAAAGGCATAGACTTTACCATCTTGATCGACAATACGACCTTCTGAAGTCAGTACGTTACGGCCGACGCGAATCACTTCACCAATGGCGGTATAGGTTTCGCCACTTTGCATGGCTTTGAGCATTTTTACGTTTAAATCAATCGTTGAAAAACTGACCCCGGCATCGACAGTGGTGTGTACCGCAGCACCCGTAGTACTGTCCAGCACGGTGGCACAAAAACCGCCATGAATACCGCCTTGTAAATTGAAATGGCGATGATCTGGTCGTACCTCATATTCCACATAATTTTCACGTACGACGGTCAGACGCATGGGAATAATTTCACTCATGGGTGAGCTGGCAATTTCACCATTCTTGATAGCGGTTAAATACGCGAGTCCATTCATTTGTGATGTCGACATACAGGCTCCTTCTTATTTATTATTTCGCTCTATGAAATAATATTCTGTTTTATTAAAAGTATGATATAACATGAAAGTGAACATAATGCTATATATTCCAGGATGGAACGATGACAATAAAAAACCTTGTCACAGCTGCCGAATGGCAAGCCCGATGTGAGCTGGCGGCACTGTATCGCATCATTGCGCATTACAAAATGACCGATTTAATTGACACCCATATCAGTTTACGGCTGCCCGATCAGCCCGACTGTTTTTTGATTAACCAGTATGGTGTGGCCTTTGAAAAAATGCAGGCCTCCACCCTGGTCAAGATTAATCATGCCGGAGCAGTGGTAGAAAGCTATGAACAGGAAAAACCGGTCAATATGGCGGGTTTTGTAATTCATTCTGCAATTCATGCAGCGCATCCGCATCTGAATTGTGTCATTCATACCCATACCGCAGATGGAATTGCCGTGTCAGCCCAGAAACACGGTTTATTGCCTATTTCGCAGCATGCCTTGAAGTTCTATCAGCATCTGGCTTATCACGAGTATGAGGGCGTGGCACTGTCTACCGATGAGCAGGAACGCTTGATTGCAGATTTGTCCGGTCATCGTGCCATGATTTTACGCAACCATGGTCTGCTGGTGGCTGGCGAATCGATTGCACGCGCTTTTCATGAAATTTATTTTCTGGAGCGGGCTTGTCAGGCGCAAATCAAGGCGCTGAGTGGCGGTGCAGAATTGCATTATCCAAGTGAAGAGGTTTGTGTTAAAACCGCCAAACAGTTTGCCAGTCCACTGGTTGAGCCGATTTTACAGCGCGCCTGGCTGGCGGCCTTGTCGCTGATTGAGCATCAACAGGCGGAGTACAGCGCATGATTGTCATTTCCAGTACGCTTCCCGATATCCAGAAGATTCTGGTTAAAGTATTTGAAAAATACGCTCCTCCAAACAGTTTTTGTGTTGCACAAAGTCCTGAAGCCAAAGAGGCCACCACAGCCGCATGCTGGTTTCCCGATATGCCATACTTGCAAACTCTGCCCAAATTGCAAGTGATTCATTCGATTGCGGCCGGGGTTGAACATCTGAACTTGAATGAAGTGAGTGCAGAGCAGTTTGTATGCCGGGTCTTAGATGAGCATCATCAAAAAGGTATGTTCGATTATTTGCTTTGGGGTGTGCTGTATTATCAGCGTTATTTCGACCGGATGTTGCAGCAGCAACAGCAGCAGATCTGGAAACAGCATCGTCAGAGTTATAGCCATCATATCCAGATTGGGATTATGGGGCTGGGACACATGGGCGGCTATGTGGCAGAGCGCTTTGCTGCCATGGGTTATCAGGTTTCTGGCTGGTCCAATTCGGTCAAAGATTTAGCCCAGGTAAAAAGCTATGTCGGGACCGAGCAACTGGCAGAGTTTTTAGCTCAGAGTCAGATTCTGATTAATTTAATGCCCTTAACCGCAGACAATACCGCTATTTTATCGGAAGCCTTGTTTCAGCAGTTACCAGAGCAGGCCGTCTTGATTCAGGTCGGCCGTGGTCAGCATCTGGTCGAGCAGGACCTGCTCAAAGCGCTGGATTCTGGGCATTTACGCGGTGCAATTGTCGATGTATTTGATGAAGAACCGTTGGCCGCAGATCATCCATTCTGGCAGCATGACAAGATTGTGGTCACACCACACATTGCCTCGCATGCTCCGATGTCGGTGGTAGTCGAGCAGATTCTGGAAAATGACCGCCGCATACAGGCCAATTTGCCGTTATGTAATCAGGTCGATCTGACCAAAGGTTATTAGGATAAAACCAGAAGAATAAAAAAGGATATTAAAGATGTTCACAACCATTCAAACCGAATTGAGCCAGGGCGTGGCGATACTGAGGTTCAATCGTCCAGACTGTTTAAACAGTTTTAATGTGACAATGCATCAGGAAGTTCAACATGCGCTCAAAGACTGGAGCCAAGATGCAGCAGTCCGGGTCATTGTCATTCGTGGCAATGGCCGAGCTTTCTCTGCCGGGCAGGATTTAAAAGAACGCTCCGGACAACTGGCACACATTCCTTTACCCTCAGAAGGCTCACTGGCCAAATATTATAATCCTTTGGTTGAGCTGATCCGGCATAGTCCAAAACCGGTGATTGCAGCAGTGAATGGGGTGGCTGCTGGTGCAGGCGCTAATATCGCTTTGGCCTGTGATCTGGTGATTGCCAAAGAAAGTGCCCAATTTATTCAGGCTTTTTGCAAAATTGGCTTAATTCCAGATGCCGGTGGGACCTGGATGTTACCACGCCTGATTGGTCATGCACGCGCGGCTGCATTAATGCTCTTGGGTGAGCCGGTATCTGCTGTTGAAGCGGCTACTATGGGCATGATCTGGAAAGCCGTACCCGATCAGGAGTTTGACGACTATATTGTTGAAGTCGCCCAGCAACTGGCCAAGCAGCCGACTTATGCACTGGCATTAATTAAACAGTCCTTGCAACGCAGTGCTGAGCATAGCCTGAGCCAGCAGCTGGAGCTGGAGCAAAACCTGCAATATCTGGCCTTAAACAGTCAGGACTATAAAGAAGGCGTACGGGCCTTTGTGGAAAAACGCCCGGCACAATTTATTGGCCGCTAAGGAGAGTATTCATGAGCATTCAAACCCGTGTAACCCAGATGCTGGGCATCCGCCACCCGATTATTCAAGGCGGTATGATGTGGGTCGGTACCGCAGAAATGGCCAGCGCCGTTTCCAATGCCGGCGGATTGGGCACCCTGACTGCCTTGACCCAGCCAAGCCCTGAAGCCTTGGCCCAAGAAATTGCCCGGTGCCGGGAAATGACCGATCAGCCTTTTGCCGTCAACCTAACCTTGCTGCCCGCAGTCAATCCGCCGCCGTATGCGGAATATCGGCAGGCAATTATTGACAGTGGTATCAAGATTGTTGAAACCGCAGGCAATAAGCCGCATGAGCATATTGAAGTGTTCAAGCAACACGGCATTACCGTCATTCATAAATGTACCTCGGTACGCCATGCCTTATCAGCACAGAAAATTGGTGCCGATATTATTTCCATTGATGGCTTTGAATGTGCCGGACATCCGGGTGAAGACGATATTCCAGGATTAATCCTGATTCCGGCCGCGGCTGATCAGCTCACAGTGCCGATTATTGCCAGTGGTGGCTTTGGCGATGGTCGAGGATTGGTAGCCGCACTGGCGCTTGGGGCAGAAGGTATTAATATGGGCACCCGTTTTTGTGCCACGCAGGAAGCGCCGATTCATGACAACATCAAACAGTTTTATTTAAACAATGATGAACGGGCAACGAATTTACTCTATCGGCAATTTAGAAATACCGCACGGGTCGCGAAAAACTCGGTTTCTGACCTGGTGGTACAAATGAGTCAGGACCCGAATCTGGAGTTTGAACACATCCGCCCTTATGTCAGTGGTTTAAAAGGCAAGCTGGCCTTGGAAACAGGTGATGTGGATGCCGGCCTGATTACCGCCGGGCAGGTTTTAGGACTGATTCATGATATTCCAAGTTGTGATGACTTGATTCAGCGGATGATTCAGGATGCCGAACAGATTATTCAGCAACGTCTGGCAGGGCTAATTCAGGCTTAAAGCTGCAATAGGGTACGCTAGAAATGAAGATGCCATTCAGCAGTGAATGGCATTTTTTTATGGGCAAAATTAAATTAAAAATCGAATTTTTGTGTCATGACTAGATTTTAGCTTTCAAATTATATTATAGTGGATTTAAAACATAGTTTCGTATTATGAAATATTAACTCATAAATACCGTAAACAGGACTCATACAAGGGAATTACGATGAGAAATTATATTGCACCATTAAAAGATATGAAGTTTGTGCTGAAAGATTTGCTGGATGTTGAACAAAAATATCAGGGGTATGCAAAATTTGAAGACAAAGTCTCTATGGACATTATGGAGCAATATTTAGAAGTTGCTGCTGATTTCTGCCAGAACGAGCTTTTACCTATTAATGCCACAGGCGACCAGCAAGGCTGTCGTTTAGAAAATGGTGTCGTGACCACACCAGATGGCTTTAAAGAAGCCTATAATAAATATGTTGAACTGGGCTTTACCTCATTAACCGGTGATGAAAACTACGGTGGTCAAGGTTTCCCGACACTGTACCGGATTGCCATTTCTGAAATTATTACGGCCACCAACTGGTCATGGGGCATGTATCCGGGCCTGTCACATGGTGCAATGCGTACCCTGGAACATCATGGCAATGACGAACAAAAACAGAAATTCCTGGTGCCACTGATTGCAGGGCGCTGGACCGGTACCATGTGTCTGACCGAATCACATGCTGGTTCAGATTTGGGTCTGATTCGTACCAAAGCGGTTCCAAATGCCGATGGCAGCTATAGCATCAGCGGTGAAAAAATCTTTATTTCGGCAGGTGAACATGACCTGGCTGAAAATATTGTGCATATCGTTTTGGCACGCTTACCGGATGCACCGGCAGGCACCAAAGGCATTTCACTCTTTATCGTACCTAAATTTAATTTAGATGAAGACGGTAATGTCGCAGAACGTAATGGCGTAGTCTGTAGTTCTATCGAACATAAAATGGGCATTCATGGCAATGCCACCTGTGTCCTGAACTTTGAAAATGCCAAAGGCTTCCTGATTGGTCCTGAAAACCGTGGCCTAAACTGCATGTTTACCTTTATGAACTCTGCACGTATTGGTACCGCCATTCAAGGTCTAGCGGCAGCTGAATCTTCTTATCAGGGTGCCTTGGCCTATGCCAAAGACCGTCTGGCCATGCGCTCACTGGAAGGTGCAAAAGCGCCGAATTTGCCAGCAGATCCAATTATCGTGCATCCGGCAGTACGTAATATGCTGCTGACGCAGAAAGTCTTTGCTGAAGGTTCACGTGCATTGGCTTATTACTTAGCCACTTATGCAGATATTGCTGAAGCGACTGAAGATGCAGCCGAGAAAAAAGCCGCGGATGACCGTCTGGCTTTATTAACTCCAATTGCCAAGGCTTTAATGACAGAAACCGGACTGGAAGCCGCCAAACATGGTATGCAGGTCTTTGGTGGTCATGGTTATATTGCCGAGCATGGCATGGAGCAAATTGCCCGTGATGCGCGTATTGCCTGTTTATATGAAGGCACCACGGAAATCCAGTCGATTGACCTGTTGGCACGTAAGGTTCTAGGTTCAAAACTCAGCTTATTAACAGCATTAACTGATGAAATTCAGGCCTATATTAAAGAGCAACAGGCCCATCCTCAATTTGCAGGCTATGCACAGCAGGTAGGTGAGCTGACCCAGCAATGGCTGGAGCTGACTCAACTGATCCAGACGCAGGCACAACAATCTGCCAATGAAATTGGTGCAGCCTCTGTTGATTATTTATATTTCTCAGGCTATGTGGTGTTTGCGTATCTCTGGCTCAAGATGGCGGTTGTGGCACAACAACGCGTCGATGAAGGACAAAGCGATCCGTACTATGCAGCTAAAGTAAAAACGGCTCAATTCTACTTTGAACGTATTTTGCCAAGAACCTGTACGCATCGCGCCAATATTCAGGCCGGTGGAGCAAGCCTGTTCCTGCTGACGCCAGAAGAATTTAAATTTGATTAATCCGCTTTTGCACCCACAGAGAGAGCCTACTGTGGGTGTATTTTTTTAAGCCTGTTCTCTATAGCAAAAATAGTTCAGGTTTCATTGCTTGAAGAGCATCACAAGTAGAATTTTACCAGATCAATTGCAGATAAAATAACAAGATCAGGAGTCTATATGGAATTAGACGCACGTTCACAACAGTTTCCCTATGCGAGTACCCAGCTGACCTATCATGAAGTCGGCCAGTCCTCCGTACATCCAACCATCATTTTAATTCATGGTACGGGTGGTAATACCCAAAAACATTTTAATTATATTTTCCCGATGCTGGGCATTCATCAGCGCGTGCTTTCGATTGACCTCTATACACCGGAGAAAGCGGATTTAAAGCTGACAGATTTTAGCGAGCAGGTAGAAGCTTTAATTCAGCATGCAGTGGCGGAGAATGAACCGATTACCGTGGTCGGTTATTCTTTGGGTGCTGTGATTGCCGCCCAGGTCGCGGCCAAGTTACAACAACGAATTTCACAGTTGATTTTATTGGCAGGATGGGTCAAAACCAGTTCGGTGCAGCAACTGCGCAATACCATCTGGCAGCAGTTATTTAATGAACAATCCAAGGCATTGCCACATTTTGTAAATTACTGTTTATACAGTGATCACTACCTGTCTTTACGCACTGAACAGCAGGTTCTGGAGCTGGCACGCTTTGTTACGCCCTCTGCTGATGCAGCCAGACAGCGTGAAATGAACTATCACCTCGATATCAGCAATATTCTGGCTGATATTACCGCAGATACCTTAATTGTGGCCTGTCATGAAGACCGCATGATTCCTTTGGCTCAAGCCAAGTTACTGTTTGCCTCGATTGAACGCAGCCGTTATGTCGAAATTCATTCCGGACATGCCTTGCATATAGAAGCACCGGCGGAGATTGTGCAGCTGATTAACCAGTTTAATCAGCATCCCGAGCAATATCCGATTAACCAGAAAATCCAGCGATTTGCACCTTAAAGGAGAAGCAGCATGCAAGCTCATGTACAGCGTAGCAAAATTTTAATTGTCGGTAGCGGTGTTGGTGGCTTGGGCATGGCCATTCGGCTCAAACAACAGGGCATCGATGATTTTAAAATCATTGAACGGGCAACAGAAGTCGGTGGAACCTGGCGGGATAATACCTATCCGGGTGTGGCTTGTGATGTGCCGTCGCATCTGTATTCTTTTTCTTTTATTAAAAATCCGTACTGGTCGCGTATTTTTCCGCAAGGAGCAGAAATCCAGCGTTATCTGGTTCAATGTTGTGATCAGGAGCAAATCCGCCCGTATATTGATTTTAATACAGCACTGGAAAAAGCCCACTGGAATACAGCACAAAGAATCTGGGAAATTCAGACTTCACAAGGAGCGTATCAGGCCGAGTTTTTAATTACCGCCACAGGGCATCTGGCCGATGAGCATCTCCCGGATATTCCCGGTTTGGCTCAATTTCAGGGGCAGGTGATGCATTCTGCACGCTGGAATCATCAGGTTGATTTGGCTGATCAACACGTGGTGGTGGTCGGTTCCGGCGCATCAGCAATTCAGCTGGTGCCGGAAGTGGCGAAACTTGCCAAAAACCTAACCGTGTTGCAGCGCAGTGCACCCTATATTTTACCGCGACCGGACCGGCCTTATAGCGAAACGGAAAAACAGCTGTTTCGTAAAGATCCGGAAAGTATGGCGGCTTTACGCCATTCCTTGTTCTGGGATAATGAGTTTAATTTTGCCCAGCGCCGTAATTTAAAAAGTCATATTCAGCGGGTCAAAAAATCCTGCTTACAGTTTCTAAAACAGCAGATTGATGATGCTGAATTACAGCGTAAACTGACACCACATTATGAGCCGGGCTGTAAGCGGGTTTTATTATCAAATACCTATTATCCAACTTTTTTACAGCCGCATGTCACGCTGGAAGATTCCGCGCTGGCAGAAGTCTCACCAGAAGGCGTGATTAGTCAGTCAGGACAATATTTCCCAGCCGATGTAATTATTTTCGCCACCGGTTTTGAAGCGGCACGGCCACCGTATGCAGCAAAAGTGCTGGGTAAACATGGCTTAAGTCTGGAACAGCAGTGGTCAAGTGGCATGCAGGGCTATCAGTCGACTACAGTACATAATTTCCCCAATTTATTTATTTTAAATGGACCGAATACCGGCAGTGGACATAATTCTGCCTTGTATTTTCTGGAAGTGCAGTTTGATCTGGTGCTGGATGCACTCGAATTTTTTGAACAGGAACAGATTCAGGTGTTTGAAGCAGATCACGCCGCAGAAGATGCCTATATGGAGCAGTTACAGCAACTGTCTCAGGGCAGTGTCTGGCTGTCGGAAGGCTGTAAAAGCTGGTATCTTGATCCGGTCAGCCGCAAACTGACCTTAATCTGGCCGGACTTTGCTCATTCCTTTAGAGACAAGAACCGGCAGTTTATGCGCAGTGGCTATCACTTTCACTATATTGAGAATCCTCAGCAAAATGCTGTTTAAATGGCGTACCTGAGCTATAAAAAAACCAGTCATCAGACTGGTTTTTAATATGTTTAATTGGCCTTTTGCGGATCGTATAAACGATCTTTAATAAATAGCGCAGGTATCAGACCGCAGATAAAATAGGCCGCAGCCATAATCAGTAAGCCCGTTCCAATAGAACCGCCTTGGGCAAAATAACCAATGGTTAAGGGCGCAAATACCGCACCAATTCGGCCAATATTAAATGCACCACCGACTGCCGTACCGCGAATGGAGGTCGGAAAACTTTCAGTCATATAGGTGGCATTCATGGCAAAAGGCATGCCATAGAGAAAGCCAAACATCAGCATCAAATATAAAATATTGGTGGGGGTATTAAAGTAGATAATGACCGGCAAAAATAATGCCGTTCCCATGGTGCCAAAGGCAAATAACGCACGGCGGCCAAAACGGTCTGCCAGAATGCCGGCCACCACTTTGGCAAAAATCATGATTAAAAATGTGCCGACCATATAACCGGTCATTTCTTTAAAACTGATGCCAAGATCAGACTCCAGGTATGCCGGAAGCCAGTTACTTAAACCGGCATAACCAAACTGCAGGGCACCGGCACTTAAAATCCACAGCATAAACATCCAGCGATGTTTTTTGTCTTTTAAGATGACCAGATAAGGATTCTGTTTTTTTATTTTCACTTTGCTATGTAAAGCTTCCTGACGCTTGAGCTCACGAGAACGTAACCAGGATTCAGGCTCCGGCACCAGAAAGTACATTAAAAAGGCAAGAAAAATAGGGAAAATCGTAATCCAGTACAGCATACGCCAGCCATACTCAGGAATAATCCAGCCGGCCAGCAAAGTGGCACATAATGAACCCAAGGTAAAACCGGTCATTAAAGCCGCAAGTACCGTAGTTCGATATTTGGTCGGCACATACTCGGACATTAAGGTATTACAGGCAATATAAAGTGAGCCAAGGCCAATGGCTGCAATACTCCGCACAATCAGAAACTGATAATAGGAATCGACAAAACCCAAGGTACAGGACAAACTTGAGGCCAGAATCATATAAAATACAATAACTTTAACCCGGCCAAATCGGTCACAGGCCCATCCGCCAATTACACCACCCACCAGACTCCAGCTGCCCAGCGCACCGGCCTGAAGTAGTAAGGTTAAATTCTGCTTTAATACTGGTCAGGCTGTAGGCGAGAAAAGCCAGATCAATCCCGTCGGCAAGCAGAATAAAAAAACATAAAATAAAAGCGGTTTTCCATATTTTCTCTGGCTGAGCTTGTACCTGCTCAGCCACCATCACTGAAGCTTTTTGCGTCATCACTGATATCCTTTCATCATTCGTTCTTGTTTTATGAATAATTTTTCATGGTTATTACTCATTATTCATGAGTTTAGTTTTCAGCAAAAAACCTTATATTTCGTATAGAGAAATCTTGTTTTTCTTTATTTTTAGACCAAAGACTAGGGTCTGTTGACATTTCATAATGGTAGCCAAATAAAGATACAAGCTAAGGCAACAGAATTTTCATAGCTTTGCTTTAGCTTGTCATAGCGTGTGGCAATTCCTCTAAATTGCTTTAATCTAGCAAAAGTATTCTCAATTAAATGCCTGATTTTATAAAAATACCAATCCACATGATCATTATTTGAAAGTGTATTGGATTTCTTGGGAATATTAGCTTGAGTTCCCGTTTTTTCTATCTGTTCTCTCAAGGATTCAGAGTCATAACCCTTATCGGCACAGAGAATTTCTGTCTCGTGCAGGTCTATATTGTTAACTAATTTCGGTGCCACTTTTACATCATGGGTCGTACCATCCTCTATCAAAAACTGAACAGGGTTCCCATGAGAATCAACTGCCAAATGAATTTTAGAACTATTTCCACCGATACTTTTTGAGATAGCCTGATCCTTGATTCCTGTAGCATGCTGATGAGCCCTCACATGGCTAGCATCAATAAATACCCACTCTAGATCAGCATCAGAGGAAATTAACTTAAATATTTTTAATAACTTATTATCTTTCGACCACCGGGAAAATTTCTTGAATATGGAGTTTGGCTTTCCGAAGGCAGCAGGTAAATCCCACCACGGGCAGCCTGTACGGATTCTATAAAGAATAGCTTCAATAAAATTTCGAAGATTTTGTTTGAGATATATACGAAAATTACGGAAAATGTTTTCTAACTTAGACCAGTGTTGATCAGTCAACATTGTACGAGGCATAGCGAGGAGTAGATTTGGTTTGGCGATTAAATTCTACTTTCTCGCTATTTTTTTTGCACAGTAAATGTCAACAGACCCTAAAATATCACCACTAATGATTGATTTTAATTTGTAAAAAATTGCTAAAAAGCCGATCAAGCATTGATCGAAGGTCGAATTTAAAGCTATTATCAAATAATACAAAATATAGTTTCACTATACAAAATAAAAGAACGCAAGCGATAGGAGAGAGCTTCAATGAGCACACAGCCATGGATTGCTGAATATCAAAAATGGAATGTAAATCCTGAATTTACTCAGCCAGATCCCACCCAGACCTTGAGTCAGACCATCGCTGAAAATCTAGAGAAATTTCAGGATAAAACAGCCTTTATCTATTTAGATAAAAAGTTCAGTTATCATGATATTGATGTGTATAGCCAGAAAATGGCGACCTTTTTACAGAATTTGGGGCTAGAGGCGGGTAGCCGTATTGCGGTGATGCTGCCAAATATTATTCAGTATCCAATTGCAACCTTTGCCATTATTCGTGCCGGTTATATTCTGGTGAATGTCAATCCGATGTATACCCAGCGTGAGCTGTATCATCAGTTGCAGGATTCTGGTGCAGAAGCTTTATTTATCCTGAATCAGACTTTAGATCAGCTCAAGGATCTGGATGAATGCCAGACGCTTAAATATGTGATTTCGACCCATCCACTGGATCTGGTGAAAGCGCAAGATACCGCAGTGCATCCACAGGCAGCGCAATATCCGGCCAAGACATTCTTTGATTTTAAGCAGGCACTTGATCAGGTCGACACGATTGATTTTAAAACACCACCCCAACAGCAAAATGACACAGTCATTCTGCAATATACCGGTGGCACAACAGGTTTATCTAAAGGCGCTGAACTGAGTCACCGCAATATTTTATTTAATATTGCCCAGAACAGTACCGTGTTTATTAGCCATTTTGGCGACCGGATGGCAGAAGAACATGAATATGTATTTTGTGCCTTGCCGCTCTACCATATTTATGGGTTTACCATCTGTCTGTTCAGTTATGGCCTGAGCCGTGGTTTTGCCAATGTGCTGATTCCGAATCCGAGAGATTTAGACGCTTTAATTGACCAGTATGCCAAGCATCCTCCGACGGTTTTTCCGGGGGTAAACACCATGTTTAATGCCTTGGCACATCATCCACGTTTTAGAAGTCTGGATCATCGTCAGCTGAAGACCACCACCGGTGGGGGTGCGCCGGTACTGAAAGCCACAGCTGACCTGTGGTATGAAGTCACAGGCCGTTATATTTATGAAGGCTATGGTTTATCCGAAACTTCACCGACTGCAACTTTTAACCCGCCTTTAAGCCAGCGTTTTAGTGGCACCATCGGTTTACCTTTGGCAGGTACCGATATTCTGATTCTGGATGATGCAGGCCAACCGGTAGCGATTAACCAAGCTGGAGAAATTGCCATTCGCGGTCCACAGGTGATGAAAGGCTATTGGCAGCAACCGGAAGCCACGGCGCAGGTATTTACCAAAGATGGCTTTTTCCTGACTGGCGATATTGGCTGTATGAATGAACAGGGCTATATCAGTATCCTTGACCGTAAAAAAGATATGATTCTGGTGTCTGGCTTTAATGTGTATCCGAATGAACTGGAATATGTGCTGTCTCAACATGTCAAAGTGTTAGAAAGTGCTGTGATTGGAATTGATGATGAAAAGTCTGGTCAGGTCCCGAAAGCATTTATTGTTAAACAGGATGCTAGCCTGAGCGAAGATGAAGTCATGGCTTATTTAAGACAGCATTTAACCAGTTATAAACTGCCTAAATATATTGAGTTTGTGGCGGAGCTGCCAAAATCTGCAGTCGGAAAAATCTTGCGTCGGGAATTGCCAAAAACCCATCAGGCGGATGCTACAGCCTGTTAGTTCAGATTTAAGAGAGACGTAGGAGAGGAAATCCTCCAATAAAAAAGGAATCCGAGGATTCCTTTTTTATTGTCGGTGGGATGCCGCCTTAGCGCTGCTGGATAATCTTTTTGGCTTTATATGCCTGCATTTCTTCTGCGCTTAAAAACTGGCTTAAGATATTGTCGGTATCTTCACCTAAGCACGGTGGGGCTTTTTTATATTCAACCGGGGTTTTGGACAGTTTAATTGGCGAGCCAATTGAGGTGTAATCTTCGCGCAGGGTATGCGGCATCTGAATTACCATTTCACGTGCCAGCACCTGTTCTTCTTCCAGAGTCTGTTGCAGGTTATTGATCATGCCCACAGGGACCTTGACGGCGTGAATTAAATCGACCCAGGTTTTGGCCGGTTGGGTATAAAAATGTTGCTGTAAAATTTGGGTGACTTCTTCACGATGCATCACTCGGCCAGAGTTGCGACTAAAACGCGGATCTTTCGGTACTTCAGGTAGGCCTATGGCATCACACAGCACCAAGAACTGCTGATCATTGCCGCAGGCAATAATAAATTCGCCTTCCTGCGCCTTAAATACCTGATAAGGCACAATATTGGCATGTGCATTACCAAAACGGCCCGGCACTTTGCCTGAGGTCAAATAATTCATGGCCAGCACCGATAAAGAGGCCACCTGAGTATCTAACAAGGCCATATCAATATGTTGGCCTTCACCGGTTTTTTCACGCGACAGTAAGGCGGCCTGAATGGCAATTGCAGAATATAAACCGGTGGTCAGATCGGCAAAAGCCAATCCAGCTTTTTGCGGGCCGCCACCGGGTAAATCATCGCGTTCACCGGTAACGCTCATCATGCCGCCCATGCCTTGAATAATAAAGTCATAACCCGGTTCATGAGCACGTGGACCATGCTGGCCAAAACCGGTAATCGAACAATACACCAGACGCGGGTTTATATGGCTCAGGCTTTCATAGTCCAGACCATATTTTTTCAAAGAACCGGCTTTATAGTTTTCAATGACCACATCACTGGTTTCAGCAATTTTTTTAATAATCTGCTGGCCTTCCGGGGTTGATAGATCAACAGCTACGGAATGTTTGCCACGATTGGCCGAAAGATAATAGGCAGATTCATGGGTATCTTGTTGCTGGTTGTTTTTAAGCCAGGGCGGTCCCCAGATGCGCGTATCATCGCCATGATCAGGCTTTTCAATTTTAATTACTTCTGCACCCAGATCGGCCAGAATTTGACTACACCAAGGTCCAGCCAAAATACGGCTGAGATCCAATACCCGAAAGCCTGTTAAAGCACCCATCTATTCTCACACTCCTTGTTCCGTTTTTATTTCATGTCTACATATTTTAATAATCACAGTAAACCTATATTAAAACGATCCAACACTCAACTATGCGACCGTTAATTTCGTATAACAAAATAATATATCAAAATTTGTTTAAAATTACTTTTATCTTGTCTACCCTGAGTGAGCTAAAAAGAACGACCAAAAAACAAACAGAGGCTGAGAAGTCTTCATGACAGCAACAAAAAGATCAGGAGCAGCACAGCTATGGATTGAAAAACGCAGCACAACAATAGGCTCACATCAGGAACTTCGTGAGCGATAAGCAACTGAAAAATAAACAAGGAATAGAAAGAACAAGGATATTTAATTCATGACGGATTTGGTAACTGAGCTAAAAAAGATTCAACCCACCACCAAAAGAACCCAGCAAATTGCATTTGTATTTGCCTTTCTGGCGCTGCTGGTCGATGGGGCAGACATGCTCTTGCTCTCCTTTAGCTTAAACAGTCTGAAAGCAGAATTTGGCTTAAGCAATTTACAGGCTGGTGCCCTGGGAAGCGCGACGCTGGCCGGCATGGCCGTAGGTGGTTTTCTTGGTGGCTGGGCCTGCGACCGGTTGGGTCGGGTTCGGACGGTAGTGATTTCAATCTTAATCTTTTCAATTTTAACAGCCGCACTGGGCTTTACCCAAAATTTTGAACAGTTCGCCATTCTGCGCTTTTTGTCTGCCTTTGGTATTGGTTCACTGTATATTGCAGCGAATACACTCATGGCAGAGTATGTACCGACCGAATATCGCACCACAGTATTGGGAACCCTGCAAGCCGGCTGGACAGTGGGTTATATTGTGGCAACCGTACTAGCCGGCTGGATTATTCCGGAATATGGCTGGCGTATGCTGTTCTTTATTGCCATTATTCCATCGGTGCTGGCGATTTTTATTCAGAAACTGGTGCCAGAACCAGAATCTTGGCAACGTGCAAGATTACAGCGCTTGTATGGGCCTGCTGAAACTCAAGTCAAACAGCCTGAGAAAAAGAGTACAGTTAAAGAGATTTTTGCAGACCCGCGTAACCGTAGAATGTTTATTTTATGGATTCTCACTGCCGGCTTTTTACAGTTTGGCTATTACGGAGTAAACAACTGGATGCCAGCTTATTTAGAATCCGAGTTACATATGGATTTTAAATCAATGGCGGGCTATATGATTGGGACCTATGTCGCCATGATTTTCGGTAAAGTTCTGGCCGGTTTTGCTGCAGACCGTTTAGGCCGTCGTTTTGTATTTTCCTTTGGTGCAATTGGGACCGCGATCTTCCTGCCAGTGATTGTGCTGTTTAATAGCCCGGACAATATTGCCTATCTGCTCATTTTCTTTGGTTTCCTGTACGGTATTCCGTATGCCATTAATGCGACGTATATGACTGAAAGTTTTGCAACTTCCATTCGTGGTACCGCGGTTGGCGGTGCCTATAATGCCGGGCGTATTGGTGCCATGTTTGCACCTGCAATTATTGGTGCAGCGGCGAGTGGAGGATCAATTGGTTTAGGCTTCCTGATTATGGGCGGCGCCTATTTCTTATGTGGTGCAGTATCGGGAATCTTTATTAAAGATCGTCAATACGACCCGCAAAAGGCTTAGAGTTTTTAAATCAGCTGATCAAGTAATAAAAAAATGAGCCTTGAAAGGCTCATTTTTTTGATTCCAGAAGTCTTATCTTCAATGTTTAATCAAACGTCCGAAGCAGTATTCTTCTGGGCAATTTGAATGCTCTTTAGCCCATCATTCACTTTGTTTAACAGGTGAATCAGAGTCACCACATCATCAAAGGCCAATGTATTTAAAGCCTGGCCATAAAAATTAAAGAAGTCATCTTGCAGGCTATCCCAGGTTTTAAGACCTGCATCGGTCAGCGCAACATTTTTTGCACGGCGGTCCTGTTCATTAATCACGCGCTGTACCAGACCTTCGCGTTCCAGCCGTTTTAATACGGCATCCAGGTTTTGACGGCTCACACCCAGATAGTCGGTTAAATCGGAAAATGACATTCCGGATAGAACCCGTGGGCGAGACAAAGCCCCTAAAACTGCCCAGTGCACCGGAGAAATCCCCAATTCGTTGGAGCATTTGCGGTCCAGTGTATTTCCCACCTGAAACAGTCTAAAAAAAAGTCTATTGTGGGCGGAATATAAGGATTGATCATATTTTTTTGTTAGAGCATCAGTCATTCTAAAAGACCACCCTGATCAAATTCATTCAATAAGCTGCATTATACTCAAAAGATATCTTGTATAAATCAGACTCTGTTTTCTATCTGGCTGTAATTCAAAGGGGATCAGCAATTTTTCTTTGCTGGTCGTGCCCACATTTTTGCGCCTCCGTTCAGTACTGTATAGATGAACCATCCTCTTTCTTGGTTCTGTCACATCTGCTTGCTTTACGCATAAAACTTAAGGTTAAAGCCAATTTATGTCAATGTGTTTATTTTTAATAAATCATAAATAATTGATATATTTAATTTAAATTAATTTTAAATTTTATTTTATGTAAATGTATTGACATAAAATTATTCTACTCCTATTGTAAAGAACATGGGTATTGAATAAAAAACGGCCAGGCAAATTGGCATAAGAACAGCGCAGGGAGACATAAATGAAAGGCTTAAAGGATAAAGTGGTTATTGTGACAGGCGGTGCAGGTGGAATTGGTTCAGCAACCTGTCGCCGGCTGGCAGAAGAGGGCGCTAAAGTCGCAATCTTTGATATGAATATGACCGCAGCAGAGCAGTTGGCGCAGGAGATTAACCAGCAGAACGGTCAGGCATTGGCAGTACAGTGTGATATTACCAATCACAATACAGTTGAGCAGGCTGTACAGCAGGTCGAAAGCCAGCTGGGGCCGGTAGATGGCCTAGTCAATAATGCCGGTTGGGATATTTTTAAGCCTTTTGTTAAAACCAATCCACAGGAATGGGACAAGCTGATCCAGATTAATCTGGTCGGTATGCTGAATATGCATTTTGCTGTACTGAAGGGCATGGTTGAGCGTAATACAGGCAGTATCGTCAATATTGCATCAGATGCTGCACGGGTCGGTTCTTCAGGTGAAGCAGTTTATGCGGCCTGTAAAGGTGGACTGCTGTCATTTTCAAAAACACTGGCACGTGAGCATTCGCGTCATAACATCAAGATTAATGTGATTTGCCCGGGCCCAACCGATACAGCACTTCTGGCTGGTGTGACCGAAGGTGCATCGAATCCGGAAAAATTACGGGAAGCCTTTATCCGCTCAATTCCACTGGGCCGTCTGGGACAACCTGAAGATTTGGCCTCTGCAATTGCCTTCTTTTTAAGTGAAGATGCCAGCTTTATTACCGGACAGGTGCTGAGTGTTTCAGGTGGTTTAACCATGAGTGGCTAAGTCGAAACCCGCATTAAAGGTCAAAAATAAAATCAGATGAGTACAGATAGGATTAATACAGGAAGTATAACCATGAATTTTGAAGATATTTTATATGAAGTGAAAAACGGCGTGGCCTGGATCACCATTAACCGCCCCGAAAAAATGAATGCCTTTCGCGGGACCACGTGTGATGAGTTAATCAAGGCTTTAAATAAAGCAGGCTATGACCGGGATGTGGGCGCCATTGTCCTGGCAGGAGCAGGTGAAAAAGCCTTCTGTACCGGTGGTGACCAGTCTGCACATGATGGTAATTATGATGGACGCGGCACCATTGGCCTACCGATGGAAGAATTACATACCGCCATCCGTGATGTGCCCAAACCGGTGATTGCCCGTGTACAAGGTTATGCAATTGGTGGCGGGAATGTGCTGGCGACCATTTGTGACCTGACCATCTGTTCTGAAAAAGCGATTTTTGGCCAGGTCGGTCCCAAAATGGGCTCTGTCGATCCGGGCTATGGCACAGCATATCTGGCGCGTGTCGTCGGCGAGAAAAAAGCCCGTGAAATCTGGTACTTGTGCCGCCGTTATAGCGGTCAGGAAGCGGTTGAAATCGGGCTGGCCAATAAGTGCGTACCGGCTGATCAGCTGGATGCCGAAGTACAGGCATGGGCAGAAGAAATCTGTCAGCGTAGTCCGACAGCAATTGCCATTGCCAAACGCAGTTTCAATATGGATACCGCACATCAGGCCGGAATTGCCGGGATGGGCATGTATGCCCTGAAACTGTATTACGACACAGAAGAATCGCGCGAAGGCGTTAATGCACTTAAAGAAAAACGCCAGCCTGAATTTCGTAAATTTTATAAATAATAAGGAAAATACGTATGACTCAAAATCCTTATATCACGGAAGAACTGGCATTTTTAGCAGAAACGGTTGAAAAATTTGCACAAAAATATATTGCACCCGGTTTTTTAGCGCGCGATCAAAGTCGTGTCTTTGATCGTGATCTGGTGAAAAAAATGGGCGAGATGGGTTTTATTGCACCAGAACTTCCAGAACAATACGGCGGCCAGGGCATGGGCCGGCTGGCTGCGGGTATTATTCATGAAGCGGTGGCCAAGGCCGATTTAAGTTTCTCCTATATTAACTTGCTGGCTTCCTTAAATGGACAGATTCTGGCAGAACATGGTCAACCTGAGGTGGTGGAACCGTGGCTGAGAAAGCTGACCGCGGGTGAAGCCATTTTCTCAATTGCACTCACCGAGCCACGTGGGGGTTCAGATGCCGCCAACTTACGTTTAAAAATCGAACGTGAGGGAGATGAATATGTCATTAATGGTGAAAAAACCTCGATTTCTGCAGCCGATCAGGCTGATGCATCGGTAGTGTTTGGACGTACCGGTTCGGTTGAAGATGGTGCACATGGCGTAACGGCATTGCTGGTGCCGATGGACTTGCCGGGTATTAGCACCACACGTTTTGATTGTCATGGCCAGCGTGCCATTGGTCGCGGTTCCATTTTCTTTGATAACGTTCGGGTTCCGGTCAATCATCGTCTGGGAGATGAAAACAAAGGGTTTGTCCAGGTTATGCAAGGATTTGACTTTTCCCGTGCCTTAATTGGTTTACAGGTACTGGCTGTAGCACGGGTGAGCCTGGATGAAGCCTGGGAATATGCAGCGCAGCGCGAAGCTTTTGGCCAGCCACTCACGGCATTTCAAGGTATTTCGCATCCTCTGGCTGAATATGAAACCCAGGTCGAAGCTGCACGATTATTGTGTCTGCAAACGTTATGGCTAAAAGACAACCATTTACCGCATACCTCTGAAGCCGGGATGTGTAAATGGTGGGGACCGAAACTGGCCTATGATGTGATTCATCAATGCTTACTGACCTTTGGTCATGCAGGCTATGACCGCGGAGTGATGGAGCAGCGTATGCGCGATGTACTGGGCTTCCAGATAGGTGATGGCACTGCGCAAATTATGAAAACCATTATTGCGCGTAAAAAAGCCGGACGTAAAGCTGTCCCGGCCTGATGGAAACAGGTCAGCATCATCGTTTATCAAAAGTACTGATCACAATCGCATACCACGTGTTGCTGTGCGATTGGTCAAGCAGATCTATCTACAAATAGTGCCTCACGCTTAAGCACTTTAACAAAGTGAACAGGCGGATCATGATAAAAATGGAGTTATGGAATGGATTTCGATGCGGTTCTTCTACCCCCACGCCGGGAAAAAATGGTGCAACAAGGCTACTGGTTAAATAAAACCATCCTGCAATCATTAGATGAAGCAGTACAGCAAGATCCAGATAAAATTGCCTTGGTCAGCTATAAAACTGAAAGTCAGTCAGAGCAAAGTTTTACTTACCGGCAAATGCTGGAGACAGCCAATAAAATTTCGTTGGGATTAAAACAGTTAGGTGTACAGAAACAGGATATTGTGTCTTGCCAACTCCCCAACTGGTGGGAGTTCACTTTATTGTATATCGCCTGTCGTCGGATTGGGGCCGTACTCAATCCGCTGATGCCGATTTTTAGAGAGCGTGAACTGTCATTTATGCTGAAACATACGGAAAGTAAGGTTTTTATTGTACCGAAAGTCTTCCGTAAATTTGACCATGAAAAACTGGCCTATCAGTTACAACGTCATCTTGAAAGTTTGCAACAGGTGATTGTGGTCGGTGGAGAGGGTGAGAATAGTTTTGAAAAATTATTACTTAACCATGGTCTGGAGAATGATCCGCAAATCCTGAATAGCCTGAATGAAGTCACCATCACCGCTGATGATATTGCACAGCTGGTCTTTACCTCCGGCACTACCGGTGAACCCAAAGGGGTGATGCATAGTGCAAATACCTTATTTGCCAATATTGTTCCCTATGCTGAACGTTTACATTTGAACCACAACGATGTGATTTTTATGGGATCACCAATGGCGCATCAAACCGGTTTTATGTATGGGCTGATCATGCCGGTTTTATTAAAAGCCAAAGCCGTCTTGCAAGATGTCTGGGATGTCAATCTCGCCATTGAGCTGATGCATCAGCATCAGGTGACTTTTACCATGGCGTCGACCCCATTTTTAAATGATTTATCTGAAGCCGTCTTACACAACCATCAGACTTTAGACAGTTTAAAAATATTCCTGTGTGCGGGCGCACCGATTCCAAGCACCTTGGTACAAAAAGCACGTCAGAATATAGGCGTTAAAGTCATTTCAGCTTGGGGTATGACCGAATGCGGCGCAGTAACCACCACCCGCCCTGAAGATGAGGATGAGCGTTCCTTTAATACCGACGGCTTGCCACTTCCTGGCGTTGAAGTGAAAGTGGTTGGCGATGATGGTGAAGAATTAGCACCACATCAATCGGGCACCCTGATGATTCGCAGTTGTTCCAATTTTGGTGGCTATATGAAGCGCCCACATTTAAACGAAACCAGTGCAGATGACTGGTTCGATACTGGTGATATTGCCTATCTGGACGAGCAAGGTTATATCCGGATTGCTGGACGTAAAAAAGATGTGATTATTCGCGGTGGCGAAAATATTCCTGTGGCCGAAGTTGAATCTTTAATTTATTTACATCCAGATGTGGCAACGGTGGCGTTAATTCCGTATGCAGATGAGCGACTGGGCGAGAAAGCCTGCGCCATCGTGAAGCTCAAAGAAGGCACGCAAACCATGCAGTTAAAGGATTTGGTCGAGTTCCTGAAAGCACACAATCTGGCAATTCAGTATATTCCAGAGCGTTTAGAAATCTGGGATGAAATTCCAATGACCCCATCCGGGAAAATCCAGAAATTTAAACTTCGGGAAATGCTGGCCCAGCATATTACATCTGCCAGTTAAATCTCATTTATCTAGAAAAAATAAACTCCTGAATAATCCATTCAGGAGTTTTCTATTAAGCACAAAAAGCGATGACGTCGATGACTATGCTTATTTCGAGAATTTCAATAATGCTTCTGCGGTCGCCTCTGAGGATGCCGGATTCTGTCCGGTAATCAGCAAACCATCTTGCTGTACATGCACCTGCCAGTCCTCAGTTTTTGAATATTGTCCGCCGTGTTCTTTCAGCATATCTTCAACTAAAAAGGGCACAACATTGGTCAGCCCAACCGCATCTTCTTCTGTATTACTAAAACCGGTCACAGTCTTGCCTTTGACCAATGGTTGGCCATCCTGTGCTTTGACATGACGTAATACTCCCGGCGCATGGCAGACCAACGCCACCGGTTTATTGGCTTGCAATGTTTGTTCAATCAAAGAGATAGAATCCGGGTCTTCGGCCAAATCCCATAAGGGTCCATGACCGCCCGGATAAAACACGGCATCAAAATCGGCAATCGACACCTCACTGAGTTTGCGTGTCTGCGCCAGATCTTGCATGGCGGCGGTATCCGCCTTAAAACGCTCGGTGGCTTTGGTCTGAGCATCGGGTTCATTACTTTTCGGATCAAGAGGCGGTTGACCACCTTTAGGAGAGGCCAAGGTCACCTCGGCGCCAGCATCAACAAAAGCATAATAAGGGGCGGCCAGTTCTTCCAGCCAGAAACCGGTCTGTTTGCCTGTATCACCCAGACGGTCATGAGAGGTCAGCACGATGAGAATCTTCATATCATTTTCCTGAATGGTTCATATTATTCGGTTCATCGGCTGTTAATTTAGCAAGCGTAATGGGCGCTAAGTGTTGTGATACGTTCAGTTGCTGTATCGGCATGTATCAATCTCCAGATACTGCAAAGGATTTTAAGTGCCCATTAACAGGGCCTGCTGCACATCGGCCTGTTTGCGCAGGAAATCCCAGACCAGTTTGATTTTCGGCTCATGCTGTAAATCAACTAGGGTCAACATCCAGAAGGTATGGGTAAAACTGACCTGATCGCCCAGAACTTCTTGCAGATCGGGTTTATCATGCACCAGAAATCGCGGCAAAATTGCCAGTCCGGCGCCGGTACTGACCGCAATCTGCTGGGCCAGAATACTGTTACTGCGAAAACAAGCTGTCACTTGCAGCGGCAAACGTTCCAGCGAATACAGCGCCGAGCTATACACCAGATCATCAATATAATCGACAAATCGGTGCTGTTTCAGATCTTCCAGCTGTCTAATTGGTGGGTTTTGCTGTAAATAGCTTTGACTGCCGTACAGTTTTAAACAGTAATTTGAGAGTCGGGTAATGATATAAGGCCCGGATTTGGGCCGGTCAATTGAAATGACAATATCGGCCTCACGATGTGAAAGTTTGATGGTTTTTGGCACCGGAATCAGGTCAATAGTCAGCGAAGGATAATGCTGTGAAAACTCCGCCAGCAGCCGGGCCAGAAACGCCGTCCCGAAACCTTCCGGCGCACCAATGCGTACCCGGCCTTGTAAAGGGTCATGGCGTTTATCAATCTGGATAAAAGACTGTTCCATCTGTTCGACGCGGGGCACCAGTGCCAGACCTTCCGCAGTCAGCTCATAGCCTTTGGCTTCACGTTTAAACAGCTGGGTACCCAAGGTATTTTCCAGCGCCTGAATGCGCCGTGCCACGGTGCTGTGTTCCACTTCCATCAGGCGCGCAGCATTGGTGAGGGTTTTGGCCCGGGCCAAGACCAGAAAAAAGCGTAAGTGATCCCAATCAACTTTCATTTTATGTTTAACATCCTGTTAAATCTCTGTGCAAATTTGCACAACCGTCGTGCGCCAATCTCTATTGGTGCCAAAAGTGTTCTTTGTTAGTCTGCTGAAACAGCGTAAAAAATAATACGTTAAAAACAGCCAGTAAAGGCAGATAAAACGACAATAACAAACCAGCACGGAGCGACCATGAACGCGATTCATCATCCCCATTCGAATACCGGCATCACCACGGCAAAACTGCTGATTAATGGTGAATTTATCGACTCCACCACCAGCCATTGGCAGGATATTGTCAATCCTGCCACTCAGGAAGTTCTGGGTCAGGTGCCGTTTGCCACCGCAGAAGAAGTCAATGCCGCCATTGCCGCAGCCCAACAGGCTTTTGCCAGCTGGCGTGAAACACCTATTCAGGCCCGTATGCGGATTATGCTGAAACTGCAGGAGCTGATCCGTCACAACTTAAAAAGTATTGCACAAGTCCTGACCGCTGAACAGGGCAAAACATTAGCAGATGCCGAAGGTGATATTCAGCGTGGCCTGGAAGTGGTGGAACATGCCTGCTCGGTCGGTTCGCTGCAAATGGGTGAGTATATTGAAGGCGTGGCGCGCGGGGTAGATACCTATACCATGCAGCAACCCTTAGGTGTCTGTGCCGGAATTACCCCGTTTAATTTCCCTGCGATGATTCCGTTGTGGATGTTCCCAATGGCCATTGTCTGCGGCAATACTTTTGTCTTAAAGCCGTCGGAGCAGGATCCGCTATCAACCATGATGCTGGTCGAGCTGGCGATGCAGGCCGGTGTTCCTGCCGGAGTGCTGAATGTGGTGCATGGCGGTAAAGAAGTGGTCGATCTGCTGTGTACGCATTCTGATATCAAGGCCATTTCCTTTGTCGGTTCAACCGCGGTCGGTACCCATGTCTATAACCTGGCAGGCCAGCATGGCAAACGGGTGCAGTCAATGATGGGCGCCAAAAACCATGTGGTGGTGATGCCGGATGCCAATAAAGAACAGACCTTAAATGCCTTGGTTGGCGCAGCTGGTCAGCGTTGTATGGCCCTGTCTTTGGCGTTGATGTTTAGTGTTTAAATTAAAATAGTGGTCTTTAAATATTGGATACTAAAGTCAGATGCACTTGGCTCAGCGATTATCATTTCAATACAGCCTTATTTTGATGATTAAGCTTTTGCTTTATATGTATTAATCCCAGCTCCCGAAGGAACTGGGATTACCTACAAAATTAAAGTGAAGAGTTGTTCATAACGTCTTCAGGATTGGGTAAATGAGCCAGAAGCTTCGTTCTGACTCAGCGGAATTACCTTACATATTTGGGTAATTCGTGTTAGCGGCAGTGTAAAACTGACCCCCTTGGTTAATATAGCGGTCATGGGGGAGATTAAGAACCACCGCACCATGAGATCGTGACGGTACATTTGAGCCACATCTTACTAAAAAGAATCAGACCAGTATCACGCAAATAGATAGCCAGATTCTATTCCTATATTCGTGACTGGCGTTTAGCCATGAGCCGATTTATTATTGAATTCGGTGACCAGTGAAGCAATCACCTTTAAATTTATCAAAAGCAATTACATAAAATTATTTACAGGTTCAATAATATACAAGCTAGAAAGTTCCACAGTTTGAAATTAAACGTCGATAAGCCAAGAAAAAGCACAAGCTGCCGATCATTCCGAGATAAAGCAATTTAGGCAAGACTAGCTCTGTAGGTACACCCATCTGATTGAGTTGAATAAACATCTGCACAATTTGGGTGGAAGGCAGGATTTCGCCAACGACTTGCATCCAGATAGGCATTGCAGCATGCGGCCAGGCCGCACCAGATAAAAAGAACAGTGGAATGGAAGTGAATACAATTACATGACCCGCACGTTCCGGCAGATCCAGAAAACTGGCGAATAGGCAGGTCATGCCAATTATTGTATAGATAAAAACCGGAACAGCCAGTAGCATCCCGAACAGGTTGCCACCACGTGGATAATCAAATAGCCAGAAGCTAAAGCCGAATAAATAGAAACATCCCAGACAGCCAATAGTAAAGACCGCTAAACACATCCCAATCAATGCATTTGTGTTTAATTCTATTTTTCTTTCCCGATATACCAAAATCAGCATACTCAAACCCAGAAGAATAGTTTGGTGGATAATTAAAGGTGCAACCGCAGGAAAGACATAACTGCCATAGCCGGATAGCGGATTAAATAAAGGAATTTGATGCACAGAAAGGGCAGGTGAAAAGTCCGAGACCTCGCCAAAGCGTTCAGTATAGTCTGCCAAAGTTTGCTCAACCGATGTGGCTAAGCCCAGACCAATTTGTTTGGTCACTAAAAAGTTGGCTGTGCTTAAATACAGGCCAATGCCGCCTGTTTCACCATGCCTTAAGCTTTGCGATAAATTGTCCGGTAGCAGTAAAATGCCATCGGCTTTTTGAGATTCAACCCATTGTTTGGCTTCGGCAAAATTGCCGGTAATCGCCTCAATTTCCACATTGGGGCTTTGTGCCACCTGACCAATAATACGGGTGCTTAAGTTACTTTGTTCTTCATCGACAATAATAATCGGTAAGGCTTCAGCCTGCTGTGCCTGATAAGCGGTTGGATAAAAAAAGCTGTAAAACAAGACAGATAGAATCAGCGTGGTAAAGATCGCGCCGTGACTGACAATATCCTTGAAGCCTTGCAGATAGTAAAACCAGAGGGATTTCATTGGACTGCTCCTTTGGCGATTTTTTTAAGAAACAGATAAGCCAGCAGAGCGTAGACTAGGGCATAGATCAGCAGCATTAATCCAGCTTGCAGTGAAATATGCAATGGACTACCAATCACCCATTGTTCAGTTTGTAATTTGGCATAGGGCGTAAACGGAATAATATTGGACCAAAACTGGGTGAACAGGGGCGCATTATTTAAAGGGAGGGTCACACCTGCAAAACTCAAAGATGAACCACCATAGACCGCAATGATGCCAAAAGATTTACTTAAATCTTTGGCCGCCAGAACCACTGCACTGCTTAAAAATGCATAAGCGCTATATAGCAGAAATTGTGCCGATAGAATCAGAGCGAGCGAGCCAGCAACAAACCAGCCGCGAATTTCAATCAGCCAGAACATCCAGATCCAGGTCCATAGACTAAAAATAGCCACATAGACCAGGTTCTTAGACAGTAATGCCATCCAGATGGACGAGTTGCTAATCCAGCTTGTTAAGGTCTGTCGCTTCAGTTCCTGACCGACGGAAAATGCCACACAACAACACAGCAGTAAATGCAGAATTGCCGGAATGACATAGGGTTCCAGATAGAATTCATAATTTAGTTGCGGGTTATACAGCGGCGATATTTTGATATGCGGTGACGGTGCTTCGAGAGAAGGCAGCCGGTTGCCCAGATATTGCTGTCCGCCAAATTCAGCCAGTGCTTGCAGGGTACTGACCAGCATGGCAGAGGAAATGGTATTTCCGATACTGAAATAACTCTGGTTAAAGGCAATACTGATGTCAGCATCCCGGGCACGAACCAGACGTTGCTCGGCACCGCTGGGAATATGGATATAACCCCAAATTTTATTTTGATTTAACAGGCGCTCAATTTCAGCTGTTTGTTCCGACACTGTAGCAATTTTAAGAGTATGATTCAGCGCCACATGCTGATAAATGCTTTGACTCAGCGCACTCTGGTCTTGATCAATAATCGCAATCGGTAAATGATCCGATTTCCCTTGAGCAAACATGCTGCTGAATAAAATAATCACCAGTGCAGGTGCGAGCGTGACCAGACACAGATCCCATTTTTCGCGGAGCAGATAGCGCAGTTCGCGCCATATACCCGTCCACATTATCGGGTCTCTTTCAGTTTAAATAACACGCTCATCCCAACTTTCAGTTCAGGAATCGCTGGTGTGGGCACAAGATGCAGCTTAAAACTTCGCACATCATAACCGCCGGTTTGGCGTGTGGTCTTAATGGTGGCAAATTCACCTTCAGCACTGATCTGCTTGATTTTAAAAGTGGCGGTTTTATCTAGGGCGGGAATATAACCTTCAATACTGCTCATTTTCTGAAACGGGGCATATTGGTCTTCACGAATATTCAGGCTCACCCACATTTGATCTTCAATCAGGCTGACCACAGGGACTGCGGTGGCTACCAGCTCCGAGACTTTGCCATAGGTTTTAGACACCGTTCCGTTTACAGGTGCTACTAATTGGGTTTCTGCCTCTAATGCATTGGCTTCATCCAGCGCAGCCTGGGCAATATCTACTTGTGCATCGGCAGAACTCTTTTGCTGCGAGGTGCTGCCACGTTTGGCACGTGCGTATTGCTGATACGCTGCTTCTGTCATTTGTGCCGCTGATTGACTGGCTGCATACAATTCATCACGGCGCTGGCGTGAAATCACACCTTCCTTAAATAAATTTGCACCACGCTCATAAGAAACTTTGGCTAAATTTTGCTGTGCTTTCAGCGATTGCCAGTTGGCATACAGGCTGGCGATATTTTCTTCTTGCGAGCCACGTTCAGCAGTCGATTGTAAGGCCAGCGCAGATTGTAAAGCCGCTGCGGCTTGCTGTTTTTTGGCCTGAATTTCCGGGCTGTTTAAGCGCACCAGCACATCGCCTTTTTTGACTCGCTGACCTTCTTCTACATAAATTTCTTCAATACGGCTTGGCACTTTGGTCGCCACCTGAACTGTTTCAGCTTCTACACGACCCTGCAATTCAAGCGGAGCCGGTTGGTAGCTTTTCCATAATCCAAATGCGATGACTGCCAGCAGAACTGGAATCAGGGCGAGCAATAAATATTTTTTCTTTTTAGCGATTTCAGGAGCTTGTTGTTGCTCGGTCGAAGTCGTCGCGTTGTTTTCTATTTCAGTTTTTGTTTCTACCTGTTGCGCAGGCGATTTTTCTGTATCGCTGGATGAAGCCGCTTCATTCACAGGATCATTGGTTTTTTGATCTTCGTTCATGTTCGGCTCCATTAGCGAATATAGTGAGTGTTGGTATGTTGGATGTAGTTCGGAAATTCTGCAATCGAGCCATGGCTTTGTAATAGTGTGGCCAGTGACATCACATATTTGTAAGCATTCAAGGCAGTTTCGGCTCGTAGTCCGCTCAGCATATTTTGTGCATCGATGACCTGTATGGCGGTGCCCATATCTTCTTTAAAGGACAATTCTTGGATGCGTAAATTTTCCTGTGCGGCTTTCAAATTTTGTGCCAGAAGTGCATCACTTTGCTGTGCGCTGAGTGCTTCGCTATAAGATTTATAAATCAGATTTTCAATTTCCTGCTGGGTGCGTGCAGTGAGCAGTTCTGTGGCAGAGCGTTTGAGTTCGGCAGCCTGAATATTTTTGTTTTTATCGATCCCAGAAAACAGGTTATAGCGTGCGGCAACTCCGACAATCCAGTTTTCATTTTGATCCAGACTATATTCGCCAAAAGCAAAAACATTCGGTTTTTTAGCTGCTTGCTGGGCTTTGACATTGGCTTGAGCTAATTGAGTATCCAGCTGCATTTTTTGAATCAGCGCAGAGTTCTGACTAAAGGTTTTCAGCAGATGATTTAAGGCCTGTGGCTCGGTTTTATTGACAAATAAAGGCGTCGAAAGTTCGGTGATGCTACTTTCCTGAAGCAGATTATTCAGCTGGAACAGGGCAGCATTCAAATTGGCCTGTGTATTTTGCTGGCTGCGCTCGGCATTATTGCGTGCCACTTCAAACTGCATGCGGTGCCCTTTACTGATAAAACCTTGCTGTTCCATCTTTAAGGCATTGCGATAATGCTGCTGCATGGCATTCAGATTAAACAGCGCAGCTGCATGCAGTTGCTTTTGGAGCTGTACATTAAAATAACTTTGAATCAGTTCAAAACGCTGCGTGTCTTGCTGCTGTTTGTTGCTGAGCTGACTACGACCGACCTGAATATTGGCGATTTCTTTAGCGCTGCTTGTCAGCCCACCGGTATAAAGCGGCATCATGACTGAAATCGTCGGGCGAATCACCTGATCATCCAGCACGACATGCGAACTATCAGGAATTAAGCCCACCCCATTTTGAATAGGTTGTCTTAGACTATTTTTTAGCGGGTCAGCCAGCCCCCCTAAGTTCAGTTCATCAATTCTATTATTTACACCATCCGTTAAGGATTGCTCTAAATTATTTTTTAATGCACCCAAAGGCAGATCGAGTTCATTATGAAAGGCATACGCACGAACATTCAGGTCGACTCGTGGCAGACCTATACCTTTCACTGCTTCAGCTTCAAGTTTTGAAGCCTGTTCCAGACTTTGATAGGCTTGGCTGCTATAAGAATTTTGCAACAACTGACGTTCAGCGTCCTGAAAGCTGATGCTCTGCGCATGAGCAAAGCTGCCATACATCATCGATGCAAGCAGATTTAAACCCCAGACAAGCTGTCTTTTATTTTTCTTTAAGTTCATAAAGTCGCTAAAACTGATTTAAAGCCGGTGATGTTATCCGGCTAGTATAAATCAAAGGTTCGCAGATAGAACTAGTGTAAAGTTATAGTATTGTTTCTTTTACATCTGTATGGCTTTGTTGCACAAGCCTATCTGAACCTACCGGGTTTGTCGGAGACTTTTTTATTTAAGTTAGGCCACCTGACCTAACGGGTTAATCTTATCATAGTACATTGCTTCAAACTCAAAAGGCGATACATAACCCAGTGCACTGTGTACACGCTTTTTATTGAACCAATCTACCCAGTTGAGTGTCGCAAGTTGTACATCTGCTAAACCTTGCCAATCTGCTTTTAAATATTCAATCACCTCTGTTTTGTATAAGCCATTCACCGTTTCAGCCAAAGCATTATCGTATGAATCACCAGTTGTACCGACTGATGCTCGTAAATTTGCAGCTTCTAAACGATTGGTATAGCGAATAGAAAGATATTGAACACCTCTATCGGAATGATGAATCACATTCTTTGGCATGCCTCGATCGTGCAATGCTTGCTCAAGTGCATCGAGTACCATATCTGTATTCATCCGTGTAGATACTTTCCATCCAACAATTGCTCGTGAGAACACATCAATAATAAAGGCGGTATAGACCCAGCCTGAATTTGTTTGAATATAGGGGTGAGTAGACCAAAGGAATCTCACCCTTATATCCGCACTTATGAAGGGTGGCTATATCTCGCAGTTGTGATTGACCTGTTTTCACGTCTTGTTGTTGGCTGGTCTATGAAATTCAGAATCACGGCAGATCTGGTTTTAGATGCGTTATTGATGGCTTTGTGGCGAAGAAACCCAAAGAACAAAGTCCTAATCCATTCTGACCAAGGCAGCCAATACACCAGTCATGAATGGCAGACATTTCTCAAGCATCATAATCTTGAAAGTAGTATGAGTCGTCGACTTGCGCAGTACACTGCTCATGCCATGACAATGCTGTTGCCGAGAGCTTTTTTCAACTGTTAAAACGAGAGAGGATCAAAAAGAAAATATATGCATCAAGAACTGAGGCTAGGTCTGATATCTTTGAATATATTGAGATGTTCTACAATACAAAACGCAGGCATGGTTCCAATGATCAGCGTTCTCCATTAGATTATGAAAAGGCCCATCAAAAGATGATTATGTGTGTCTAGAATTTTGGTGGCTATTCACATTGATAGTTTTGCTTGCCATATAGTTTGAGGCCATTTTTCTTTATACTGTCACTTAGACAGGTTGGACATTTGATTTCTAGTGTTATTTGCATCTCACTATCTTATCAAAAGCCAACCTGTTTTTTTCAGCATACTTTTTGAAACACCACCAAAAAACCAGGTTGAAAAAGTCAGCTTTAAGCTTGTCTGAAGAAATGACCATTGTCATTTTATTTCATCAATCCGGTTTTAGATTCTTCAAATATTTTTATTGCCAAATGATCGTTCCATTCTGGAAATCTGCTTTATTGTTTGAACCCCAATAAGCCAACTTTCCAAAATATGCTAAAAGGCTAAGTGGATTTCATCGAACTCAGGTTATTTTAGCTCTGCATAATCCCACTGACACCGGTCACAATCATATCAATGGCAATGGTCCCAATCAGCAAGGCAGCCAGACGCCCGACAATATCGACATACAGATCAATATAATTGGAATGTTTATGCTGCAAATGATCATGCGCATATTTCATTAAAATAAGCAGGCTACAGGTCAGAAACAGCGTCACAAAAATCACCAGCACCAGTTGCCACAGGCTTAGCTGAATTCCGGTAATGACCGCGGCGCTGATGGTTCCCGGGCCAATCATAAACGGCATGGCAATAGTGCCAGCCAAATGATGCGGCGCACCACGCATCACCCCAATGGTATCGGCGCCTTCAAACACATAGCGGTAACCGATCACCAGAAAAATAATCCCGCCAAAAATCTGGAAAGATTCAAAACGGACATGCAGGACATCATGAAAAAAGGCTTCACCGGTTTTGGCGAAAATAATAAACACCACAAAGCTGATTAAACTGCCCTGAATCAGGGCGCGATTAAACACTCGGGCCTCGGAATTACGGATAATGCCGAGCATATAAATACTCATTAAAAACGGGTTTAATAATGAGAAAAATAGTGCAAAGGCGTGAAGCGATTCAGACATCATGCAGCTTCCTTATTGATCCGGGTCTGGAAAGAGCGGGCGCTTGCCTGGACTAATCCGGTTGATGTGCAAGAACATCAGATGGCGCTCGTATTTATCCAGAATGTCGTTAATGACCTGTTCCTTGCTATAACCCACCAGATCATTGCCTTGCGAGCCTTCAAACAGATAGGTTTCCAGACGGTAATAGTATTTCTTGGTGCGTTTGCCGCGTGAACTGAAGTTGGGTGTGTCATAACGGATTGGCCAGATCTGGTAAACGAAGTTTTCTTCTTCATCCAGCTGAATGGTTAAATCCAGATGTGACAGTTCCGGTTCATCATCCAGGGCTTTTTCTGCCAGATCGACCTGAATGCCTTTGTTGATGAATTCTGTGGCCACCGCCTGCATTGCCGGTTTACAGACCTCTTCCAGCATTTGCTGGGTTTGCGATAAATTGGCATGCAGCATTACCCGGCTGAGGCGTTTTTTCCAGTTAAAGATGTCGACATTACCGACTACAGGTGCCGCATTCATGCTGGTACTGGCCTGACGAAAATCTTCCAGTCTTAATGACTTGTACAAACCCGCCATCACAAAGAAAATTACAAAGCTAAAAGGCAGCCCCATAATAATGGTGGTGTTTTGCAGCGCAGTCACACCATTGGCCATCAGCATGGCCAAAGTCAGTAAACCAATCGCCAGTGCCCAGAAGACACTTAACCAGCGCGGCGAATCATGTTCAATATTGCTAAATTTGGTGGTGAAATTCCCCAGCACCAGTGCCCCTGAATCGGCAGAAGTCACATAAAACAGCAAACCGGTAATGGTGGCGACGCCGGCCAGAAACGGGAACCACGGATATTGGGCGAGCAGGTCATAAAAACCATGTGCCGGATTGGCCAATACGGTGGTGGCCAGCTGGGTATTGCCATCAAAAATGACGCTGTGCAGAGCGCTATTTCCAAAAATTGACAGCCAAGTCAGGGTAAACAACAGTGGAATAATTAAGGTACCGGCCACAAATTCACGGATGGTTCGGCCACGGGAAATCCGTGCCAGGAACAGGCCGACAAATGGCGACCAGGCAATCCACCAGGCCCAGAAAAACAGGGTCCAGCTGTTCATCCATTCTTTCGGTTGCTGAAACGGAAAACTGGTTAAGGACAGTTGCGGGAACTGGCTAATATAGTCGCCAAAGTTCTGGATTAACGCTGCCAGTAAAAACTCGGTATTGCCCATCACCAGAATAAAAAGCAGCAGACCAATCGACACATAAATATTGACTTCAGACAGAATCCGGAGGCCTTTATTTACCCCAGAAGCCACTGAAATTGCAGTAATAATGACTGCAACGGCAATCAGCGCCGACTGGATCAGCAGGTTTTCTGGCACATCAAACAGTACATGCAGGCCGTAGTTGAGCTGAACCACACCAATCCCGCAGGTGGTGGCAATACCAAAAATGGTGCCCAAAACGGCCGCGGTATCAACACTATGTCCAATCCAGCCATTAACACGCTTGCCAAAAATCGGATAAAGCGCCGAGCGGATGGTTAGCGGCAGGTTATAACGATAACTAAAATAACCCAAAGCCACGCCAACCAAGGCATACATGCTCCAGCCAGTTAATCCATAGTGGAACAGGGTCCAGACCATTGACTGGCGCGCAGCCTCAAAAGTCTGGCCTTCGCCGACAGGCGGATTCATATAGTGAGACAGCGGTTCGGCCACCGAGAAGAACATCAGGTCAATCCCGATTCCGGCCGAGAACAGCATTGCCGACCAGCTCAGCAGGCTAAATTCCGGCTTGGAATGTTTGGGACCTAATTTGATATCGCCATAACGCGACAGGGCAATAAACAGTACAAAGACCAGATATAAGGTGGCCGCCAGCAGGTAATACCAGCTAAAGGTCCGGCTGACCCAGTTCAAGATTTGGGTAATGAGCTGATTCGCCTGGTCATTAAATAAAATCGTAACCAGCGAAAACAGCAGGATGAGTGTTGCCGAAAGAAAAAAGACAACTTTGTTCAGACTATCGGTCGTCTGTTCAGTTTTCTTTTGCATAAATCTGTGACCATATTTTTTTAATTCGGATCTACAGCGCAGTGTGTTTTGGCTTAACCAGACTCTATAGGCATGGTTCTCATTACAAACATTTGCAAATGAAAAACAAACTGAGCTGTACATCAGGAAGCAGACGGGACTATAATTTATTTTAATTGAACGTTCAATTAAAATAACGTTTTTATATGTTACCTTGTCTTGTGCATGATTTTTATTAGTTAGGTCGATCTTATGCCTAAAGTTGGTATGCAACCGATTCGTCGTCAACAGCTGATTGATGCCACCTTATCTGCCATTAATGAACTGGGTTTTACTGAAGCATCTATCAGCCAGATTGCCCAGCGGGCAGGTGTGTCTACAGGCATCATCAGTCACTATTTTCAGGGCAAGCATGGCCTGATTGAAGCGACCATGCGTTATTTGCTGCAACAGCTGGGCGATGCCATTTCTGCCAGTTTAAACGCCGCAGAAAACACGCCGGAGCAGCGCCTGATTGCAATTGTGTGTGCCAATTTCTCGGCCGAACAGACCGATAAAGCCGCCATGAAAACCTGGCTGGCATTCTGGGCCAACAGTATGCATCAACCTGACTTGCATCGTTTGCAGCAGGTTAACCATTACCGCCTGCATTCCAATATCAAGCATGAGTTTGCCAAACAGCTGGACCGCGAGCAGGCCGAACGCGCCGCCCAAGGTCTGGCCGCACTGATTGACGGTTTCTGGTTACGCGGTTCCTTAATGACCACTGACCTGGATGCCGATTTACCTATTCAGATTTGTGCCGACTATATCCGTCAGCAACTCAATATTCACTAAATTACGAGGAGAACCGATTGATGCAATTCAATACACAACGACCTTATATTCACGGTCAGTTTGTCGATGCTTCATCCTCTGAAACATTCCAAAGTATTAATCCGGCCAATGCTGAGGTGTTGGCCACCATTCAGGCATGTAACCAGGCCGATGTTGATCGGGCAGTACAGTCTGCCAAACAGGGACAAAAAGTCTGGGCAGCCATGACCACCATGCAGCGTTCACGCATTTTAAATCAGGCCGTAGCCATTTTACGGGCACGCAATGATGAGCTGGCAGAAATTGAAAGCCTGGACAGTGGCAAGCCTTTAAGTGAAACCCGGAGCGTCGATATTGTGACCGGGGCAGATGTGCTGGAATATTATGCCAGCATTTTACCAGCGATCGAAGGCCAGCAAATTCCATTAAGAGAGAGTTCTTTTATTTATACCCGCCGTGAACCGCTGGGTGTGGTGGCCGGTATTGGCGCCTGGAATTATCCAATCCAGATTGCGTTATGGAAATCTGCACCGGCCTTGGCCGCAGGCAACGCCATGGTGTTTAAAGCCAGTGAAATTACCCCACTGACCGCGTTAAAACTGGCCGAAATTTATAGTGAAGCCGGAGTACCGGACGGCGTCTTTAATGTGGTGACCGGTGGTGGCGATGTGGGTAGCTATTTAACTGAGCATCCGGAGATTGCCAAAGTATCCTTTACCGGCGGTGTGAGTACCGGTAAAAAAGTAATGGCACAGGCAGCGGCGTCCAGCTTAAAAGAAATCACCATGGAACTCGGTGGAAAATCACCGTTAATTATCTGTGAAGATGCCAATCTGGATCTGGCTGCCGATATCGCCATGATGGCCAATTTCTACAGCTCTGGACAGGTGTGTACCAATGGAACCCGGGTGTTTATTCCTGCTGCTTTAAAAACTGCTTTTGAAGAAAAGATTCTGCAGCGCATTCCTTATGTGCGGATGGGGCAGCCTTTAGACCCGAACACCAATTTCGGACCACTGTCCAGCTTTGCCCATATGGAAAAAGTATTGCATTACATTGAGCTGGGCAAGCAACAGGGCGCCCGTCTGTTAACAGGTGGACAGCGCGCAGCGGCAGCTGAATTTGCGCACGGGGCTTTTGTTGAACCCACGGTATTTACCGACTGTCATGATGAAATGCGCATTGTCCAGGAAGAAATTTTTGGCCCGGTTATGAGCATCTTAAGCTATGACAGCGAAGATGAAGTGATCCGCAGAGCCAATGCCACCACCTATGGTCTGGCTGCCGGTGTGGTCAGTCCAGATTTAAGCCGGGCCCATCGTATTATTCATCAGATTGAAGCGGGGATTTGCTGGCTGAATACCTGGGGCGAATCTCCGGCAGAAATGCCGGTTGGTGGCTATAAACAGTCCGGTGTTGGCCGTGAAAATGGTCTGGTGACCTTACAGCACTATACCCAGACCAAATCGGTTCAGGTGGAACTGAGTCCTTTCCAATCTGTATTTTCAGCTTAAGGGAGGATCATGCTGCATGAACTATGACTATATTATTATTGGTGCAGGTTCTGCCGGGAATGTGCTGGCGGCTCGATTAACCGAAGATCCGGACACGACGGTGTTGCTCCTAGAAGCAGGTGGGCCGGACTACCGGCTGGATTTTCGTACCCAGATGCCTGCCGCGCTGGCTTATCCCTTACAGGGCCGGCGTTATAACTGGGCTTATCTGACCGATCCGGAACCGTATATGAATAACCGCCGTATGGAATGTGGTCGCGGTAAAGGCTTGGGCGGTTCCTCCCTGATTAACGGCATGTGTTATATCCGCGGCAATGCGATGGATCTGGAACAATGGGCCAGTTTGAAAGGACTGGAGCATTGGAGCTATGCCGACTGCCTGCCTTATTATAAAAAGGCCGAAACCCGTGATATTGGCGGCAATGACTATCATGGCGACAGCGGTCCGGTACAGGTCGCCACCCCGAAAGCCGGAAATAACGAGCTGTTTCATGCCATGGTCGATGCTGCGGTGCAGGCCGGCTATCCACGTACCGATGATTTAAATGGCTATCAGCAGGAAGGATTTGGTCCGATGGACCGTACCGTAACCCCGCAGGGACGCCGTTCCAGCACAGCGCGTGGTTATCTGGATATGGCCAGACAGCGCCCGAATTTAACCATTCGCACCCATGCCATGACCCATAAAATTCTATTTCATGGCAAGCAGGCTATAGGCGTCGAATATTTTCAGGGACAAAGTACCGCGCAGCCACTCCAAGTCTTTGCTGAAAAAGAAGTGTTGCTCTGTGGGGGTGCCATTGCTTCCCCGCAAATTCTGCAGCGTTCCGGTGTCGGTAATGCCCAGCATCTAAAAAGCCTGGAGATTCCGGTGGTTCATGATTTACCGGGCGTAGGTGAAAACCTGCAAGATCATCTGGAAATGTATTTGCAGTATCAGTGCAAAAAACCGGTCAGCTTATATCCAGCCTTAAAATGGTATAACCAGCCAAAAATTGGCGCAGAATGGCTGTTTTTAGGTCAGGGTGTGGGTGCCAGTAACCAGTTTGAAGCCGGTGGCTTTATCCGCACCTCCGATGAGTTTGCCTGGCCGAATATCCAGTATCACTTTTTACCGGTCGCCATTAACTACAATGGCAGTAATGCCATTCAGCAGCATGGTTTTCAGGCGCATGTCGGTTCCATGCGCTCTCCATCCCGCGGTCGGGTCAAACTGCGCTCCAAAGATCCGTTTCAGCATCCAAGTATCCTGTTCAATTATATGAGTACCGAACAGGACTGGCGCGAGTTCCGTGATGCCATCCGCATTACCCGGGACATCATGCATCAACCGGCTTTAGATGCCTATCGCGGCGAAGAAATCAGCCCGGGCAAACAGGTACAAAGTGATGCCGAGCTGGACGAATTTATCCGTAACCACGCTGAAACTGCGTTCCATCCATCTTGCAGCTGCAAAATGGGTGAAGATGATATGGCCGTGGTCGATGGCTACGGGCGGGTACATGGACTGCAAAACCTGCGAGTGATTGATGCTTCCATCATGCCGCTGATTATTACCGGCAACCTGAATGCCACCACCATTATGATGGCCGAAAAACTGGCCGATCATATTCGTGCCAAACCGGCGCTGGCCAAATCTACGGCGCCATTTTACCGGGCCAATACGCCAGTCCGGTCAATCTAGCCGCAACAGAACGCTTTGATCTCTTAGATCATTTTGATGTGCATTTTTATACACATCCTTTTTCTTAGTTAAAACCAGATACCCAACCATCCGCACAGCTCACGGTCCGATGGTTGGCTGGGATTTTTTACATTTAATCAGGTTAAATTTTAAAACAATGATTCCATTTACAAGAACGGTGGTCGCCGCCGGGTGTCTGTCATGTATCAGCATGTCCAGCTGGGCCAATGAAGCATCCTCTTCCTCTATTGATGTGTCTGGTCAGCTGACCGCAGTATCTAAATATGTGTCGCGCGGTCTGACCAATGCACCAGAAAATGAAGACCTGGCTTTGCAGGCCTCTTTAACCCTGGGTTATAGAAATTTTTATGCTGCTTATTGGGGCAGTACACTGGGTTATTCATACCGCGATTTACAGCAAGGCCGGCAATACAGCACCGATAAAATGGAACATGATTTTATTGTCGGGCATGTGTCAGATTTTAAAGGCCTGACCTGGGATCTGTGGAATGCGACCTATTATTATCCGGGTGGAGAAAACACCACGTCCAATGAACTGGGCCTGCGTGTCAGTAAAAACCTGAATGAGCAAGCTACACTAACCTTCGGCGTGTCGACCTATTTATATGATGTGGTGTATATGAATCAGGGCGATACCTATGTCAGCCTGAATTATGCCCATCAGCTCAGTGATAAATTAACTGGAAATCTGGCCGTTGCCGGTTCTTATTTTAATGACTCCGGCAAATATGAAGGTCAGGAATTTTTAGATACCCAGACCGATACTGCTTTTCGTTTTGCCTCGGTCGGGCTGGATTATGCAGTTGCGCCGAATGTGAATGTCTTTTCCGACTTCATTCTGGGTGGCTATGACCGCAGTAAAATCAAACAGAAAAATCAGGCGGTTTGGGGCTTAAGATATAGCTTCTAATCTAGTCCCCAAGCATCAACCCTTTAATTGGGCGTAGACGAGGGCTGCTCCGGCCGAATGCGAATGCTTAAACCCTGAGGAAGGTTCAGGCTTAAATCCATCTGGTAGTGATGATGCTGGAGCAGCGCTTTCACCAAAGCCAGCCCTAAACCATGACCCTGTTGCTGGGCAGATTTACGCCAGAAGCGCCGGGTCATCTGGGTCAGTTCAGCGGCAGTCAGCCCCTGACCATCATCTTGTACCAGCAGTTGCTGATTATGCATGGTAATTGCAATTCGGCTTAAGCCTTGGGCATGTAGCAGGGCATTTTCCAGCAGATTTTTCAGAATCGTCTGCAAGCTCAGCGGTGGCAATTGCAGGGTCTGCAGACTTTCCCAATCGACCTGCAAGATAGTGTTTAAATGTGGATAAACCGGACTTAATTCTTCCATCACTTGCCTCAAAACTGGTGCGACTTCGGTGGTTTCCGAATTTGGGGCGGCTTGCGCAGCGTCATGATCGGTCTGGCTGAGTAATAACAACTGTTCCAGCAACTGCTGATAGCGCCAGATACTGTTTTCGGCCTGTTTCAGGTTTTCAATCAGCTTGCTGGCCTGCGCCGGATTCTGTTCAACCATCATCCGGCTGAGTTGTACATGAGTTTTAATTGCGGTTAAAGGGCTACGCAGTTCATGCGCGGCATAGGCGGTAAACAGTTTTTCATTTTCCAGACTATGGTGCAGATTCTGAATCAGCTGATTGGAATTATCGACAAAGGGCTGGACTTCTTTGGGAATTTTGCGCGCATCCAGATGTTGCAGATAATGCGCCGCATCTGACAGCGAATGCTGTTTATCTGCCAGTTGCTGGGCCATATCATCTAAAGGGCGGAATTCTTTACGCAGAATATGAATCACCAGCGCCATACAGATCAATAGCGATAACACCAGCGGAATCAGCACCGATTGCAGAATCTGTTGCAATAAAGAGGCTCTAAGCACCAGCCGTTCTGCGGCCACCACCTGAATATCACCTTTACGCAGCACATAACTGCGCCATTCCACACCATTTTCCTGCCAGGTACTAAAGCCCGGTTGCTGTCCGGTTAGCTGCGCCGGCGCACCGCGGGTGCGAGCCACCACATACGGCCCCAAGGTAATATCCGAGCTAAACACCGACACCTCACAGGCAATCAGGTTTTGCGCATGATACTGTTCGGCCACCTGTTTTAAGGAGTCAGGATTAATTTCCTGGAGCGGCAAATGCTGAATCAGCCGCGCCACCATTTGTGCAGAGGCAAACAGGCGCTGATCCAGCGTATCTTGCAGCCGCTGCTGCAAATCATAATACAGCCAGCAAAACACCAGACTCCACAGGCTAAGAAACACCACCATAAACATGCTAACCAGCCGCCATTTTAAACTGTAGTTCTGCATATTCAGCTCTCGGTTTCCGGCACTTTAAACATATAGCCCACACCACGAATGGTCTGAATCAGCTGCGGCTCTAGTTTCTGGCGTAAATGATAAATATGCACATTCAGCGCGTTGCTCTCGATACTGTCCTGATAGCCATACAGTTTATCGAGCAGCTGTTCATTTTTTAAAATCTGGTTGGGATGGCTCATCAGGGTTTCCAGCAGGCTGTATTCACGCCGTGACAGAGTCACCGGCTGCTGCTGGAACGTCACTTCCTGGGTATCGCGGTTTAACAGCAAATCACCCAGTTGCAACAGGTTGGAAGAAAAACCACGATTACGCCGTGCCAGCGCATGTATACGGGCAATCAGCTCATCCAGTTCAAAGGGTTTGGTCAGGTAGTCATCGGCCCCCAGATTTAAGGCTTCTACACATTGCCGGGTTTGATGCCGGGCGGTTAAAACCAGTACCGGCAGATGAATTTCATCCTGGCGCCACTGCTGCAGCAGTTCCAGACCGTCCTGATCGGGCAGGCCCAAATCCAGCAGGCACAAATCGACCGCACTTTGCCGGATAAAATAATCAGCAGCGCGTGCAGTAGCCACATGCTCGACTGAAATATTTAAATAGTCCAGCGCTGAACAGATACTTTGGGCAATATAAGGATCATCTTCGACCAGAACCACAAACATAGTTACTCTCCACCTGAAATCCTATTTTATAAATAATGAGCTATGTTAATGTTCTCTTAATTTAATCTTTTTAATAATGAATCGGGTTTTCTACAGAAAAATGGACGTCATGATTACGCGTGTAAGTGCTTTGCTTGTGGTTCTTTGTGCATTCTGGCCAGTCTGGTCACAGGCGCAGGAGTTCTTGCCACCCGATCAGGCGTTTCAGTTTCAGGCGCGTTCTATTAGTGATGATCAGGCGGAACTGCGCTGGACCATCGCCGAGGATTATTATTTATATCATGATCAGCTGCAGGTGCGTAGCGATGCCGGTGCGCTAAAATTACAGCTGCCAGTCCCGGAAGATAAGAACGATCCGACCTTTGGCCAGACCAAGGTGCATTATCATCAGGTCAAGACCACCATTACGGTCGCGCCAAACCAGCAATTTAAAATTCAGTGGCAGGGCTGTGCCGAAAGCGGTTTATGTTATCCGGTGCAACGCGCCACCATTCAGACCGATGCGCAAGGCTTGTTGCCCCAGTCAGATGCGCCTTCAAGCGAACGGCGTTTATTAAGTGCCGCCAAACCGGTCGCGCTGGATGCACCGGCTAAAATTGAAGCGGCACCAAGTAAGCCTGAAAAAACAGCGCTGATAACTGCACCAGCTGTAGTAGAAGCAAATGTAATTGAAGATGAAGCGATTGCCGCAGTAGAGAATACAGAGCTGACAAAAATCACTGATGCTGTCGCGGCTTCAGAAATTTCAGTCGTAGCGTCCAATCCGGTGCCGGCCAGTGAAATCGCAGGCGAAACACAAACGACAGCAGCCGCGTCATTACAATCTGAATGGAACAATGACCAGTATTTTTTCAATTTACTCTCGGAACATCATTTATTTTTTAATCTGCTGATTTTTTTAGGTTTTGGTATTTTACTGGCCTTTTTACCTTGTTCTTTGCCACTGATTCCAATTCTATCCGGTATTCTGGTACAACGTCATCGCGGTTATCGTGCTGCGTTGATTGCGCTGGCTTTTGTACTGGGTATGGCCGCAGTGTATGCGGTGATGGGACTGGCGGTTGCACAACTGGGCTATAGTTTCCAGCGCTGGTTCCAAAGCCCGATCTTTATTGGCATTTTTGCGGTGCTATTTATCTTGTTTGCCTTGAACCTGTTTGGGGTGTATCAGCTGTCCTTACCACAAGGTTTATTACAACGACTGGACCGATGGCAGCAAAAACAGCAGGGCGGTACGCTGGTCGGTGCTGCGTTAATGGGGATGATTTCCGCGCTGATTGTAGGTCCGTGTATGAGCGCGCCTTTGGCTGGTGCTTTGCTGTTCGTATCGCAGTTGGATCAGCCGGTACTCGGCGCGACCTATCTGTTTGTACTGGGTCTGGGCCTCGGGATTCCTTTATTTATTGCCGCTGTATTTGGCGCCAAATATTTACCGAAACCGGGTATGTGGATGGACCGGTTGAAATTCAGTTTCGGCTTTTTAATGCTGGCGCTGGCGGTTTATTTCGCCCGCCCATTGCTGCCGACTGTGGCCTATTTCCTGTTGATGGGCATTATTTTCCTGGCACTGGCGATTTACTGCTTCGATTTAATCCGCAGACATCTGCAAGGCAAAATCTCGCGTGTTGGCGTTATTGTACTGGCGCTGGCCATGACCGCTATTAGTATTTGGCATATTCAACATGGCCTTCAGCAGATGGGTGCAGTCCATGCCCAACAAACACTCAGCTGGCAAAAGGTGCATACCCAGCAGGAACTGGTACAGCTGCTACAGCAAAACAGTGGACGCAGTATCGTGATTGATGTCTATGCCGACTGGTGTGTGGCCTGTCAACCGGTAGAAAATGAAGTCCTGCCCCGTACCGATGTACAGGCAGCCTTGCAGGATGTGGTACGGATTAAACTGGATTTAACCGAGTATCATCCATCTCAAGATGAATTACTGCGTGACTGGCAGATTCTTGGTCCACCGACCATGATTTTCCTGGACAGTCAGCAGCAGGAACAGCGTACTTTACGTTTAACTGGTACCTTTAGCGCGACCCAACTTATTCAGCGCTTACAGCAACTTCAGCAGGCAAAAACACCATGATGGTTTCTGCAACGGCGCTGCATATAGGCCCACTGATGTTGCCGTGGCAGATTGTGCTGCTGCTCACCGGATTAGTGCTGGTGTATGGGGCAGGGCGATATTTCAGACACAAACAGCAATGGCCTGAACCTAGCTGGTGCATCTTTAGTGACAGCTTGTGGACATCATTGTGGGTGGGATTAATTGCCGCACGACTGGTTTTTGTGCTGATGCATGCCGATCTTTATCTGGCGACACCACTGGATATAATCAAGATTCAGGACAAAGGCTTTCATTTTTATGGTGGATTGATTGCCGGCATTGGGTGGTTTTTATGGAAAAACCGGGCATTGGCCAATCTGCCTAAAGCGATATTGATCGCGCTATTTGTTGCGATCCAGCTTTGTCTGAATTGGGGTATTCAAACGGTCTTGCCACAGCAGAATCAGTATCCTGATCTGCAATTTCAAAATTTACAGCAGCAACAGGTGCCGCTACAGCACTGGGTTGGCAAACCGACCGTCATCAACCTGTGGGCCAGCTGGTGTCCGCCGTGTCACCGGGAAATGCCGGTTTTACATCAGGCCCAGCAGGATTATCCGGACATTCATTTTGTAATGCTGAATCAGGGCGAAACGACTGACACCGTACAGGATTATCTGCGTCAGCATGGTTTTAATTTCCAGCATGTCCTGTTTGATCCTCAAGGTGACATGGCCACCCAGATGAATATGTATGGCTTGCCAAGCACCTTGTTCTTTAATGCACAAGGACAGCTCGTGCATCGGCATATGGGCGAACTGACCCAGCCGATGCTGCGTCGCTATATCAATGATCTTTCTGCTCCATCTTCAAAATAACAGGAAATTCTCATGAAAATGATTTATCCCGCTGCGTTGTTCCTGCTGCTGTTAAATACGACAGCATTTGCCCAGACTGATCTGAAAAAACAGATTGAGCAGGAAGGCTTTGAATTTATCAAACAGATTGAAGCGCCAGAAAAAATGACCGGATGGGCCGGGCATATGCAGCAAAGTCCGGCAACCGTGTTTATTTCCAATGACCAGAAATATTACATTATTGGCGATTTGCACAATGCCAAGGGTGAGAACCTGACCATCAAAGCGCTTGAAACCCATGTCAAAGACGCCGTGCTGGATGATGTCTGGAAAAGTCTGGAAAACTCCACCTGGATTCAGGACGGACAAAAAGATGCGCCGCGGATTGTATATGTATTTTCAGACCCGAATTGTCCGTATTGCCATACCTTCTGGCAAAAGGCACGTCCGTGGGTGAAGGCGGGGAAGGTACAGCTTAGACATATTCAGGTGGCAGTCATTCGTGATGAGAGTCGCGGGCAAGTGGCAACCATGCTGATGGCTAAAAATCCACAGCAGGTGTTTACCAGTTACAATGCTAACAAAGGGCAAAACAAGTTAAAAATTACCAAGAATATCCCTGCTGATATTGCTGCAAAAATAGATGCCAATCAGGAACTGATGGCTAAATATGGTTTCTTTGCCACTCCGTCGATGGTGTGGAAAAACCAGCAAGGCGAGTTTAAGTCCGCCCAAGGGATGATGGAGGATTTAAGAGAGATTTTTGAGAAGTAAAAGGTTCATGAACAATGGCAGATGTTGTTTAGGTTAGCGCTTGGGGCGTAAAAAATCTTCCCCTTGTGGAATGCTGTTCCTCACCTCTTTAATAAAGAGGGGTTAGGGGAGATTAGATATAAAAAAGACTGTCGCTAAGGGCAGTTTTTGATCATAACTTGCTAATAATGACAATTGTCGCTATTATGTACTTAATACAGCCGCCACGCTTAGTTCTTCTTTTGAAGTCCGCGCAACCTTGGCGGTTTTTTATGCCTCGATTTTAGTGAATTATGTTAAAACCTTATAATAAAAAGCCTTTATCATATGCTGAGCAAGTGCATCATCTACAGTCTAAAGGATTGAGTATTCATAATGTTGCTTGGGCTGAAGGAATATTGGCAAAATATGGTTATTATCGCTTAAGTGCATATTGGTATCCTTACCGAATAAGGTCAGGAAATAATGTCTTAGATCGATTCAAGCTGGGCACTTCGTTTGAAAAAATTGTGCAATTATATGAATTTGATACTGAATTACGATTACAAATATTCGGTGCTATCGAAATTATAGAAACGTTTTTACGAACGAAATTAACGTATTATCTCGGTCATCAATATGGTGCATTTGGTATCTACAATGCACAAAATTTTTATCCCAAATTTAACCATAGAAAATTTTTAGAAACATGCAACAAAGAAGTTGGACGCTCTAAAGATACGTTCATCCAGCATTTTCAACAAAATTATGATGGTTTTCCTCAAATCCCAATCTGGATGCTGACAGAAGTTTTAAGTTTTGGTTCATTGTCATTTTTATATAGTGGTTTAATAAATAATAAGGCAAATAATAAAGAAGATAAGAAAGCTATCGCACAGCATTTTTCTTTGCATCATGAAAAATTAGCTGAATGGTTGCATATATTGACCTATGTGAGAAATATTTGTGCCCATCATGGACGGTTATGGAATAAAGAATTAGCTATTAAATCTAAAGCCGACAAAGATCCAAATTGGCAATCACCGATTACACCGACGAATAAACGTATCTTCTATGTACTCTTAATCTTAAAAACCTTGCTAAGACCGACAGGATTTGATTCAGAGTGGTGCTATCAATTGAATAAACTCTTAAAACCTATTGTGAAAGATGAAAATTGGCGTGTTGCGATGGGTTTTCCTGATAATTGGGAAGAACATCCTATTTGGAGCTTATGAAATATGGTAAAAAAAATACCAGAATTTTTAGAAGGTCGTAGCCCTGATCGTCAAAATCGCATTTTGGAAAATACAAAAATAATCTTAAAAGATTGTGTTATGGATGAGGTTTATTTATTACAACTAGCAGAAAAAGCGAAAAGTGAAGAAACTATCAGGATAACTTTAGCTGACTTAAGAGTTCGAGTTCACAAAAATCGCACTTAAAAGTTTGATAAGCTGAAACCGGGTATCGCTTGGTCTATCAAGTCATTGACGCCAAAATTGTGGTGCTTGTCTTAGACGTTGACCGCCGTGACACCATTTATAAAAAGATGTAAAAAAGACCGCTATATTGCGGTCTTTTTAGTATTTAGACTTTTATAATTTCACCAACTCCACCCGACGGTTTTTCGCCTTACCATCTTCAGTCGTATTATCTGCAACAGGCTGAGTATCCCCAAAACCTTTGGCTGTCAGACGATTTGCATCAATGCCTGCTTTGGTTAGGGCAGCAACTACAGCTTGCGCACGCTGTTCAGACAGTTTTAAATTATGCGCTGCATCGCCTGTATTGTCGGTGTGTCCATAAATGCCAAGCTTTAAATCAGCGTTATCTTTCAGTAAAGCAATAATCTGATCTATTTGTTCTTGTGAGTCTGGCAAAATCTTGGCTTGATCTGTGGCAAAGTTAATTTGCACACTCACTTTATTGTCCTGATCCAGACTTTGTTTCAGTGCACTCGACGTCAGTGCTTTGGCAGTGATATTTAAGGGCTGACTTTCCGCTACCATTAAACCCATATAGTGACCAGATTGCGCCAAATGGAACCAAATATTTTTATCCGCTTGTCGAATCACATACGTTTGCGCAGGGTAATTATAAATATCAGCCAAACCTGAACCATGTTGCACCCGAATGGCATCAGGCAGACTGTTGGCAAGCTCTTTGGGGATTTGACTATTGGCAACTTCTACACCACCAAGCTGTTTAATTACCGCATCAAGATTACGCTGTATTTCTAAATAACTGCCTTCTTTATAATCTGATTTAGCGGTAATACCCGAACTAAACAGTTTTCCTTCAACCCAGTGAAAGTCATGTCCTGTCCAAAACGGCACACGTTCAAAATTTCGTTTTTCATCATTCTGATAGCGATAGCCCTCTGGTAATGCAATATAAGGAAACTCACCAAGCACTGCGGTCGAAATGGGGATGTTATTCAGATTAAAATCTGAGCTGGCTTTGGCAGTTTCATTTGCATCTGATGTGATTTCAGAAGTACTGACTTCAGTTTCAGCCTGATCAGAAGTCGGTTTGGCACAGCCATACATAAGTGCCAGTACACAACTTAAACTTAGCCCCAAGATTATTTTTTGAAAAGTCATCGGATATTTCCTTATTTTACTGATCTCAATATTCTGCTTGTATTTTAAACAGTATAGCTGAGCCGGTTTAAATTTTCATTTTTTATAGAGGCTGAAAGTCGCTAAGTCGCCTCTCAAGGAGATGGGGCTACAGAAGAACACCACATCCATTTTTTCAATATAAAAGATAAATCACTGATCATTTACAAGCTTAACGCCTTGATTTTTCCTCATCTTCAACTGAGCCAAATTCATGTTGATGCTTTTATAGACATTTTTATATAAGCGCCGTTTGACCTAAACAGACCAGATCCAAATATTTAGGCGAGCCAATTTTTTATTCCATCAAGAAGCTCATTTTCTTCAACAAAATGTGAAGATATTTAGCTACAATAAAAATTATAAATAATTGTTTTTATTATAATTTTAAAATTTGTTTTGATTTTAAATCTAGCATTGCTTTGACTTTTTCCTGCTAGAAAAAAAGGACTCGAGTGACAACTAATAGGGCAGTCTATTTTTCTGTTCTCTTTCCTTAAATAACGCTATTAAAACCTCAACATGAATTTTATTCATTATTGACTTAGATTAAATCATTTTTATTCATCTTAGGGTTCACGTATAACTAAAACCAGAAAGACATTCAGATTTTTATTTTTAGATATTTAAAGCGGTGGAACAGATGAGTCAACAGTTTGCATGTTCAATTCAACGTATTCGTTTTGATGAAAACTATCAACCAGCGGACAGTACCCGTTTAACAACCAACTTTGCCAATCTGGCGCGTGGTGAAAGCCGTGAACAGAACCTGCGTAATACGCTGCGCATGATCAATAACCGTTTTAATGCCTTGGCACATTGGGATAATCCGAAGGGTGACCGTTATTCACTGGAAATTGATATTGTATCTGCAGATCTTGATGTCGAAGGCAATGGTAACGCCTTTCCAGCCATTGAAATGCTGAAATCGACGATTGTTGATCATCGTACCAATCAGCGTATTGAAGGCATGATCGGAAACAGTTTTTCATCGTATGTACGTGATTATGATTTTAGCGTGCTTTTATTGTCCCAAGGCTATAAAGCAGGGGAAATACCAGACAACTTTGGTGATTTGCACGGCAAGCTGTATCAGTACGTGGTGAATTCCGAGGCGTTCCAGTCACATTTTAATAAACAGCCGGTGATCTGCCTGAGCGTATCGACCACCAAAACCTATTATCGTACCGCCAATGTTCATCCGGTGCTGGGTGTTGAATATCAGCAAAATGAATACTCAAGAACAGATCATTATTTCGCTAAAATGGGTTTAACCGTTCGCTATTTTAAACCAGAAAATAGTGCTGCACCTTTGGCATTCTATTTTAGCGGTGATTTATTGGCAGATTATACCGATCTTGAATTAATCAGCGCGATTAGCACCATGGAAAGCTTCCAGAAGATTTATCGTCCTGAAATTTACAATGCCAACTCGACTGCAGGTCAGGTCTATCAACCTAGCCTGGAGTACCCGGATTATTCATTGACACAAATTGTCTATGACCGTGTCGAGCGTAGCCAGTTGGCCGTAAAACAGGGCAAATGGACAGAAGAACACTTTATCAAACCGTATCAGCACATCCTGGAACAGTGGGCTGCCAGCTACACCGTAGAAACCAACGCTGCTTAATTCAACGTATAGAGATAGAAGATTAGAGATGAGCATTTTACTCCCAACCTCAACCGCAGGCAGCTTACCGAAACCCTCCTGGCTGGCAGAACCGGAAAAACTCTGGTCGCCGTGGAAACTTGAAGGTGATGCACTGCGTGAAGCCAAACAGGATGCCTTGAGCCTGTCACTGCTTGAACAGTTACTGGCCGGAATTGATATTGTAAGCGATGGTGAACAAACCCGTCAGCATTTTGTCACCACCTTTATTGAACATCTCGAAGGTGTGGATTTTGAAAAACGGGAAACGGTGCGTATCCGTAACCGTTATGATGCCAGCGTACCTTCGGTGATCGGTGAGGTGGCCCGGAAACAGCCGGTGTTTGTAGAAGATGCCAAGTTTTTACGCAGCCAGACCACTCAGCCAATTAAATGGGCTTTGCCGGGTCCAATGACCATGATTGATACCCTGTACGATGGTCATTACAAAAGCCGTGAAAAACTGGCCTGGGAATTTGCCAAAATCCTGAATCAGGAGGCAAGGGAACTCGAAGCGGCTGGGGTTGATATTATTCAGTTTGATGAACCTGCTTTTAACGTGTTCTTTGATGAAGTCAATGACTGGGGCGTGGCCACACTGGAACGCGCACTGGAAGGACTGAAATGCGAAACCGCCGTGCATATCTGTTATGGCTATGGCATTAAAGCCAATACCGACTGGAAAAAAACCTTAGGCTCTGAATGGCGACAATATGAAGCCGTATTCCCGAAATTGCAACAATCCAAAATTGATATTGTATCGCTGGAATGCCAGAACTCGCGCGTACCGATGGACCTGATTGAGCTGATCCGTGGCAAAAAAGTTATGGTTGGCGCTATTGATGTGGCCACCAGCCAGATTGAAACAGCAGAAGAAGTGGCCAATACCTTGCGTAAGGCCTTGCAATTTGTTGATGCCGACAAGCTTTATCCATCGACCAACTGTGGTATGACGCCGTTATCACGTCAGGTGGCGCAAGGCAAACTGCGTGCTTTAAGCGCTGGCGCCGATATTGTGCGTCAAGAATTGAGTGCTTAACGCGCAGGTACATCATGTGGCAGAGCTGATGGGAATGGATGGAAAACATCTGGCCCATCCGCTTAACAACCATTTCAAGCATAACCCAAGAAAATGAAGGAATCCGGTGATGATTGAAGCAGCAGACTTTAGAAATGCCATGTCTTTGCTCAGCAGCGCGGTCAATGTGGTGACCACGGCAGGGGCGTCTGGTGTGCATGGATTTACCGCATCTGCCGTGTGTAGTGTAACCGATACACCACCGACCTTATTGGTTTGCATGAATCAGACCTCACGTTCACACGCCCATTTTATTGAAAATAAAGTCTTGAGCGTGAATGTGCTAGGCGCGCAGCATCAGCAGATCTCCAATGTCTTTGCTTCCAAAATGAAGTCTGAAGAGCGCTTTCAATATGGAACCTGGACCGAACTGGAAACCGGCGCACCGGTGTTAACAGATGCCTTGACCAGTTTTGATTGCGAGATTGAGCAGATTCAGCAGGTGGGTACGCATAGTATTTTTATGTGCCGAGTGGTGGCCATTCAGCACAGTCAGCAAGAACATGGTCTGGTGTATTTTAATCGTGCCTATCATCAGGTTGGTGAGCTGGAACTTGCTTAAGGCACCTTGTTTTTAATTTCAAATTATTCAGTCAGTATTTTGTGGAAATTATCATTTTTTTAATTATCGGGGCATGCGCAGGCTTTGCCGCTGGGCTGTTTGGGGTCGGTGGCGGAACAATCATTGTGCCACTGTTATATATCGTGTTTATGCAGATGGGTTATAGTCCGGATGTGATTATGCATTTGGCTTTAGGTACATCGCTAGCAACTATTGTGGTCACCTCTATCAGTTCATTGATGGCGCACCATAAGAACGAGGCAGTGCTGTGGCCAGTCTTTAGACATCTAGCTCCGCCTATGGCTCTTGGATGCTTTTTCGGTGCAGGGATTGCCGGTTTAATTTCGGGCTTACATTTGCAGATTGTGGTAGGAATCTTTCTGATCTGGGTAGCGTATACCATGTTCACAGGTAGCAAAAAGCCGGTAGAGCAGGGGCAAACCTTACCCTCAACCGGTCAACAAATCGCTGCAGGCTCAGGAATTGGTTTTGCTTCAGCCATCTTTGGGATTGGTGGTGGCAGCTTGACCGTACCGTATCTCAACCGTTATGGCGTGATCATGCAACAAGCGGTGGGCACATCTGCAGCCTGTGGTTTCCCCATTGCAGTTGCCGGTGCTTTAGGCTTTATGATTTTTGGGATGCATGCGCAGGTGAATGTGCCCAATACTATTGGCTTTGTTCATATTTATGCTTTTCTTGGTATTAGCATTATGAGTTTCTTTACTGCCAAACTTGGGGCGAAAACAGCACATGCATTATCGCCACAAATCCTGAAAAAATGTTTCGCCGTGTTATTGGTGATTGTGGGCTGTTTCTTTCTGGTTAAGGGTTTGAGTTAAGCTGAAGGCAATTGGAAGATCACGAATACGCTCATAATAGTGGTTTGATTATAGAGCGTATGCTTCTCAGCAGATTCATGATCTAAATAATTATCTTTAGAAGGAGCTTCCTGTTCAATTTGGATTACTTGATTTACTTAGAAGAAGTCGGTTTCCTCAATTAAAAAATAGAACAATAAATATTAATTTTTTTCATTTCAAAACAGTGTTCATTGTCTGTTTTATGAAATTTTTTCTGTGAAGTTTCAAGCCAAGAAAGTACTCAATAAAATTTTTAAATAATAATGATTATCATTTGCTATAAAATATACAATTGCAATCTAGGGAATAAAAATGCGGCTATCTCAATTTAATCTTTGTCTTCTCACAATCGCTATTTCTATGCATCTTTATGCAAAAGAGAGTAGCCCAGCAGCTGCACCAGAAAAATCGGATATCACTCAACTTTCAACAATGGTGATGACCGCCACACGTACACCTAAAACAATCGCCGAGATCGCAGGGACAGTACAAACCATTCATGGCGAAGCAATTGTTCAACAAGCCGACGCAGGTCGAAAAGTCGCAGATGTTTTAGCACAACTTGTACCGTCTTTAGCGCCTAGTAGTGGAACTACAGGTAATTATGGTCAGACCATGCGTGGACGTAATGTACTGGTCATGATTGATGGAGTTTCACAGACAGGTTCACGGGATGTTGCACGTCAACTGAATAGTATTAGTCCAAATATGATTGACCATATTGAGGTGGTTTCCGGCGCATCCAGTATTTATGGTTCAGGTGCAACTGGCGGTATTATTAATATTATTACCAAACGCGCAGATAAATCTGAACCCGTAAGTTTTCAAACCAAGCTGGGCATCACATCAGCCGATAATTTCCGCCGTGATGGTTTAACTTACCAAGTGGGTCAAACTGCCTCATTTAGTAATGATCAAGTGGATGGATTTTTAGGCCTAGATTATACCCGCCGAGGTTCTCAATTTGATGGTCGAGGAAAGCGTATTTCATTAAGTCCTTGGCAGGGTAGCACAATGGATACCGATACCCTTGACATCAATGGCCGTTTAAACTTTGACTTAACAGATACGCAAACTTTCAGTGTAGGGTTACCCTAAACGTTATCTTTTGCCTGCAACCTATTTAACAATCACTGACTTGTTCTATAGTCTATTTGGTAAGGCAAAATTGATGAAGGTCGTAGCAAAAAGTCGGTTTGCAGTCCTATCAGGTTCGGATTGTTATCAGGGTTATTATTCATTAGTTGAGGAAAACCAAAACTAGGATAACCAAGTTCCTGCACGAATCGTCCTCACTATTCCATTTTATCGCCCCATTTCCGTAAGTCATAAAATTCAGACCCCCACCTTAATGATTGGAGCAAAGCAAGACTCTTTAATTCCAATATCAAGTACACGCAAAACGGCGCAACAATCAAAGTCAATCCGCTATTTAGAAGAAGACTGTGGGCATTTTGATCTGTTTCATGCACCCTTTATCGATCGCATCCAATCGCAACATATATCATTTCTACAGCAGCTTTAATTTAAAAATTTTCTATCGATCGCTTTAAAGAAATAGCCTTATCCAGGGATAAGGCTATTTTAGCTGTTATAAGCGGTATGGCATTTATACGTGTGCTCTTGAAGACTTTAAGCTGTTTAAAAAGTCCAACTGATAACTTAAATTTTGTGAGAAGTATGGTTCAAAATAAGGGTCAAAATGGTCCGCTTCAATTTTCTTCATTTGAATGAAAGGATTTTTTACCTTTTCAATCTTTTTAGCTACGAACGGAGCGACGGTATCTTGAGTTGCCCCTACAATCAACATAGGTACTTTGACCTGCTTTAAACGTTTCCATGGGCGATAGAATCCCATAGTCAAAAGCGAACGTGCAGTAACACGATTATCATAGTCTATATTCAATTTCTCTTTAGCAAGTTCCATGGCATTCCAGGCCTGATCACGATCCATCGCTCCTAATTGACCCGGTTGTGACACAGTTGGAATGCAAATTCGTTTACCTGGTTTAATTCTGTCCGCTAAACCATACCCTAAAAATTTAAACATTTGGGGTAGAGGTACAGAACGTACTGTACTGATGCCATCTAGCATAGGAACTTGAATAATGGCACCTTTTAATTCAGGGTGTTCTGCTACTAGATCCACCACATGTCCACCACCAAATGAAGTACCCCAGGCAATAATATTGTCAGCATCCACCTGAGGCATAGACTTCAAATGGGATAATGCTTTATTAACGGTTTTTACTCTCTTCCACGGATTAATATCCTGACGCGGCAGACCTCCACTTAATCCCCAGCCTGGATAATCAAATTCCATCACAGCATAACCTTGGGTAACAAAGTGATTGATGAAAGAATCGGTCAATGCACCTTGAATACTTCCCCAACCACCTACCATTAAAACAGCAGGCAGCTTTTGTGTTGCTGACTCTTTAGGTACATGTAATGTTGCTGAGCACATATCACCTTCAGTTAGGAAGTTAGACTCATAGACTGATTTTTCAATATGTGAGGTATCAGGATATTTACGGTTTGACATATATTTTGGCCTGCTCTTAGATTTCTTGATGGCTACCTTCCATCTTATTTCTTGTTAAAAATGCACCAGAAAATTAAATTTATTTTGATCAATCAGTAGTGCATTATCATTCTTTTACATTATCTTGAATGTTGTTCAAGATAATATGATTTAACTATATTCTTGAATAGCATTCAAGAAGAATTTACGATACTGCTTTGATCCGTTTTATGTGATAGCACCTTAATTTTTAGTAGAGTGGGAAAACTGAATGGCCCGTAATAAACGTGTACAAGATCGGGAAGAAAAACAACAAGAGATCATTGATGCTGCACGTTCGTTGTTTTTAACCGAAGGGTATGATGCGACTTCCATGAGTCGTATTGCTGTTGAAGCTAGAGTTGCCCCAAATACCATTTACTGGTATTTCAAAAATAAAGATGAATTATTGGTTAGCATCCTGAATGCTGAGTTAACCAAGCATGTAAATGAATACATGTTGCAATCATCAAAGGATCTTTCTGAACGTTTAATCTGGGTAGTGGATCAACTGCAATTAGTTGATCGCTTGGTGAGTACTGTGCATGCTAGACTGAAATTTTCGACAGAACTAAAGGAATGGCATGAGAGATTCCATGTCATGGTGGAGGCATTGTTTCGTTTAGAGCTACAGAAGATAGGAATGTCCGCTGATCAAATTGAGCCTAGAGTAAAAATAGCTGTATTCACCATTGAAGGTCTTTTAGCTCATCAGTTATCTGAACCAGAGAAGCGGGCCGTTTGTGCAGCATTAGTTGCGAGTGCTTAAGTTAAATATGCTGATATAGAACCGTCAGACCCAATTCTTATTTAGTTTTAATTTCTAAGGAAAATTTCAAAAGGCTTGACAGTTGACATAAGCAATTTAATGGCTTACAGCCAAAGTTAGCTAAGTAATTCATTGCGAAAACTTTCAAAGGAATACTCCTAGGGCTATCAAATCCTCAAGGAAGCTATATTCAAAGCCGGCAAGATTCATAAGTTTTGGTGAATAGCCAATTCAGGTGAGAGTAAGATAAATATGAACTTATTGTATGGTGAACGGTATTTAACATAATATACATTATACGAAATAAAATATATTAAATAAAAGCCATCCTATAGATGGCTCTCATTCCTTCAATGACCGCTTAAATCACTTCAAACTCAATACGACGGTTCTTCTTACGACCCTCAGCTGTTGAGTTGTCTGCCACAGGTTTGTTGGCACCTAAACCTTCCACACTCAAACTATCTGCAGGAATATTTTTGCCAATCAAATAATCTTTTACCGCCTGTGCACGCTCTTTACTTAAGATCAGGTTTTTATTGGCATCACCAGAGCTATCAGTATGGCCAATAATTTTCACCTGCTTGCCACCAACCTTATTTAAGGCAATCGCCATCTCATCAAGAATTTTTGTCCCAGATGCGGCTAAAACCGCACTGCCAGATTCAAATTCAATAATCCGGTTTTTCAAGGCATCATCAATAATTTTCTGTTCGGCCTGATTTACAGATAACTGTGCATTAAAACGATATGGCGCCTGTACCAAGCCCTGAAAAGCATTTGTGGTTGGCTGGATATCATTTTGATTGGACATTTTTCCATTTAAATCAATTTGCGTACCGCGTACCGACAATTGACCCTGCTTCACTTTTTTTAGGTCTGGCGTGATCATTCGTGTGACCGATTCGCTCCAGCCATTGGGTGCAGCAACCGATTTAACCTGAATTTTATCAATGACTTGGTCCGCACCATACACACTGTGCATTTTAGTCAGGATGGCCTGTTTGCTGGCTTCATTCGGGACCACGCCTTCAACTACAATCGGCTGTGCACATACCCAGCTACTAACACTGAACAAGAGTACAGACAGCCATTGTTTTTTATATGTATTTAATTGATTTTTAATCATTTTATCCATCTATAAAAGTCTGTCTAAAGAGTTTGATTCCCTGGCTTAAGCTAAGCTGGCGTTCACATAAAGCCTGTTCCAACGCCGCCAAACCTGCATTTTGCTCCAGATACGGATCAATCCAGCTGGCATTGACCAATGAGACCCAATGTGAACTGTCCAGGTTTTGGGTGAAAATTTCGCTTAAAGCCTGAATATCTGCGCCATGAAAGCCAAAAATCAGCAAGGGTTTGTCATAATGCAGTAAACCGACCAGCAATTCTGTGTTCTGATTGGCGACAAAACGGCTAATCAGACTGACCCAAAATGCTGCAATTTCATAGCAATAGGCATGATTATTAATCGGTAAAATCAGGACTTTATTTAATTTACTGGTGCCTTGATGGATCACCGGTTGCAGCAATAATCCCAGTCCAATCATGCTTTGTGCCAGCTCATAGGTGCTGATTTTCATCAACTGGGCAAAAGAATGTGTCGTATGATGTTCATAAAATGCTGCACTTTCATGCACATCAAACACCTGAATCTGGTTATTCAGTTTGGCCAGCTTGTCCAGCAAAATCTCAGGATCACGAATCGACTTGAGCACCCGGTTTTTCTGAAACAGATCAATCAGGGTCTGTTTATAGCGATACGGTGCGTACAGCAAATGCTCCAGGGGGACATCTACATCTAACAGATGGCTCAGTACCATCGGAAACTGTCGCCCCGAACTGTCTTCGCTGGCAATTAAGTTGGCCACCAGAAATTTATATTCCTGCGGATTGGCAATGAAAAAATCTAGCGATGGCAGCTGCGTATAGCGATTTTGAAACTCTGGAGACTGCATCGCTTTTTCCAGCGCCTCAGTAATCCACTGATCCAGCACCTGAATCAGTGAAGACTGACCTTTGGTTTTCAAAAAATCGCCTCGGGCCGGACATTTACCATAATAAAATGGCAGGGTTTTCAGCTCATTCATCCCTGCTCTCCCACTCGCCTGTTCTGGCTGATCATGGCTGTACTCCTTCAATTCCTTTTAAAGGCGATGTGCTATTGGTGCGTGCAGTGGCAGGTGTCGGTGCTGTTTGCGCAGCCACGACACGTACCGATTTATTGGTAACCACCTGATCAACCAGCTGTAAACCCGCATAGCCACGGCTTGAGCCAATATTACCCGAGTTGCCGCTAATCAGTCGGAAGTTCAGTTTCACCGCAATATTCGGGTCCTGCTTGCTTTTCCAGACCATTTCAAAGCTGCCGCCTTGCTGGGTACGCTGAGCCGTGTCAATCAGACGGTTAATGCCGTACTCACCCGGTTCATCAAAGACGGTATGGGTTTTACCTTCTAAATCCACCGCTGTAATACGCGCACCCGGAATCGCACCCGGATTTGGCCAGACGAAATTCACCCATTGCTGAATGCCATTTTCATAAACCATACGCTGCCCATCAATATCAATGGTATAGGCCAGTAATTGCGGATTCTGTAATGGATAGAACTGGAAGTTGGACTGATTCACCGGTGCTTGCGCCGCGGTTTGAGACAATTCACCTGTCGCCATGCCATTGCTAGGCGCGACATAGCTCTGGAAATTCATCACAAATTGCGGGTTCAGGCTGATACCTAAATCTTTCCAGGTTTTTGAGGTTAAGGTATAGCCACGACGGATCACCAGCGGATCTAAATGCTCTTTCACAAAACGGGCGATACTACCATTTTCACCAAAAATCTGGCTAATTTCATTGCTGGTCGCCTGTAAGGTCGCAGAGGAATTAAATGGATATTTTTTGCTTAAATTGGCGCTAAATGGCTGATAAGCCTGCATGGTCCAGAGTTTATTGATCTCATCCTGCGCCGGAATTAACAGGCTTTCAAATGAATGCGTTAATGGACTGATCAACAGTTTTTGTAATAGCTGCTGGTCACGTTCATTTAAGCCCACCGTCATCTTCTCATCGACCAGTTTCTGGGTACTGTTAAACACCGAACTTTGATCATTGATGGTCTGTTTCACCAAGGTCATGGCCGATGGACCAATATCGCCCGCACTTTTCAGGTCATTGAACTTGCTGCGCACCTGAGCAATCGCTTGCATATACTCATCCAGTAAAGACTTGTTCTGCTGGTCATCACGCTTACGTACCAGCTGATAGAACATCTGGAATTCTTTGGAAATTGGTCCTTGTGCTCTGGCTACGGCCTGTTCCGCCATTTTCGCTTCATCGCGGTTCAACACTTTACGTTTAAACCAGGCAATAAAACCTTTTTGCGGTGCGGCTAGTTCTGCCTGAACCACCGGATTATCCCACGAGGTTTCCTGTGCAATCCGGGTAATCATCTGACGGATTGGTGAATTTTCCGGTTCACCCAGTTTTTCAATATTCTGCGCAGACTGTTTAAATTCCTTGCCTTTGGCATAGTGCACACCAGCCAGGAATTTACGCCATTCTGCAATATATTCCTGCTTGTACAGATCGGTCAGCTGTTTACGGATCTGATCGGGGCTGCCACTAAAGGTCAGGTCATCGGACTGGGTACTGTTTAACACCCAGTCTTTAGAATCTGTTGGCCGGTTGGAGACTTCATCAATGGCGGTTTCGACATATTCTGCCCAGGCTTTCTGGGTAAATACACCCGGTAAGGCATAACTGCCCAGCACCACCGCCTGATTATTCTCACCGACCATCTGTTTGACGGTTAAGGCCGGGAAACGTACCGCTGCACGCATTTTAATTTCGTTATAGACCCGATCACGTGCCGGCATACCACGCACCACAGACAATAACACCTGACGTGACTGATCAACCACCAAGGTATCCGCTTCCAGATTTGGGAATTTGGCATCATTGGCCAGGGTCATGGCATAAGATAAAATCTGCTCGGCATCTTTCAGCATTTGGCCGCGCGCCAAATTCCCCCGGTTGGCATCTAACCACGGACGCCAGAAACGCGTCACCTGATCACTTAAATGACCGGCTTCACGATATTCCGGATTGCTCATCATCAAGTAGGCTTTCAGTGCATTGTACGCATCTTGCGGATTACTGTCCGATGGCTCCAGATATTTCTGCTGATTGGCCACCTGCTTGATTTCCACATTGGCATGATTGGCCTTCAGGGTTTCTTCATTGGCTTTTACCCGTTGCAGATACTGTGCCATGTTTTGCTGTGCCGGCTGCAGCACAATCTGCTGCACGCCTTGCAAATATTCAGTCTTCAGCTTTTCACGCAGCTCATTGCCCTGGTATAAACCAAAGCCAAATTTTAATGGACGATCTTCAGCAAAACTGTCCAGCTGTGACATACGGTTTTGCAGAATCAGCAAGGCTTCAAGCTGTCCGGCCAGTTCGGTGCCAGAGCGCTGCTCAATCTGCACCACTTTATTCAGGTCTTGCTGCACCTCGGCAATTAACTGCTGGTTATTGCGATACGACCAGACCCACAGTCCCAGAATAATCGACACACCAAACAATGCGGCAATAAAGCCAACATAACGCTGGCGTTTACGCAGTGGATTAATATGCTGTTTGACCAGATTCTTGTCTTTTAGAATCACATCAGAAAACAGCCCTTTCAGGAAGTAACCATGGTTTTGTGAAACCGAACGGGTCGGCACACCATGTTCACTGTTGGGAATCTTGGTCAGTAAAAAGTCCTGTGCAATCTGCTCGGTCATCGGGCTTTCAATAGTGCCTTCCTGTAAGGCACTGGTGAAATAGAAGCCACGGAATACCGGTTTAAACTGGTACGGATTATCTTCAAACAAGGTACCAATAAAGGTTTTCAGCGCTGGCTTTAAGCTCTTGAACTCCAGCGGGAAAGTCATGACACTTGGAGAAATATTCTGTGAATGGCGGCGGCTTAAATGGGTAGTACTTACGCCTTTTAAACCGTCATATAAAATGCCGTAATGCTTTTCAAACAGCTCGACCGCATTTTGAGAAGATTCCGCATCATAGGGCAAGGTTGCACCCCAGACCTGATCAAACTCATTCACTTCATAACATTCAAAGAATTCGGTAAAGCCGGCAATCAGGTCCATTTTAGAAAACACCAGATACACCGGAGGATAAATTTCCAGACGCTCGGTTAAATCCTGAATCCGGGCACGTAAATTCTTGGCCAGTTTAATTGATTTTTCCGGACTCTGGCTGACCAGCTCGGCAATGCTGACAATTACAATCAGGCCATTAATTGGCGCTTGAGAACGGTTTTTCTTCAGCAAACCTAAAAAACCGAGCCATTCAGAATGATCTTCGGAATAGACCGAATAACGCCCGGCTGTATCCAGCAATACCCCTTCGGTGGAAAAGAACCAGTCACAGTTACGGGTACCGCTTAAACCGGCAGACACCATTTTCTGATGACTTTCTTCAAAGGGAAATTTCAGACCGGAGTTATAAATCGCCGAACTTTTTCCGGCGGCCGGGTTACCAATCACCATATACCACGGCAATTCATATAAGGCCGCATTGCCCTTTTTATCGCCCAGTTTAGACTTGCGGATCAGCTGAATCGATTCTTTCATTTGTTGTTGAATCAGCTGTAATTCTTCTTTATCTTTCTGCTTGCCGTATTCAGCTTCGGTGTCTTTACTGATGGCTTCGGCCAACTCTTCGCCCTGCTTTTCATGACGATAACGCTGGATCAAGGCATAAATCCCGTATCCGACCACACCCAGAATATACACTGCCATCAGCGCCCAGAATAGATTGCGCGGAATGGTGTTATAAGATGCTATGAGTGCCACAAAAATAGACAGTGCAATAATCGCTTTCGGATTAGTCACATACTGCCAGACATAGCCTAAAATGGTATAAAACATACTGTTCTCGTTGTTCTAAAATTCGCGCGATACTGCAACATCAGCCCTGTGGGGTTTCATGGGAAACCGGCATAAAAAGTACGTGGGTGGCCGGATGTTCGGTACTGTAAATCATGGAAATAATTCCCTCTGGAAGATGCATGCCCAACATGAAAGAAAACACTTTCGATAAGTGTTGGGTATGACCAATACTTTGTTTTGTATATAAAAAATGATGAGTTTCGATTTGAGACTCTGCAAAACTCTGTTCAATCTGCTTCACGACTTTAATCTGGGTCGGATCATCTGGCATCAGCACAAAAGGCTGTTCCTGATCGAATTGCGCCAGTTCTGTCATCTGATGCTGCTGCAGGTAATGGGCAATATTTTTTTCATTCAACACCAGCTGCAGCATTTTGAATGGTTCTAACTGGTTAATCTGCACCGCGGTGGAGGCCACAATACAGCTAGAGACAAATTCAGCCGGTAAATAATGGTCGGTCAGCCAGGTTTTTTCATCAATCACGTCCTGATCAATTTCAGAATCGACCAGCACAATTAGTGATACGTCTTCGGTTTGTGCTGCGGTCTGTTCCAGCAATTCAAACCAGTCCTGATAGGCATTTTTACTGCCCCAGTAATGATGCTCGATATGAATCTGCTCCGGAATCACCTGAAAATCCTGGATAAACTCCATGATCATCTGCTGGCTGTCCATTTCATTCCACAAATGCAGCAAATCTTCTGCCAGCACCACATGAATATTAATCCGGTTTAAACGCATAACAGGTTGCACCGGCTCAGGTTCAAGGCTGTCATCTTCCTGATGGTTGGGATCAATCCAGCCCGGATGCATACGGTACTGATAGGCCAGCTCGCTGTCATAGAACAGTGCCGACTGTTTTAAATGTTCGGCAATTTGCATCAGTACATCGCTGTGCTGAACCAGCTGCTGCTGGACCAGCCGGCGCATACGTAAACTGCGCTGGCTGTCAACGCTATATTCATCTGCATCGTCGTCCAGCTCAATTTCATCATCCAGGTCTTTAATCCGATAGGACAGAATTGGCAAGCCGTAGGCATTTAACAGCTGATGATCCAGCTCCGGACTGGTGAAATTTTTTAATTCTTCAACAATCTGTTCATTTTCACCAAAGGCATGCTGGCTATAACCACTGTACAGGTTCAGCGCCACCGTTCTGACCGGCTCCACTTTTTCTTCAGGAATCTGTTGCTGGGCAAGTGCCGCCTGCTCCTGCTGCTGTTTTTGTTCTTCCTGACGTTTTTTATAACGCTGGACTGCGCTATAAATGATGAAAGGTGACGTCAGCAGCAGCGTAATCGCCAAAGGCAAAAACACAAAAAATGCCAGCATATCTGCCGTATCGGGATCATGCTGAATATCGCGCCAGTAAAAGATAATGGCGGTGCTGACCAGAATAAAAATACTGACAAAAGTGCCAATGATCCACTTGATCATCTTTGATCCCCCAACAGCGGATAACAGCTATCACGATTATCTGCCCGTGCCTGTGGCATTAAAAAAGCCCCTTGCCCTAGCCCCGCATGATGACTGGAGTTCAGACACAAAGGCTGAATGTCTTCTTTGCTCAGCACCAAACGCAAGTCAACCATTAGAGTCGGACTGCACCAGGTCTGTAAGAGTTTTTTCAGTTTAGTGCTGTCTCGCTGTCCCGGTAAAAATTCCTGATATTGCTGCCGGTTTAAAGGTCCGACTTCAATTTCAATCTTGCCATCAATCTGGCGGATGGTTTCCCCACAAAAGGTATTTACTCCAAGCAAGGCCGGATTGCTGCCGCCTAAACAGGTTTTATGCGCATCATCCAGTTTGAATTTTTCTTCAATAAATTCATGTACAGTAAAATCGGTTTTGAAAATACAGTTCAGCACGGTTTTTAAGGCATGTGCGGTGTTGTTCTGGCCCTGCATCAGGCCTGAAAATTCTGCAAAATAATGATCCATCTCATCCTGTTCATGTTGTGAACGGATGTAACCATTGAGCGCATGCAGAATATCCAGATAATGATTGTCGTGTTCGACCTCATAACGTACCGGCAAGTTATAAGCCAAGCTGGCTTCAATATATTGGCCGGTCAGTTTGTTATTAAACAAACTGAGGAACTGCACGGTTTCTTCACGCTGGATACGTGGACTCTGGCGGATGCGCTGGGTATAGGTATACGGTAAGGCCCCCTGAATGCCGGTGAGTCCCACCATTAAATTGGTCAGCTGAATCTGATCATCTTCAACCGCCAACGTTTCAATTTCTACCGCCGGAAAATTCAGATTGAGCGAGGTCTGAAACTGAAAGCCCTTTTTCCAGTCGGCCTGTACGGCCTGTTCAGGTGCATGACGCAGCAGCCGCGTGGCCTGAATAAACTCATACGCCGTCGGCTGTTCAACCAGATCTGCAATTACAGAAGTTTCTTGCCACCAACGTTCTGCACGCATTGGTATAACTCCTGTAAGCTGTTGGCATCGCGCACCACCACATCCACAAAGCTGTTCATCTGAACTTTTAAGTTAAAGATATGACTGAGCAAGGTACTGAAAATATAAAGGCTATGGCCACGAAATACCTGTGGATCAATATCCAGATGCACTTTCAGACCACGGACAAATAAAGGAAAGGGTTTAGCTTCGACCATTTTCTGGGTTAACGAAAACTCGACCGCTTTAATTGAGTCAATAATTAAATGATTTTCTTTAGATTTTGGTAGGTTATAAAGTTCAAGCAGCTCTTTGATATGACTGATCGCATCGCCTTTCATCAAAGACAAGGTGTTTAAGGATAAATGCGAGATCACCCGCCATTGTTCCATTTTATTCTGCTCAAAATAATACGGCTTATTCGGACGCTTCAGTACCAGAGCGCGCCGTGCCAGACTGCTGTCATTCAGATTTAAAATATTATTGGCTTGGCTTAAAGCCTCATGTGGCAAGTCACGGTTTGAGCAAAGCAGTTTGGCGCTGATAAAATCCGACTTGGTGTGCTGCGGTTGTAATTGCTTTGACAATACACTGTAGCCCGTTTCCACAAAACGGTTATGCAGCTGCTTGGCATTTAGGGCGTAATAAAACTGAATATCTTCATGCCGATAATGACTCATGGCAAAAAATGGATAAACCGGAAAAACCACCTGATCCTGATTGGTTTTTTCCCGGATCATGTTCATTTCCTGAATGCTGTACATCTGATAAAACTCAGGATGATGCGCATCGGTCACCAGTGGATATTCCAGCTGCTTGTGATCAATTTTTTGCGGTTCGGCCTGCTTCTCAAACAGGTTCACCACCGGTGTGGCAAATAATTTAAAGTTAGCCACGTTCAGTTCGGAATAATTGCGAATCACCATCTGATCATTCAGATTCAGTTTCAGATGAATCAGCAATTCAAACTGGCTCTGATCTTCGAAATAATGCAGAAAATCCAGATTCAGACTCAGGAAATTAAACTTTTCCGGAAAGCAGAAATATTCCAGCAATAACCGGTAGGCATGATGGGTATGCTCATCTAGCGGCAGTACACTCTCCTGCTCATGCATACCCATCAGCTGAAATGGATTAGCAATCTGAATTTGGCGCTGGCCAATTTTTAGCGAAAATCCGGTACTGGGACTGAAAATACCATCGAGTACCTGGAGTGGAAAATTGGAAATCGCATCAAGATAAATTGGCAACTGCTGTTGTTGCAGCAATGCGTGTGCCTGATTAAAAATTTCAAAACCCAGACTTAAGGTTGCATTCTGGTTCAAGTGCATATGCGCACTCGGATTGCTCTTGAATTCCAGCTTGTTGAGCTGAATTGGCAATAAATTCACAGTGTGTGTGCTGGAAAACTCGCACTGAACGCCTTTGAAACTCCTGGATTTTAACGCCGTGCCTTTGGGAATTGTATGTGCTTCGGTCAGCTGTTTAATTTTATTGAGATCTTCAAAGCTGACCACAGAACAGGCCGGAAATGGCTTTAGGTACTGTGGAAACATGACCTCAAACAAAGCGCGGGTAAAAATGTCGTAGCTGTCTGCCAGTTTTTTATCAATACGCGCGGCTATTAGTGAAAATGCCTGAATTAAACGCTCGATATGCGGGTCATCAATCTGTTCCTGATTTAAAGACAGACGCTGCGCGATTTTAGGATATTTCTGGGAAAATTCACGAGATTGCTGGCCGAATTCTTGCAGCTGTTTTTCGTAATAAGGTAACAAGTCTTCAATCACAGGAATCCCACTTATGCACGTGCCGAAATAACATATTGTTGTGTTGTTGGTTTTAATAAAGCATCAAAAATCACAGGTTCATATAAAGGATGAATATTGATATAGGCCTGAATACTCAAGCACAAAGCCCCCATATCCTGTTCATCTAATAACATTTCAACTTTAATCTGTCTTAAACGCGGTTCATGTGCCGCGATGGATTGTGCAATAGACTGGCAGATTTTATCGCGGTCACTTGGATTAGCGGTCGATAAGCCGACAAAATCAATAATCCCAAACTGCATAATGGACTTTTTAACCAGTGGAAAATCATCAATCTGTTCATACAAAGATGCCATGCGGCTATTGAGCAGGTCTTCCAGATCTGCAGCGACAGATTCGCGAAGTTCCTGTAATGACAACCCCTTTAAATGATAATCTTCTGTAGTTAAAAGCCGGTCAAATAATGTAGTTCTAAAACCGTACGGATAAAGCTGGTCTAAATTCATGTATTACTAATTAAGCATAAAATCAGGTAGAGGCTGGCATAGCGCCAGCCTCCCGTGGTCATACAAATTAAGCAGCGTAAGATGCTGTGTTATTTGAAAGTGACCATTTTTTAGTAACTGCACCTTTTTGGGTACCGTTAATGTCTTGCTGGTTATAAGTCCACTCGACTGCGGCATATTTCAAACCGAATGATTCAGTTGGAACACCTTCTTCATTCACAGTTGGCGTTACGCTTGAAACCAGTACATGTTTCAGTTTGATTTGCAGGTACTTGATACGCTTGTCACCGTTAGCACGATAGAAATCGATCTGTACTTCATCGAAGGTATAACCCGCAGAACATGCTTCCCAAAGTTTTGGACTGGTTGCATCCAAATCTTTAACAAAAACCATGTCTGAGTGTTCTACACGCTCAGCAGTATGACCACCTACACTTGAAGAAGTCGCTGATTTAGGCTGACGGATATTGTGCGCCCAAGAATTTACTTCTAGCCAATCTTTGTGCTCTGCGTCACGCGATTCGCCATCAACTTTATACTTCCCTCGAAACTGTACGTAGATATCTTTCATTTTATAAATTTTCCTGTTTTAGTTAAAAGTTATTATAAGTTGCCTCAATTTGAGGACTGAGGTAACTCAGTAACAAGTCGCAAAGAAACCGACAACTCGTCCAACTGGAAATGCGGTCTTAAGAAAACCACAGACTTGTAGTGTCCCGGCTGAGCAGGATTTTCTACAACCTTTACCGATGCTTCACGAAGCGGATATTGTGCTTTCGCTTCCTGAGAGGCACCGTCGTCAAGCAAGACGTATTGCGATAACCAGTCATTTAAAAAGGCTTCAACATTGCCAGCAGAGGCAAAGCTGCCGACCTTGTCGCGCATCATGGCTTTTAAATAATGGGCAATACGCGAAACCGCCATAATATATTGAATCTGGCTAGATAAGGCCGAGTTGGCATTGGCGCTATCGCTGTCGTATTTCTTCGGTTTTTGTGCAGATTGCGCACCAAAGAACGCCGCGTAGTCAGTATTTTTACAATGTACCAGTGGAATGAAGCCTAAATCGCTTAATTCTTTTTCACGACGGTCAGTAATGGCAATTTCAGTTGGACACTTGAAGACCACTTCGCCATCGCTGGTTTTAAAGGTATGGACCGGCAGGCCTTCGACCAGACCACCACCTTCAACGCCACGAATTGCCGCACACCAGCCATGCATATCAAAGGCATTGGTTAAACGGGTACCAAAGGCATACGCCGCATTCATCCATAAATATTCATCATGGTTTTGGCCCGACACTGCTTCAATAAAGTTAAAGCCTTCAGTGGCTGCACCATCTTTCGGATGGAACGGTAAACGGCCCAATACACGCGGCATGGTCAATGCGACATAACGTGAATCTTCGCTGTCACGAAATGAACGCCACTGTACATATTCTGCAGTTTCGAAAATCTTGGATACATCACGTGGACGGTCAATATCGGTAAACGATTCCAGCCCCAGAATGCTCGGACTTGCCGCAGAAATAAATGGTGCATGCGATGCCGCAGCCACGTGCGAAATCTGCTCCAGCAGATACATATCTGAAGGCGTACGGTCAAACTCGAAGTCACCAATTAAAGTCGCATACGGTGCACCACCAAATGAACCATACTCTTCTTCATAGATTTTCTTGAACAAGGTACTCTGATCAAAATCAGTCGCGCCCTGGAAATCTTTGACCAGTTCTTTTTTGGTCGTATTCAGCATGCGGATTTTAATCAGCGGATTTGACGGTGTTTCCTGACAGAAATAATATAAACCGCGCCAGGTCGATTCAATTTTCTGGAACTGCTCATGATGCATGATTTTGCTGAGCTGGGCAGAAATCAGCGCATCAATTTCAGCGATACGTTTGTCAATCGACAAAGTCATGTTTTCAGAAACAGTAATTGTCCCGGCCATGACTTCTTTGGCCAGTTCACCAATCAGGCTTTTGGCACGGTCATGTTCTTCTTCATTGCGGGCAATCCGGCTTTGCTCGACAATCGAGTCCAGCAAAGTCAGTTCTTCTGCAGTCTGGGTTTGCGCCTGAACGGCCTGAGCATTAGTCATGATCTGCCTCCGCACTTAATTTACGAATCTGGTCAGTATTTTTTAATACTTCATCCAGCAGATCTTCCAGACGTTCGCTATTGGAAATCTTGTTACGCAAATCGGTTAAACGCTCACGTGCTTCGACCAGTTTACGCAGCGGATCAACCTGTTGCACCACGCTTTCCGGACGGAAATCTTCCATGGAAGTGAAGGTCAGATCCACCGACATGCGACCGCCCTCTTCGGTTAAGGTGTTTTCCACATCAAATGCTGCGCGTGGCGCCAAAGATTCCATCACTTCATCAATGTTATCCAGGTCAACATTAATGAATTTTTTATCTTTTAATTTGGTCTTTTCCAGTTCAGAAGCAGCAGAGAAATCCCCCAATACCCCCACCACAAAAGGCAATTCTTTCACTTCTTTACCATCACCCACTTCAACATCATAAGTCAGTTGAACACGTGGAGGACGAATGCGCTGAAGTTTCTTTTGTACACTTTCACGTTTAGCCATAATACAGTGATCCTGTTTTATTATTTTCGTAGCGATTCAAATGGATTATTTGAAGCCGCTGGTTTTGCTGCCGGAGCAGTTGTTCTTGTTGCAGTTGCTGCCTTGGTCGATGCGGTACGTGGGGTTTTGGCACGACTTGCATTACTGCTAGCTTTACGCGCGGCAGCACGTTGGGCTGCAGCTTTTTTGGCAAGCGATGCATTGGTAATGGCCTTGGCAGAACTGGTATCCGGAGCAGGCACTGAAGCGCGGATAGTATCCGATAATTCCTTGGCCGCTGGATAGGTCACTTCGTCAGATAAAAAGCGCATTTGCTCGGTACGCATATAATTTAAGGCATTTTTGGCAATCGAAACGCCTGCTAAAAAGTGCGCATCGGTCAGGTCAGGATGGCGTACGCCCTGGTTTTCCAGCTGTTCTACCAGCTGCAGGGTCTTCATATTTTTACCAAGTTCCTGAAAACGTTTTGCGGCTTGAACTTGCAGTTCTTGTTTCACCTCTTGATTTTTTTTATTTTCTTTGGCACACACTTGCTGATAAATCCCCAACAATGCCTGATCAGTTTCTCCCTTAACCAGCGGATAATCCTTGATACAGCCTCGTTTTAGCTCAATCTGCTCATCTGCATAAGCAATTGGGGTGGCACAAAGTGTCGCCATTAGGGGAAAAAGAAGAATACTTTTTTTCAAAACGAGCCTCTAATTTCTAAATTCATTTATAGTGAATGGGTGTATTTGAAAACTGAACACGAACAATTTTTATCAAAAAAAAACATCGCGCAAATTTAACAAAAAATAAACTTCTGGCGTCAAGACAAATTCTGCCAACTATCGACAATAATTGTCATATTTTTGTTTCCGGTAAAATTATTTTTGTCTTATTTGTTTTCATTTTTGAAAAAATTTTAGGTAGAATACTACAACCCTAATATTTATATCAATTCAAATTATTGATATGTAAGTAAAATTTATTTTATTTACTGAAAACGATGTTCAGCCCATGGTCGCTACTTTAACCCATTTGGACTGGAATTATAACTAGAGTGTGTTATGAATAATTTAAAAATTTTGATTAATAAACTATCAAGTCATGCCAGAACAGCCTTAGAAAAGTCTGCCAATGCCTGTATTAATCAGCAGAACTACGAAATTGAAATAGAACACTTTTTCCTAGAATTATTAACCCAAGACCATAAAAATGACCTGAGTCTCCTTCTCGATAAATATAAAATTTTAAAAGATGATCTCATTCATGATTTAAAAGAAAGTGTCAGTCACCTGCCAAAGGGTAATTCTCGTACACCTATCTTTGCAAAATCTATCATTCGTCTGTTAGAGCAAGCCTGGTTATTAGCCTCGGCCGAGCAAAATCCGCAAATTCGTAGCGGTCACTTACTGGTTGCTTTGCTAACCGCACCTGATCTTTATCAGATTGCAGTGCGTGCTTCGAGCCTGTTTGACCTGTTCCCAATTGACACCATGAAGCACAAATTCTTAGATGTATGTGTCAAAAGTGTCGAAAATGAAAACGCTACTGTCCCGGAAACGGCTGAAACTGAAAGCGTCACAGCTATCGAGCCTGCACCAAACAGCAAAAAAACACCTGCGCTGGATCAATACACCATTAACCTGACTGAAAAAGCCAGAACGGGCGCAATTGATCCGGTGATTGGCCGTGAATTTGAAATCCGTCTGATGCTGGACATTTTAATGCGTCGCCGTCAGAACAATCCGATTTTAACGGGTGAACCGGGTGTCGGAAAAACTGCGGTGGTAGAAGGTTTGGCACTTAAAATTGCCAATAACCAGGTACCCGATGCGCTGAAAAACGTGCATTTGCATGTGCTGGATATGGGCCTGTTACAGGCTGGTGCCAGTGTTAAAGGTGAATTTGAAAACCGCTTAAAACAGGTGATTCAGGAAGTTCAGGCTTCGACTCATCCGATTATCCTGTTTATTGATGAAGCGCATACCTTAATTGGTGCTGGTGGACAGGCCGGTCAAAATGATGCCGCCAACCTGCTAAAACCGGCACTGGCTCGTGGTGAGTTACGTACCATCGCGGCCACCACTTGGGCCGAATATAAACAGTATTTTGAAAAAGATGCCGCGCTCAGCCGCCGTTTCCAGGTGGTTAAAGTTGAAGAACCGACTGAAGAAGTGGCCATTGATATGCTGCGCGCCATGATTCCGGTGATGGCCAATCACTTTAAACTGAATATTGATGATGAAGCGATTGTCACGGCTGTGCATGCCTCACATCGTTATATCAGTGGTCGCCAGCTTCCGGATAAAGCGATTAGTGTATTAGATACCGCCGCTGCACGTGTAGCGCTGACCCAAAATGCCCAGCCGGTGAAACTCGATCAGTTACAGGCGCAGCTGCACAATTTAACACTTGAACGCGAAATTGTTGAAAAAGAACATGCACACTTCCCGATTCATCATGAACGTTTAGACGGTTTAAATCAGAAAATTACTGCTCTTGAGCAGGAAATTGCCGATACACAACAGCAATGGCAACAAGAACTGGAACTGGTTCAGCAGATTCAGACGCTAGAACAGCAGACCGAAGCCGATGAAAACAGCCAGACCCAGATGCAGCAGTTACGCAGCCAGTTGCAGCAACTGCAAGGTCAACATCCGCTGGTATTTGAACGCGTCAATGCCCAGATTATTAATGAAATTATCTCGGACTGGACCGGTATTCCTGTCGGAAAAATGATTAATGATGAAATCAAGCAGGTTCTGACCTTAGAAGATAAACTTTCTGAGCGTGTTATGGGGCAAGACTATGCCCTGCATCAACTGGTGCAAGGTATTAAAACCTCAAAAGCCAAGTTGGAAGATCCAAACAAACCGCAAGGCGTGTTCCTGCTGGTCGGCCCAAGTGGGGTTGGTAAAACTGAAACTGCCCTGGCCTTGGCCAATGAGTTATACGGTGGTGAATCGCATCTGATTACCATCAACATGTCGGAATATCAGGAAGCGCATACGGTTTCATCTTTAAAAGGTGCGCCGCCGGGTTATGTGGGTTATGGTCAAGGCGGTGTGCTGACGGAAGCCGTACGTCGTAATCCGTATAGCGTGGTCCTGCTCGATGAAATTGAAAAAGCGCATAGTGATGTGCAGGAACTGTTCTATCAGGTGTTTGATAAAGGCATGCTCGAAGATGGTGAAGGTCGCCTGATTGACTTTAAAAATACCACCATCCTGCTGACCTCTAACGCCGGTTCCGGCGCCATCATGCAAAGTTGCCTGCCGCTGCCGGTAGATGAATGGCCAAGCGCAGAACAGCTGATTGAAAAGCTGAAACCAAGTTTGTACAAGCAGTTCAAACCGGCCTTTTTAGGACGTATGCGGATTGTGCCGTATTACCCATTGCATGATGATTTACTGGTGCAAATTATCCAGCACAAACTCGGTAAAATTACCGCGCGTCTGGAACAGCAGTACCAGACCAAAGTCAGCTATTCCGACGATTTAATCGAATTACTGCTGAGTCGCTGTACCGAAGTCGATAGTGGTGCACGTAATGTCGACAATATTCTGAATTCTTCGGTGCTTCCGGCCTTGGCGACAGAAATCCTGATGGCACTGGCCGAGCAAAAAATTCCGCAACTGATTCATATTGATGTCAAAGACGATGAAATCATCTATCAGCTCGATCCGGAACAAAAAACGGCCAAAAAACGAAGCAGTAAAAAAGCAAAGATGACTGAAGCGTAATCAAGGATTCAGAACAGCAATGAACCTCAACCTCGATGTATTGTTACACCCCATTTCTGCCGAACAGCCTTGTGGAGAAGACTATTCTTTTTCCAATGAGTTTCATGCCATTAAAAAGGCCAAAACTCAGGATGATCCGCTTCTCGATCAGGGCGATTGGGTCTCCGAACCCAAACAGGCCGACTGGGGTTTTGTACATAGCAAATCGACTGAATTACTGGAAAGTAAAACCAAGGATATCCGTTTATATGGCTGGCTGCTGGAAGCATGGAGCAATTTGTATGGCTTTGAGGGCATTGCTCAGGCTATTCAACTCAGCCATCGAAGCTTGAATGAATACTGGTTGCAGCTGCATCCGGAAATTGAAGATGATGATCTGGATCAGCGTATTGGTTTATTGCAAGGTTTGATCAACCAGATTCCGGTGCTGATTAAAACCGTGCCGATTGTGACTGCACCGCACCTGAACCTGCGTGATTATGACAATTTTCTGTATCAGGACAATTTGCGTCGCAAGCAAAGTGAAGATTCATCTGATCAAGCAGCCACGCCACAGCTGGAGCAGTTTGATCAGGCGCTGTTGAATACCTCGAAGTCGCTGCAATACCAGAATTACCAGCACTTTCTGGACATTTTGCAGCAGTGGTCAAGTTTAAAAGAAGTACTGGATCAATTAATGGGCCTGGATGCACCAAGTTTTGCCGCCATTGACTCACAGCTCGATTCGATTCATTCCACGCTTAAAAAATTATATAAAACAGATGCCTTTGCCGCGCAGACTCTGGTTGAAGCACCTGAACAGAATAACATTGTGACTGCTGATGCCATTAATACTACAGCAGCCCCTGCCATAGCAATGCCCATCATGAATTCACCGACCGGTTTTCAACCGCAACCTCAAAACCATCTGGCCAACCGTGAACAGGCCATGCAGGTTTTACAGGAAATTGCCGATTATTTTCAGGCCAATGAACCGCATAGCCCGGTCAGCTACATGCTGCAAAAAACTATTAAATGGAGTCAGATGCCGCTGCATGAATGGCTGACTCAGGTAATTAAAAATGACAACCCGCTTGAAAATATTCAGGAATTACTGGGTGTGCAAAGCTCTAATGAAACAAATAGTGATTGGTAAGTGCCATGTTTAAAGCAGATAAAATTCTTTGGGGCGAAGGCTTGTTTTTACGCCCGCAACATTTTCAGTTGCAAGACAGCTATCATGAACAGCGCCTGAACCATACTGTTCGTTCCACCATTCCATTTGCTTATGGTGTGCAATCTATAAAGTTTGATGAAGCTCAGCTAAATACCCATGTGCTGGCTTTAGAAAGTATTGAAATGCTGTGGCAAGATGGAGAAATCTATCAGGCGCCAGCACGTGATTTACTACCTGAACCGGTACAGCTGGATGACCTGAATCTGCGTGGTGAAATGCTGGTTTATTTAGCGCTACCGATTGTACAGCCAAATAAAAATAATGTGGTGTTTGAATCTGGCGCTCAACCGGGCCGTTACCATTCACATCTCACTCAAACCCATGATTTATTCACCGACGCTACTCCGGCAGATATTACCCTGCTGAAACGCCGTGCCGAGTTTAAACTGCTGGATGCCCAGTTTGAACCAAATCATGAAATGGATGGCTTTATCTATTTGCCGGTGGCCAAAATCAAACGTCACAGTTCCGGCCATTTCGAGTTTGAGCGCAAATTTATTCCACCAATTTTACATATTGAATCGAGCGACAGCCTGCTGCAAGGCCTGCGCCGTACCTTGAATGTGATTAAAGCCAAAATCAAAACCATTCAAACCAATAACCGGGAAAATGAACAGAAACTGATTGAGTTCCGTTCTGGCGATATTGTTTCGTTCTGGCTGGTGAATGCCTTAAATACTGCACATGCGACTTTAAGTCATGTTCTGCAATATCCCCAGATTCATCCGGAACGTCTATTTTTTGAATTATTACGTTTAACCGGTTCTTTGCTGACCTTCTCGACGGCCTATGAAGTCGATCAGTTGCCGCGTTATAAGCATCATCAGCTACAGGACAGTTTTGAACAGCTGGATGTCATCCTCAGAGAATTGCTGGATACCATTATTTCCAGCCGTTATATCAGCATCGCCCTGAAAGAAATCCGTCCGTCTTATTGGGTCGGCAGTCTGGAATCCGACAAAATTACTCGCGATACCCGTCTGTATATTGCCGTGTCCAGCTCGATGATGCAGGCGCATGAACTGATCCAGATTGTGCCGCTGCGTTTTAAAGTCGGTAATACGGTTGATGTTGAACAGCGTGTGATGGCCGCCTTACCGGCTATTCCAATTCATCACCTGATGCAGGTGCCGACTGCCATTCCGGTACGTTCCGGAGTGAGTTATTTTGAAATTGAGCCGAATAATGACCTGTATCAACGTATGCTCGACTCGGAATCGATCTGTATTTATGTACCGGCTGGCTTCCAGGATCTTTCTATTGAACTTATTGCTGTCATGAACGGTTAAGGACATTTTTTCATGAATACTCCACATCATGCACCTTCCTTATTTGATGATGGTCAGATTGGTACTGGTCTGACCCCGCCACAGGTCAACCCGAAAATCAGCAATAGTTCTAATCTGGTCGATTTACTTCATGACGGCTTCTATATTGTGTTCCTGATCAAGAACCAGTATGTGCCAGGCAATGTTGAAGCATTCCGCGAAAAAATCATGGATATGCTGAACCGCTTTGAAACCCAAGCAAAAAAATTGCAGTTTTCAGCCGATGATATTCACGATGCTAAATATGCGTATTGTGCCTTGCTGGATGAAACCATTGTGACCCAGCAGGACCCGAAATTTTTTGATTTGCAGAATCACTGGCTGATTAATCCCCTACAACTCAATCTGTTCGGTTCGCAGCTGGCCGGCTATCGCTTTTTTGAAATGCTGGAACAGCTCAGAAGTCGCGGCAAAGAACGTCTGGCGGCTTTAGAGGTTTATCATTACTGCATGCTGCTGGGCTTTCAGGGCAAATATCGTATTGAGTCGATGGAAGCGCTGAACCATATAGTGGCGCGTGTCGGCGATGAAATTGATTATCTGAAAGGCAAGAAAACCGCGTTTTCCCCTTTTGCTGCCTTACCGGATCAAATCAAACATATTATTCACCGTGAATTACCTTTTTTCTGGATTTTGCTGTTTTTAGCCCTTTTTGCCTTATTGTCCTTTGCTGGCCTGCGTTACATGCTATCCAACCAGAACAGTAGCGCAATGAGCCAATATCAAAACGTGATTACTGCACCCACGGAACAGGCGCATATCACCATTCATTTACCATAAAATTTAGATAAAACATGGCAAACGAAAAACAAACTTCATTACGGATTTTACAAAGTAACAAGCCAAAATCGCCGTCGCCACTTTTATATAGTCTGGGCGGTTTTGTGGCGGGGGTCGTGGTCACCGGTTTAGCCGGTTATGCCTATTTTTATGCAGGCCAGCCATCGACAACACTAGCAGAGTCCACTCAGGCAATGGCCGCGCCAGCGGCTACTCCATCGGAACTGCCGGCAGAACTGGAAGAATTAAAAAACCAGATGACCGATCACTCTGGCAGTTTTGACGAGCTCGAAGATGTGCAGGCTGAACATCCGGTTGAGTTTCAGCAACCCAATGATGGTGATTTAAGTAAAATCTTTGCCCATCAACCAGCAAAAGTTGCTGCCCAGCCTGCGCCAAATCAAGCGCGTGTAGCTCCGAACTTCCCGCAAGACATAGCCAGTGCTCCTGCGGCGACAGCAAAACAGCCGCCTGCACAAAAACCAGCACCAGCCAAAGCTGTTCCTGCTAAACCGGCTGCACCGGTCGTGGTGCCAATGGCCGCGGTAGAACCGGAAGAAACACCACAGGCCAGTGTCCAGATTTCGGTCACCCGTAAACCGGTGGAAAAAGTTGAAACTGTAAGCGTACAGGACACTGCTGTTCATCCATGATTGCGGTTATTTTTATTGCCTTTGTAGTTGTGGCCTGTAGCCTGGCACTATTGCTGTCTTATGAACTGCGCGCCAAGGTGTTATCCGGTTTTCAGGCACTTATTCCTAACAGTAAAAAACAGTTGAGCTCGGTGAAAAGTCTGGCTCAACAGTTTAATCATGCGGCTGCAGCAGAACAAACCCAAACTCATTGGCATATCCAGCAATGGTGGATTCTGATTGCCGGATTTTTTCTGTTTTCCAGCATCATTCTGTTTGCCTTTACCCGCCCGATTAGCGCCACCAAAATTGAAGCCGACTATTTAAGGGAAGTCGATCCTCAAGTTTATGCCCTGCTTGAAGGTGAAATGCTGTCGCCACCACCTGAAGTAGAAGAAGCACTGGTTGAAGCCGCCGTGGTTGAGGCCATGCAACTGGAAAATCAGTGGGCGGCTGTGCCGGCAGATCAGCATAGTTATGATCCAGCGGTGGAAGATTTACATGCTCATTCTCATGTCAATCCATCAATTGTGAGCGCTGACCGAAAGTGGCATAAGATGAATCCGCGTTATAAACAGCGCCTGCTGATGGTGTTTAAAATCATGAAAGAACGCCACGGCTATGAGCTGGTGCTATTGGAGGGTTATCGTAGTCCGGAGCGACAAAACTCGCTGTCCAAAAATAAAAACACCACCCGTGCCCGTGGTTATCAAAGCTATCATCAATTTGGTTTAGCCGCCGATGTGGCCTTTAAACGCAATGGCAAAGTGGTGATTTCCGAGCGTGACCCGTGGGCAATGCGCGGTTATGAACTGTATGGCGAAGTGGCGGAGTCGGTTGGTCTGACCTGGGGTGGCCGCTGGAAATCCATTAAAGATTATGGTCATACCGAATACCGGATGCCAGGCTTAAAGAAAACCCGGGAAATGGCGGAAAAGCTGACCTCGGAAGGTCAGCTGATGGCCAATGCACTTGATTAAAACAATACCGGGCTTATGCAGATAAAAACTGCTGGATTTTATCAACCACTTCAGCAGTTTTCTCTGCATGCAGCCAATGCCCCGCATTTTCAACAGTTTCAATATTGGCCTGACTAAACTGCTGTTCAATGGCAGCATAGTGTTCCGGTTTAGATAAATACGGAGAGGCGCCGCCACGAATAAATAAACTTGGTGCATCCACCTTGACTGACTGCCAAGATAAAATTTTCGGATAAGATGCATAAAGTGCATCAACATTAAATAACCACTGCCCTTTACTAAACGATTTCATCAGAAACTGAATCACTGCATCTTCACGCAAATGCTGCTGCATAATCTGGGTGGCATCCTGGCGTGATTCCACTTGTGCTTTTTTGACAGCAAATAGCGCATCAAACACCTGATCATGATGATTTTCCTGATAGGCAAATGGTGTCATGTCCAGCACCACCAGTTTTTCCACTCGCTCTGGTGCAAGGTCAGCCAGTTGCATGGCAATTTTTCCACCCATGGAATGGCCAATCACGATAAATTTTTGTACCTGAATCGCATCCAAGGTTTCCAGTACATCTTGCGCCATCTCGGTATAGCTCATGCTCTGGCGATGTTCCGATTTTCCGTGGTTACGTACATCAATCTGGATGACTGGATAATGCTCCTGTAACGCACGTGCCAACATACCCAAATTACTCAGGCTGCCAAATAAACCATGAATAAGAACAACCGGAATGTCGGTGCTTGATAGATGTTGTTGTGAAGTCTGGAAATTGAGCAGCATTTTTGATTCCTTGTATGCATCGGTTTTGGCTTTCTCGATATTATAGGATAAGTGTTTTATTAAAATTGTATTTTTGCTTAGGCTATTTTGTATCAGGCCAAAAATATCGGCCAGTTGCACGAAAGCATTGGCCGATCCAGTTTATTTGTTGAAATAATTGAGTGGCAGTTTCAGATAGCGCGTGCCATTGGCTTCCGGTTCAGGGAAATGTCCGGCCACCATATTGATCTGAATGGCAGGCAGAATCAGTTTTGGCATCGATAAACCGGCATCACGGCGATTACGCATTTCTACAAACTCAGCTTTTTGCGTGCCATCGTGAATATGGATATTCTCGGCTTTTTGCTGCTGGATACTGGTTTCGTGTATAAAGACCTCACGCCCTTCAGGCAGATAGTCATGACATAAAAATACCCGTGTCTGTGCTGGCAACTTATACAGTTTTTGCACAGAATCAAACAGTTGCTCTGCACTACCCTTCGGGAAATCGCAGCGTGCAGTACCATAATCCGGCATAAACAAGGTATCGCCGACAAAGACTGCATCACCAATCACATAGCTTAAACAGGCCGGTGTATGCCCTGGTGTTGGAATATTGTAGGCCGTTAATTCACCAATACTGAATTGCTCATGATCATCAAACAGATAATCAAAGGCTTGATGCGCATTCAAATATTTCAAATCCAGATTATAAATACGGCCAAACGTATCCTGCACCACAATAATCTTGTTGCTGATGGCAATTTTTCCACCCAGCTTTTCTTTTAAATACTGGGCTGCGGTCAGATGATCTGCATGCACATGGGTTTCTAAAATCCACTCAACGCTTAGGCTATTTTGCTGAATATAGCTAATGATTGCGTCTGCACCTTCAGTCGAGGTAGATGCTGAAGCCGCATCATAATTCAAGACACTATCAATAATTGCACATTGCTGCGTGGCTGGATCGGTCACTACATAGCTGAATGTATTGGTCTCTTTGTCAAAAAAATGTTGTACAACTGGCGTAGCGGTCATGATTTTTTCCCTAAAAGTCGATGATGGAGATACATGCCATACATCATCGCAGCAATAAAGTACAGCGCCTGATAATAGCCCAAACCAATTAACGTAAAGCTAGGTGCAGGACAAATGCCGGCAATTCCCCAGCCAATCCCAAACAAAGCGCTGCCGATAATCAGTTTAGAATCTAGCTGATTTTGCCGAGGTAACTCAATGGCCTCATGATACACCGTCTTAGGTTCTGCCTGACGAACTGCCTTTTGAAACGGAATAAAAGCCACGGCGATGGCACCCATCATCACAAAAGCCAGACTGGCATCCCAATCGCCGAAAATATCCAGAAAACCAAGTACTTTTTCAGGATTGGACATACCCGAAATCATCAGGCCCAATGCAAATAATCCGCCAAATAGAAACGCCCAGATATTTTTCATTTTAGAATGCTCCTGTGATATGGCGGATGACATACACCGTCAATACGCCCGTCAGCATAAAGGTCAAGGTCGCTACCATCGAACGTTTGGATAAACGGCTGATTCCACAAATACCATGACCACTGGTACAACCCGAACCTAAACGGGTCCCAAAACCAACCAGGATACCGGCCACCACCATCATGAGTGGACTGGCGTCAAGTTCAATCTGTGGCTGCTGCCAGATTCCATAAATAAACGGCGTAATAAACAGTCCCAATAAAAACCACAGCGCCGGTGTTTTAAAGATGGTGCTTGGCTGCATCACCTGAGCCAGCAAACCACTAATCCCTGCGATTCGTCCGTTCACATATAAATAGCCGACCACGGCGGCCCCTAATAAAAGACCACCTAAAAACGCAATCAGGAAATCATGCATCGCCATACACCCAAAACATTATATGTTTTTATAATATATAAAATATTAATAAATAGCTATCCTTTCTTACAAAGAGCTAACCATCCTCCCCCCTTCCTTTATTCTGGCTTTTGCGTTGTCATTTGCTGATTAAGGAGAGTGTTGCTTAGGCTATTTTAGGGATAAAGGAATGAGAATGAAGCGTTTAAAAAATAAGGAAAATAAAAAAGCTTCCACTGACTAGAGGCTTAGCGCGGCCAGCACATCTCTAAAAACAGGACTTGGATAAAGACTATTTTAGTTTAATAAACCGCCTTACAGGTCGTAAATGGAAAACAGTTTGCTAGAAAAATCATGTGAATTAATTAGCTGATCTTGATAGTTGGGCAAATCCCCCGAATATATCCTCGGGGAATTTTGTACTTCGGCAGAATATTATGTAGTTTGGCTTTAATTTCTTGGCGTTTTAAAGCTGCTGATCAGAAATAGAGATGAGTACCCATCCAAGTGAACTGACTTACTCAAAAGCATTTAAAACTTTCTCTACAAACCACTCTGGCAACACCTGCGCCTCGGGATTTATTTTTAACAGCTCGGCATTTTCAATCTCGGCCAGAAAAGATGCGGCTTGACCATCCGTCGAGTTATCAAAAAAGTAGGTTCGATCTGTGGCATCCACCGCCTGCATTAATAAATCCATACTGCGGTAGTAACGCTGTTTAATCTTTTGTTCAGGCACGCCATGCCCGCCCTTCTCTACGCGATACTGCACCCGCGCAATATTAATCAGCGGATCAACCGTGGAAACATAGTACAGATAGGTTTTAAATCCGTGGCGTTTTGCCTCATGTAAAAATTCCACTTTGGAAATATGCGACATCACTGTTTCAAAGGTAAAACTCACCTTTAAACGTAAAAATTCCAGGCGAATATAATCAATAATACGCGCGCATAAATAGGAATCGATTTCTGCAGGATCAAACTGTACGCAGCTTGCACTGATTAACACCGGTGGCTGACGTAATAAAGGCACCCATGTATTTGCCTGCGGTCGTTGTTTTTGTTCTAGAAAGGAAATTAAAGCAGCTGCATTCAATGCCCGATGATAATGGTCCAAATGCAAAACTGCAGAGTGTTTAAGCTGATATTCGAGTTCATCTGCATTTAAATATGCCCCAATATGATGGGGCAACAAATATTCCTTAATGGTACTTTTTCCTGAACCATTCGGACCTGCAAACATCCTGATGCGGGGTTGTGGCATAAATTAATGAACGGTCTGTAATTTCTTTTTACGTGTCAAGGTTTTTGGAAGATGCTGCGCACTACGATAAGCCGCAGATACATCCTTCATTACGCTTTCCTGACCATTCGGCTGGCGCTGTACCAGTTGCTGATCTTTCACATACACCACAGTTGAAGACGCACATGCCTGCTTAAAAGCATCACGGAATGCGTGAATCGCCAGTTTTGGAATCATATCATCCTCCACCTTGCCTGCTTTCATAATCGTATAAGCTGTCATTGGACAACTCCTGTTCACACTGTGTGTAATATGTCTTTATCTTAGCACATCAGGGCTATTTGTCTATTTATACAGCATTTCGCCGATACAAGGTTGTCACAGACTGAATTAGATAGATCTGCCTTATTTAGGCTAAATTAAGATATTCGTCGCATTTAAGAAGATTTCCCCTTAATAAAGCAATACTGTTATTTTTTAATTCTAAAATCAAGGCCCTACTCGCCAAATCAGTTTAGGCAATACGTGAACTATCAAATTTTGCCAACCTTGCCTGAACGGCTTTCGTACAGAAAGACACGAAACTGTCTTTTTCAATGAAAGAATTGGTCAATGACTTCCTGAAAATAAATCTAACGCTTTTGACTTCAACCTGCTCTCGTGTTCGTCACAATGACTATCCATGATCAGGATTGCTCTTTTCCTATTGGTGCTTTAAATACTCGAATACACCCTCTATCTGAAAGATCAGCCCAACTATTAAGCACATGCTAAACTGATCTAAACAGCACGCTAATGACTAATCGAATTACTATATCCCAAGCACAAAATAAAGATAAATATTTGTAATTCAATAATAAATAAAGATATCAACACGGTAGTTTAAAGCCAGATAAAACAGAATCTATAGCGGCAACCTCTCAGCAGATATATTGAATGGTATAAATTTTAAAACGCGGCCAATTCAATATAGAAATCAGGAGGAGGATAAAAACTCCCCAAATTCAGGGATAGCATTCCGGGGGAAATCCAGAGATAAAACCGGATGCACATGTAGGCCATCTACTTGGGCTTAAACTCATCAAACTATTTTGCGGCAAACCTGTGAATGGTTTTGGTCAATTCTCATTACAATGTAAAAAACCGTAATTTCGTGCAAATTTGGAATCTTTTAACATTGTGAATTGTATGCAAAGTTTGCATGATATAGCCATATTTTGCGACATGCTTTTCACGTAAATTTAAAGAAATTATAAAAAAAATGTGGAATTTCATGCCATAATAAGCAAACTTTGCAGACATCTTGCAAAGACTATTTGCAACTTATTAATTGGAGCAGGCTGGATGAGTTCAACCATTTTGGTTATTCATGGACCGAATTTAAATTTGCTAGGAAAGCGAGAACCTGAGGTTTATGGACACCTTACCCTTGAGGATATAAATCAGCAGCTCATGACACAAGCGCAAAATGCATCATTTTCGCTAGAAACTTTCCAGAGTAACTGGGAAGGTGCCATTGTCGACCGAATTCATCAGGCAGGTCAAGAAGGCGTTCAATTCATCATTATTAATCCTGCAGCCCTGACCCATACCTCAGTCGCAGTACGTGATGCACTTCTTGGCGTTGCCATCCCGTTTATTGAAGTCCATCTGTCTAACGTGCATGCACGTGAAGCATTTAGACATCATTCATATTTGTCCGATAAAGCTGTAGGCGTGATCTGCGGATTGGGTGCAAAAGGCTATGCTGCTGCACTTGACTACGTTATCGAAAAAATTCAACTCACTTCGCAATCTTAATTAGGAATACTGTCTCATGGATATCCGTAAAATCAAGAAACTCATCGACCTGATGATTGAATCTGACTTACAAGCGATTGAAGTTAAAGAAGGCGATCAGGCGATTGCGCTTACTCGTCGCAGTCCAGTAGTAGCGGCAGCAGTTCCAGCAATGCCTGCTCCAGCAGCAGATCTGCCATCAGCACCGAAATCTTCTCCACGTGGCGCAGTTGAAACTTCTCCAATGGTTGGTGTGTTCTATGCAGCACCAAGCCCAGGTGAAGCACCTTTTGTGAAAATCGGTCAAACCGTTTCTGCAGGTGAAACCTTAGGTATTATCGAAGCCATGAAAATCATGAACCCGATTGAAGCGACTCAAAGCGGCGTGATTGAAGAAATTCTAGTTAAAAATGGTGAAGTGATTCAGTTTGGTCAACCACTCTTCCGCTACCGCGCTTAAGACCACGGGGACTCACAATGTTGCAAAAAGTTTTAATTGCAAACCGTGGTGAGATTGCGCTTCGCATCACCCGGGCCTGCAAAACTTTAGGAATCAAAACTGTCGGTATCTATTCCGATGCCGATAAAGACCTGATGCATTTACGTTTCTGTGATGAAGCCGTGTGTATCGGTCCGGGCGCGAGCAGCGACAGTTATCTGAATATTCCTGCGATTATTACCGCAGCAGAAATTACCGGTGCTGATGCCATTCACCCGGGTTATGGTTTCCTGTCTGAAAATGCGGAATTTGCCGAAATTGTAGAAAGCTCAGGCTTTATCTTTATTGGTCCGCGTCCAGAACACATCCGCTTAATGGGGAACAAGGTTTCTGCCATTACCGCCATGCGTAAAGCCGGCGTACCGACGGTACCAGGTTCTGCCCATGCAGTAACACCACAAAATGCCCTGGCTGAAGCCAAAGAAATCGGCTTTCCACTGATTGTTAAAGCAGCTGCCGGTGGTGGTGGTCGTGGTATGCGTATTGTTGAACGTGTCGATACCCTGCTGGAATCGGTACAAGCGGCGCAGCGTGATGCGGAAATGTGGTTTGGTGATGATACGGTCTATATGGAACGTTTCCTGCAAAAGCCTCGTCACGTTGAAGTGCAAGTACTGGGCGATGGTAACGGCCATGCCATCCATCTGTATGACCGTGACTGCTCTTTACAGCGTCGCCATCAAAAAGTTCTGGAAGAAGCACCAGCACCAAACCTGCCAGAGCAAGCACGTGCAGATATTTTAGAAGCCTGTGTCAACGCCTGTAAGATGATGCAGTATCGCGGTGCCGGTACTTTCGAGTTCCTGTTTGAAGATGGCGAGTTCTTCTTTATCGAGATGAACACCCGTGTTCAGGTAGAACACCCGGTAACTGAAATGGTCACAGGTATTGATATTATTGAACAACAACTGCGCGTTGCCGGTGGTTTAGGCCTCGACATTCAGCAGGAAGATGTTCAGGTGAAAGGTCATGCCATTGAATGCCGTATCAATGCGGAAGATCCATCAACCTTCCTGCCATCACCAGGCAAGATTGAAAACTTCTACGCGTCTGGTGGTGCCGGTATCCGCTTAGATTCACATATCTATCCGGGCTATAGCATTCCGCCTTATTACGACTCGATGATCGCTAAACTGATTGCGCATGGTAAAGACCGTAGCACCAGTATTGCGCGCATGCGTCAGGCGCTGGATGAAATGATTTTGACCGGTGTGAAAACCAATATTCCATTACATAAAGATCTGATCTTGCAAGATGAAAACTTCTGCAAACAGGCAATGGATATTCACTACCTGGAAAAGCATTTGTTAAAGCAGCTTGAAGGTGCCAACAAGGAAGCCTAAGCGTTTCCTTGTGAAAATAAAAAAACCGCTGATTTCAGCGGTTTTTTTATGGCTGAATTTCAGCTTTAAGGCAAAACACGGCGCAAAGTGGCAAAGCACTGTTCGGCTTTTTCATTACTACAGAAATGAATAGTATGCGGGTTTTTCCATTGCACAAAATATTGTGAAATCTCCCCGGTCTGATCTTCCTGATAACCGGAACAATCGACCTCATTATTGTCATATTTAATTTGCATGATTAAGGCAGGTAAACTGCTGGCCGGATCTTCTGCCGGCTGATAGTCATAGATGCCAGACGACCATTCCTGACCGCTTTTGATAATGACATCGTTATCGCCCCGAAAATTATAATATTCAATACATTTGCGGTTATTTGGAATTTCCATGCCCCACAATCCCACAATTTCAGGACGGGTAATGACACGAACGGTATTGGCATTGACAGGCGCTTTTGCAGCGGTTGCGGCAGCACTATTTGTTGTTGTCGTTTTTGTTTCATTGGCCATCACGGCAGTGCAACATACTAACATTAAACTGGTGAGATAAAGTTTTTTCATACATTGATTCAATGATATAAAGTACCCGCTAACGTTAGCATATTTTTTGCAATAAACTTAGTGCATAAACATAACTCAACAATTTTTTTAAGCCCCAAAATCGCTAATTTTTACTGTTTAAATTTTAATCTCACCTTGCAACTTTGCGTAAAATCTCTTACAACAGTTTCTGACAATTTATATTTTCAGGATTGAAAATGAAGTTACAAGAATATTTAAAATATGATGGTCTGGGGCTGGCCGAATTAGTGGCAAAAAAAGAAATTCAGGCATCGGAACTACTGAAACTGGCCATACAACGTGCCGAACAAAGCAAAAGCCTGAATGCAATTATTATTCCGATGCATGAACATGCACAGCAACGCGTACAAGGGCCATTGTCGGGTCCATTTGCTGGGGTACCCTTTCTGGTCAAAGACCTGTTTCAGGAATACGCTGGCTACCCGACTTCTTATGGCTGTCAGGGCTTAAAAAGGATGGGCTATATTCCCGAAACAAACGCTGAAATTGTCAATCGTTGGGAACAGGCCGGAATTGTGACTTTTGGCCGTACTAACACTCCTGAATTTGGGATTAAAGGCATTACCGAACCGGATGCCTGGGGCAGCTGTAAAAACCCGTGGCATTTAAAACATAATAGTGGTGGCTCATCGGGTGGTTCTGCGGCTGCGGTGGCCGCCGGTATTGTGCCGCTGGCCGGTGCCGGCGATGGCGGTGGCTCGATTCGTATTCCTGCCTCTTATTGCGGCTTGTTCGGTTTAAAGCCGAGTCGTGGCCGTACCCCATGGGGACCGTCCATGAGTGAAGCCATGCACGGCGCCGCCATTCAGCATGTGTTGACGCGCAGTGTCCGGGATAGCGCCGCCATGCTTGATGCAACCCACGGCGAAGAACACAGCTCTTTATTTAAGATTCAGCGCCCGGAAGGTCAATATCTGCAGCTGATGCAACAAGCACCGAAAAAACTGAAAATTGCGTTTAGCACCCACTCTCCTATTGGTACCGCTGTATCTAAAGATGCTATTCAGGCCATTGAGCACACTGTAAAACTCTTAACCAGCCTTGGGCATGAAGTAATTGAAGATCAGCCGGCTATTGATGGCATGCAACTAGCCAAAGATTTTATTACCACCTGGTTTAGTCAGTTCTCTTATATGCTCAGCCAGATTCGCGCACAGTATCCTTCACGTGATGATGATTTCGAGCTGGACTCACTGGCGCTGGCTGCATTTGGTGCCAAAACCTCTGCGCTGGACTATATTCACAACCTGAATAACTGGGGCGTTTATACCACGCAAATGAACCAGTTCTTTGACCGTTATGATTTATATCTGACCCCAGCCACAGCCTCGGTAGCTCCCCAGAATGGCGAAGTTAAAACGCCAGCCTGGCAAAAACCGGTGTTAAAAGCCTTGTTGAAAGTCGGACAGGCGCATCTGTTAACCCAAGGCAAACTGGTCGATCAGATTGTACGGGAAAACCTGAAATGGGTACCTTTTACCCAGCTGGCCAATATTACCGGCTTACCGGCGATGTCTGTGCCACTGTACTGGAATAAACAGCACTTGCCTTTAGGTTCTCAGTTTATTGCACCTTTTGCTCGTGAAGATGTATTACTACAACTGGCTGCACAACTGGAACAGGCTCAGCCGTGGTTCCCGCAATATCAGCACATCAAAATTTAAAGACTTGAATAGCCTGATTCAACAGCCGGTCGATATGACCGGCTTTTTCTACGCCTGTTTTTGTAGCTGTTTCGGTAAACCAAAGACCAGTAACAAACCCAGTAATGTAGATAAGCCAGCCCAGATAAAGACCGTTTGCCCTGAAAAAATATCCCAATAATAACCAGCCAAAATACTTCCCAACGCCACACCCATACCCCACATAGTGCTATAGATAGCTTGCCCTCGTCCTTGCTGACCCAAGCTGAAATTCTGAAAAATCACCCGCATCGCAATCACATGGAATAAGCCAAAACTAAAGGCATGAATGGTCTGGGCAAAAAACTGGGCGATAAAACTGTCAGGTAGCATACCCACAACAATCCAGCGTAAACCGGTCAGCAGCAAACAAGCCATCACCAGTGTTCGCCATGACCAGCGCGACAAGAAAAAGGTTGCATAAGCAAACATGATAATTTCTGCAATCACGCCTACTGACCACAACAAACCAATTATTGAAGTACTAAAACCAGCCTGACTCAGATAATTGCTATAAAAACTGTAAAACGGCGCATGCGAAAATAGCAGAATAAACTCAATGAGGAAAAAACAGGCCACCACAGGTCGTTTTAACACCGACCACAAAGGTTCCAGCTGTTTTTGGGAACTAGGTGCAGCGCTGGGTTCTTTAATGCTAAAAGACCAGATAAATGCCAGAAACGCGATACATAGCAACAATACCGGCAGCATGGAGATTGGAATAATTTCCAGCAAGGCACCGATACCAAATACCGCAACAATAAAACCGACCGATCCCCATTTACGCACCTTGCCATACAGCTGTTCACGTTGATCGCCCAGCCAGAATAAAGTCACCCCTTCAAACTGGGCCAAAATGGCATTCTGGAAAAAGCTAAAAATTAGCATCAACAACGCGACTGACTGAAAACTATTCGGAATGATAAACAGCATGAACCAGATACAGGCTTCCATCCAGGTGGCAATACGCACCAGCAACATGCGTTTACCGGATTTATCGGCAATCCATCCCCAAATAAAAGGGGCAAAAAAACGGGTGATAATTGCAATGGAAGACAGAATCCCGATTTCCTGATAATTGAAGCCCTGATCTTCCAGATACAGGCTCCAAAATGGCATAAATGTGCCAACAATGGCGTAGTAGAAAAAGTAGAAACCGCCGAGCCGTGTACTGATTGCAAGTGATCGCATTAGCCGCCCAATCCTTGCATGTTGAATCTGTAATGGAACTTGATGAGTGCATTGGGTTGCATGTATTTGCCTTTGCTTGCAGTTGAGGATACTGCTGAGAAACTCTGCCGAATTTCAGTATTTTAGCACTTGCTTTGTGACGCAACTCAACAGATTGAAAAAAGAAATCCTCAAGATGAGATCAGATGCAGATCATTTAATATATGGTACAAGCCAATCCGGAGCTGTTAGCCATCGTTAAACCCTTACATATCTATTTATCCTGGGCAGCAGGCCTATTATTGATAGGCCATGTACTGGCGGCATTAAAACATCATTTTATTGACCGCGATCATGTTCTAAAAAGTATGATTTCGAGCGATAAATAAATATCGGTTTTAAATCAGAATAAATCAGGCAGTTTATCCACTTAAACTGTCTGATATAAATAGGACAAAACTGTCATAAATAAAATACCCTTGTATATAAATAAAACCCACGCCTCTCTTTATTCTATTTAAAAGCATGTAACCGTTTAATACGACGTGAATATCTGCCGCTGATTTGTATCGCTTTTATTGCTTTTCATCTTTTGTACGATAGCTTGCATTAGAGTGAAAAAATCCTGTTCTTGAGGCAGCAGTATGGCCAAGTTTCGTCATCATGAACTGCAACAACATGCGGAGGTCTTTACCGCTAACGGCGTTCATCTGGGCCAAATTGAACAGTTTCTGGATTTAGATCGAATCCAATTAAGTCAGGATGCCGAAGGCAAAGCACATCTGATCCCGCTATCCTGGGTGGGTGATATTTGCGAGCAGCGCATTATCCTGATTAAAAACCTGCAAGAAGTACAAGAAACCTGGATTGAAATACCGCAATAAATTTTGATATCAACCGGACTTTATTCGAGGATCTGCTTATGAATCAGCTGCCGCATCTTTCATCCGTTCAACAATCTTCGCTTTCAATACAGGCCTGTCTGGAATGCATTGTTGCTTGTCAACGCTGCGCAGATGCCTGTTTACACGAAGAACATGTGCAGATGATGCGAACCTGCATCCAGCGCTGTTTGGACTGTGTTGAAACCTGCAAACTCTGTGTTACCTTTGAAGTTCGCAACTCGGAGCTACATCATTTAGCCATGGACCTGTGTGCCAAAGCCTGTGAACTGTGTGCCGAAGAATGTGGCCAGCATGAAGATGAACATTGTCAAAACTGTGCCCGCGCCTGTCGTGCCTGCGCAGAAGCCTGTCAGATTGAAGGTTAATATGGTTTAACGAATCTCAACTGGAAAATAAAAACCACCCGAAGGTGGTTTTTATTTTTAAAAGAGTACGACTCTGTTTTGCCCTAATAAGTAAATCAGACAGGTGATAATACATGAAGCACTCACCAGAACCGTAATATCTAAAGACCGTCGTGTATTCACTTTCATATCCATACTCCTTTCTTATTATTGTTCTGTTCTTATACCAAGAAATAGTGATATGACCAATTGCATTATATTACAAAAGCTCACCTATTTATAATATACATCCCCTACATGTATATAAATCCAGAATACTTGGTAATTTATATTAAATTTCTATCACTAAAATTAGCAAAAAATAACATTTACTTTTTTTATCTATTTAAAAATACGGATTATTCTTTTTCCACAAAACTTAATTCATACTCATCTTGGGTCACTTTTAGCTTGATTCCACGATAACGGCGCTTGTCCGGATCGAGTGCAGAATCTCGGACTTCCTTGGAAAAACGTATATCATGCATAAAATGCGCATACAATTTATAGCCCAAACGTAGTTTTTTCGGTTTCTTGCCCTCTTTTAGGCACTTATCAATGGCCTGATTTAAAAACTCCAAGCTGACATCGTTCATCTGCTTTAACCTCACTTTAACCTTTATTCATTAGTTTTAAATATAAGTAGCAAAAGTTTCATTTTTAAGAATATAGAAAAAATAATATATAGATATATAATATAAAAAATATCAGTTATTTAGCTTTGCTCGATTTTTACCATTGTTTAAAATATTTTAATAAATTACATTTCTATTAAAATCCAGGCAAAAAAAGAGTCCATACGAGGGATGTATGAACTCAAACTCATAAAGAGAAAAGTCAAGAAAAAATAAGAATTTACAGCGCATATTTCCTGATTAAAATTGTCCTATTTTCCTGGATTTCCAGCATTGGCAAAAGCTTCCATTTTTTATTTTTTTTAAACAACAAGTCATATTTTTCAAAGTAATTTCAAAACGTTACTTGTCACATTTTATTGACTAAGGTGCTAGCGTTAGCTGATAACCCAAGCCTTGCGCCGCACCCAGTTGTGTGGCCGAAATGGTAAAGATGGCAGTCTGGCCGGTACTGGCACCACACACGGTAATATGTACCAGACCATCATGCCCGAGTGCTTCATTATAAACTTCTATCCCGGCCTGCTGCAGTTGCTCTTTCAGCTGCTGTAAACGCACTTTGGGATCATCCCCCTCACACTGCTTTAAACCTAAGGACTTGGTCACATCTACCTGTTGTGCTGGTGTAGAAGGTACGCTTTGACATGCCATCAGCGTACAACTGGCAAGCATGCCGACAAATAAACCGATCTTCATCTTGCATCTCCTTGATCAAACTGCAGCAAGCTCTGCGCTATACTGACGCTTCCTGTCCTGCAACACGTTTGATTTAACTATGAAAAATTAGGAGCTGATGGATAAACATCCCCCAGATTTAGCGCTGTACGGCGGTATCCTGTTTATCTCTTGGATGTTGTGGATGCGGATTCTTTTTATTTGGAATCACTTGTGAATCGGTCTTGGGTTGAGGTTGCTGTTGCTGGGTCTTTTCATTAGAGGTTTTTTCTGGTTTAGCCATCATCGACTCCTGTCTTTATTGTTGTGTTGAACTGTTTTTATTGTTCATGATTTAAGACAGCCACGCTGTATAGCTTTGGTCAATATTTCTGCTTTCTTGTTAATTCAGGCTTTGTTATTGCAACAGTTTTAAAAATAAGGCAGATAAAAAAAGCCGCCCGCAGGCGACTTTCAGTGTTATGCCACAGTCACGACTTTGACAATAATACGTTGCAAGTTTTCTGGCTCTGCTGCGTTCTGGACGCGTTTCAGTTCTTTACTAATCACTTTAAACTGATGGTTCTGATAAGAAATTACTTCAGGAATCTGGTCAAAATATAAAGCATCGGCCTGTAATTCTTCCTGGAAAAGTAAGGTTCCTAACTGGTAGTCGAGGTCTTTTAAGACCATATATTTCACAATCGTTTTCATTGTATTAACCTACTTTCACTAAGCACTTTATTTTTAGTTTTACCATTCTTTTGCAGCAGAATAAACCGATAATTTCGAGTTTCGCCTAACTGCTATACAATTGAAACCGGAACGCGCGATCTTTAGTGCTAAATGCCTGAATCCGCAACAAGATTGAGGCTGATCTCGCTTAAAATCGCTTGGAAAAGAAGAAGAAATGGAGATTCATCATGCTGAAACGCTGCTGTGATGCGCTGGAACAACAGCAACTGACCATTGCCTTTATTGAAAGTGCCAGTTCAGGCTATTTATGCAGCCAGTTTTCAATTTATAAAAATAGCGGCGCAGATATTTTACTCGGGGCGCTGGTCAGCTATGACCCGAGCATTAAAGCCAACCTGTTACAGATTGATCCGGCACTGATTGCGCATTACACGGCGGAATCTGCGGAAATTACCGCGCAGATGGCCTTGCATGGCCAGGCTCTGTTTAAACAGGCCAATATTGTGGTGGCCTGTACCGGTTTGCTGAAACCCGGTGGCAGCGCCTCTGCAGAGAAACCCGAAGGCACTTTTTATATTGCCATTCACTATCAGCAGCAATTGCATAATTTTCATTATCTGCTGGATGGCAGCCCGATTGAACGGCTGGATCAACTGACTCACTTGGTGGCACAGGAAGTATTGGCACTTATTTTATCTTCACCCACCTAGATACACAGTTTCTCATCTTTTCTCCATGATTTTGGCTTAAAGTAAAACCATATCCTGCAATGTGGAGTCGAAGTATGAAACTGGTTCAACCATTATTATTTTCTGCTTTGGCCTGTCTGCCCATCATCAGTTTTGCCACCGTCGGCGGCCAGCAACGAATTGAAGTGCTGGGCTATGACCAGAAAGATCAAAAAGTCTATCTGCTGCGCCATTATGAAGATGGTCGTGGCCGTTTGCCGCAGCTGTATTATTACAACTTTAAATCTAAACAGCCGAATCAGCTGGTTCAGGTCAACTCGCTGTATATTAATCCCAAAACCAAAAAGATTGACTATGACCAGCCACCTACCCGCTTTAATGCCGAGTTGGCCAAAATTAAAAACCGCTTAAAACCCTTAACCAAGATTAGTACGCAACAGGCGCAAATTAAGGTTTTGCACAGTAGCAAACGTCGTGCCGACTGGATTAATGGTACGGAAGCGGTACCGCAGTGGCAATATTGCTATCGGGTTGATGCGGGGAACTTCCGCAGTACCGTCCAGCAAGCCACCAGTTATAAGCAAGGCTTGAACATTCACCAGGCCTATAACATTCCGCAGCAGTCAAAAATGCTGGTGACTGTGAAATATTTAGGCATTCCGTTTGAAATGGGCTATCCAATTGAAGATCCGGTTCTGCTCAGCAACTCTCAATAACAGCAAAAATGGAGCGAAAAAATATAGCAGCAAAAAATAAAGCCTCAGATGAGGCTTTATTCAAGTACACGGCAGATTAAGCCGCCGAGGTACGCTCTGCAATTGGCACCACTTTGCGCAGTTCTGGACCGGTATAATCCGCACTTGGACGGATAATACGGTTATCCGCACGCTGTTCCATCACATGCGCCGCCCAACCGGTCACACGCGACATCACAAAGATTGGCGTGAACAGCTTGGTCGGAATACCCATAAAGTGATAAGCCGAAGCATGGAAGAAATCTGCGTTACAGAACAGTTTTTTCTCGCGCCACATCACTTCTTCACAGCGGACCGATACTGGATAAAGTACGGTATCACCCACATCTTTGGCCAGACGCTCTGACCAGACTTTAATAATGCCATTACGCGGGTCATTGTCCTTATAAATAGCATGACCAAAGCCCATGATTTTCTCTTTACGCTCCAGCATGCCCAGCATTTCACGCTCAGCTTCTTCTGGAGAGGTCCAGTTTTCAATCATTTCCATAGCCGCTTCATTGGCACCGCCGTGCAGTGGACCACGCAGTGAACCAATCGCGCCGGTAATACATGAATGCATATCAGACAAGGTTGATGCACACACGCGCGCCGTAAAGGTGGATGCGTTAAACTCATGCTCTGCATACAGAATTAACGACACGTTCATCACCTGTTCATGCAACTCATTTGGTTTTTCACCACGTAACAGATGCAGGAATTGCGCGCCAATTGAATCATCATCGGTATTTTCATCAACACGTACGCCGTCATGGCTAAAACGGTACCAGTAACAGATAATGCCCGGTAAAGCGGCCAGAATACGGTCAGCAACATCTTGCTGCACATCAAACGACTGTTCGGTTTCCAGATTGCCGAGCATCGACACGCCAGTACGCATCACATCCATGGGATGTGAATCGGCCGGAATACGCTCCAGTACTTCTTTTAGTGCATCTGGTAACTGACGTAAAGATTTCAGCTTGGCTTTATAGCTGGTTAGCTGTTCGGTGGTAGGTAATTCACCAAAGAAGATCAGATAAGCGACTTCCTCAAACTGGCAGTTTTCTGCCAGATCCTGCACGTCATAACCACGATAGGTCAGACCCGCACCGCTTTTTCCAACCGTCGATAATGCGGTTTTCCCTGCGACTTGTCCGCGCAATCCAGCGCCAGTCAGTACTTTTCCTTCAGCCATTGTTTTAATTCTCCTGCTTGAACAGTTTATCTAATGTGTTTTCAAAGGTGTGGTAATCTAAAAATTCATATAATTCTTTGCGTTGCTGCATTTTATCCAGCACATGGGTTTGTGTGCCATGCTCACGAATCGACTGCATCACTTCCAGCGCTGCTTTTTGCATTGCACGTGTTGCCGACAATGGATATAACACCATACGCACGCCCTGCTCAGCTAGTTCATCAGTGGTGTAATACGGCGTATCACCAAATTCGGTAATGTTGGCCAGTACCGGTACACCGACTGCATCACAAACAGTTTTGTACATGGTAATGTCGGTCATGGCTTCTGCAAAAATGGCATCTGCACCTGCCTCGACACAGGCACAGGCCCGGTCAATCACCGCCTGCAAACCTTCTTTTTGCAAGGCATCGGTACGCGCCATCACCACAAAGTTGGAATCAGTTTTGGCATCGACTGCCGCTTTAATACGATCCACCATTTCCTGCTGGGTCACAATTTCCTTGTTCGGGCGATGGCCACAGCGTTTTTGCGCCACCTGATCTTCAATATGCACCGCAGCAGCACCTGCTGCAATCATTTGCTTGATGGTACGGCCAATATTAAATGCACCGCCCCAGCCGGTATCAATATCCACCAGCACAGGTGTATCGACACGTTCTGTAATACGGCGTACATCTTCCAGGACATTATCGAGGCTGGTCATGCCCAAATCCGGCAAACCGTAGGAATAATTGGCGACACCTGCACCCGATACATAAATGGCTTTATAGCCGACCTGTTTTGCCATCATGGCTGCATAGGCATTGACTGTACCGATAATTTGTAAGGGCTTTTCCGTGTCCAGCGCCTGTCTGAATCTTAAGCCTGCAGATGTTTGTTCTGTCATCGTCCTTTCCACAGTAGTTTCTAATTATTGAGGCTTGAGTATACTCAGAATCTTTGCCTAAACCATGACCAATTAGAATAAAGTCCCTAAAACTTTAGTCAAATATTCAAGTAAATCTGTAAGAAAAAAGTCAATACATTTCCGTCTACGCTATTCCATGCCAAGCGGTCATATATTTGCTACAATTATATTTATTCCTTACCAATTGGCGGCCTGCTCCCTGATTATGCATGATTTGGCTCAGTTAGAACCCTTTAGCAAAGATGTCCCTCCGACCAAGCGTGGGCATGAACGCTGTCTGGCTTTATTATTGAGCGCCAATGACCTGTTTCTGGAACATGGCTACGATGCTGTCTCGCTGGATGATATCGTGCATCATGCCGGTGGTTCCAAGGCCTTTATCTATAAATATTTTGGCAATAAAGAAGGCCTGTTTACCGCCATTTGTGATTATCGTGCGGAAAAGTTCTTTAAAGACATTTGCTTACCCTTTGAATCTTTTGAGGGGGATTTACGGGCTTATTTAATTCATACACTAGATAATTTTAAAAGCCATTTAAGTGTGCCGGCCAATTCTGCCTTTTTAAGGTTAATTTTGGAGCGCACCCAGCACAATGTGGAACTGGCGCGTTATATCTATGAACAAGGCCCCAAGCATTTGCAAACATCCATTGCACATGCGCTGGATCATGCCGCCGCCCAGGGTCTGATTCGCTGTGAGAATTCACTTTATTCAGCGCAGCTGTTCTTTGGCATTCTGCGTAATCTGGAATGGCGGATTTTAATGGGCTTGCCTGTTCAGGATGACCCGCAAACCACAGATGACTATATTCATTACTGTGTCGATCACTTTCTGCAAGGTCACCAAATCGTCTAGTTTTTTGCAATTTCGATTCAATATAGTATATTAGCCGATTCCCTGTTTTATTTAACCAACCAACAACTAATTGTTGTTTTGATTTCAATTTCAGCAATTATTGTGGAGTAACGAATGGCTCTACGTCACTTTCTCACTTTACGCGACCTGTCGACTTTAGAACTTAACCAGATTTTGCAACGCGCAATTGAACTTAAACGCAAGCAGCATCAGCATGAAGTTTTCCAACCTTTTATTGGTAAAGTTTTGGGCATGATTTTTGAGAAGTCGAGTACCCGTACCCGTGTATCGTTTGAAGCTGGTATGAATCAGTTTGGTGGTAGCGCAATTTTCTTATCTCCACGCGACACCCAGTTAGGTCGTGGTGAGCCTATTGAAGATTCAGCACGCGTGATTTCAAGCATGCTGGATATTGTCATGATTCGCACCTTTGGACATGACATTGTGGAGCGTTTTGCTTCTTATTCCAAAGTGCCGGTGATTAATGCCTTAACTGACGATCATCATCCATGTCAATTACTGGCCGATATGCAAACCTTCCTTGAGCATCGCGGTCCAATCGAAGGCAAAACCGTGGCCTGGATTGGTGATGGCAACAACATGTGTAACTCCTATATTGAAGCGGCACACATGTGGGGCTTCAAGCTGAAAGTGGCCGCACCTAAAGGTTATGAGCCACAAGAAAAATTCCTGTCTGAATTTGCTCACTGTGTTGAACTGGTCGATTCTGCTGAAGATGCCGCAGTCAATGCCGATTTAATCGTGACCGACGTGTGGGCCAGCATGGGTCAAGAAGAAGAACAGAAAATCCGTGAACAGGCATTTGCCAACTATCAGGTTAATGAACGCCTCATGGATCTAGCGCATCCAGATTGTCTGTTCATGCACTGCCTGCCTGCACACCGCGGTGAAGAAATTTCAGAAAATATGCTGGATCATAAAAATTCTGTGGTTTGGGATGAAGCGGAAAACCGTCTACACGCACAAAAAGCCCTAATGGAATTCCTGATCAACGAGCATTTAAAATAATTGCTAACCGCATCAAGATAAAAAAGCACCGTTCATTCCCGGTGCTTTTTTCGTTTTGATCAAGTCATGAAATCCGGATTAATGATCATCTTTTAAATAGCGCGCTTCACGAGGAATTTGCAGACTATAGAAGAAACAGATCACCAGCATCACAATCACATAGATAAAGAAACTGTTTTCAATACCGGCTGATTTAAACTGTAAAGCCACTGAAGGGGCTGAGCCGCCAAATACTGCATTACCAACCGCATAAGAGAAACCAACACCGAGTGCACGCACATGCGGCGGGAACATTTCCGCTTTTACAATTCCACTGATCGAGGTATACAGACTTAACAGCATCATCAGGAAAATCAACAGCAAGGCCACCATCATGGGTGAATCACTAAAGGCACGCATCCCGATTGCCATAACAGGATAAATGGCAATCGCCATCAGACCACTAAACAGCAGCATCGAATTTCTGCGACCAATCCTGTCTGATAAAATCCCGAAGAATGGCTGCGCCACCATCAGAATAAAAATACAGCCCGTCATGATTAGCCCGACCGTCTGCGAATCAATGCCGATATTGGTCAGATAGGTTTTGGAATAAACCGTAATCACATAGAAACTAAGTGAACCCGCCGAGGTATAGCCCACCACCAGCAAGAAAGTTTTCCAGTGATTTTTAAACAGCTCTTTTAAGCTGCCCGACTCTTCTTTATCGCTGTCTTCATGTGACAACGTTTCTTCCAGACGGCTTCGTGCCAGCAGTGAGGCAATGGCAGCCAGACCACCAATCACAAACGGAATACGCCAGCCGCCATCCTGTAACTGCTGCTCGGTCATAAAACTCAGGAAAATTACACCCAGCAAGCTGGCCAGTAACTGTCCGCCGGTTAAAGTCACATATTAGAACGAGGCAAAAAAGCCGCGCTGACCTTCTAAACCCAGCTCACTCATATAGGTGGCAACCGCACCATATTCCCCGCCAACCGACAAGCCTTGTAACAAACGCACCAGCAACAGCAGGAACGGTGCCGCCATCCCGACTTGCTCATAAGTCGGCAATGCAGCAAACAGAAAGGAACTGAAGGCCATTAGGCAGATGGAAATCACCATGGACTTTTTACGGCCATGTTTATCGGCAATACGTCCAAACAGCCAGCTGCCAATCGGACGCATAAAGAAGCTTGCCGCAAATACCCCCCAGACATAAATGGCCTGGGTAGAACTATCCATGTTCGGTGCAGTCAGCGCTTGGGTAAAGTAAACCGCAAATACAGCATAGATATAGAAATCGAACCATTCGACGAGGTTGCCCGAGGCCGCCCCGATAATTCCCTTAATTCGACTGGCTTTTTCCTGTTTGGTTTAAGCTTGGCTCAAGGTTTATCTTCCTCATTTTTAATTTATTGAAATTTCTCATGTATAGGCGATAAGCTCTTGCCACATAAGGAGATATTTTTGCTTAGATACAGCATAAGCACGTTGCTAATATAACTTTTAATGGAAACTTCACACAAAAAATAAAATGTAATTTTTGATCAATTTTTTAGTTAAAAAGTCTTTAAACACAATAATTTATAGATAAATAGATTATATATTTCTTAAATTTATAGAGATAAAGCCAGATCGGATGGTTGCTTATCCGCCCTATTCATGTTGATATAAATGTCTAGAATACAGCTCATAATGTGTGACTCGAATGAACAATAAAATCTATTTGTCGACAGTTTTAGCCCTCGGACTCAGTGCCCTTTCATTCACCAGCCATGCCAGTGAACTGGACCAGTATCTGCAACAAAAACAGATCATTGATGCCGAGTACAAAATCAAGAATACGACCGGACTTAATGAAATTCTGAATATTATTAGTGTGGAAGATTCACGCACCCTGCCGTATCAGGTCGATCAGAATACGATTATTGAACAGATGCAGCTATTTGCAGACCGAGTTGAAGTGAAAGGTTTGATTAGCAGCCCGGATTTCGAGCAGTTTGCTCAGGATGTGGGCCATAGCGAAGTGAAAAAAATCATGAAAAAGAATTTACTGCAGAATTGCGAGATGATTTTTGAGCATCAGTTCCAACGCGTCAATCCCTACCGGATTGAGCTGCAGTTAAGCTCGGCGCAGCAGCAGTATCAGTTACAGCTAAAAAATTCGGAATGTCAATTCTAAACCAACCCGATTAATCACTAACTGCGGTAGTAAATCCTGCCGCAGTAAATTCCCATTTTCAGCCCACAATGACAATAGAAAAATTAACGCACCAGTCCTTGTGGCTGCAAAATAATAATCAGCGCGCCGCACATCACCACCAGACCACCCAGCAGATCCCAACGACTTAAACTGACTTGATCGACAAATTTCAGCCACATCAGCGCGGTAAAAATGTAAATTCCACCATAAGCGGCGTAAATTCGCCCTGATGCTGCCGGATGCAAGGTTAACAGCCAGACAAATACCGCTAGAGCCAATACCGTAGGCAACCAGAGCCAATGTGATTTCCCCTGATTCAAAATTAAATAAGGAAAGTAACAGCCCAAAATTTCCGCCACCGCCGTCACCAAGAACAGACAAACCGTGGTCAGAATTTTAGTGATAGAAAAATCCATAAAAACTCACAATACAAGTGACGCGCAGCTTTCCAATAGAAAGGTAAAAAGATAAACCTTAAACAAACAAAAGCCCGTGCATACACGGGCTTTCATATTCAAGTACAGGATTAAGCCGGTTCAGCGGTTTGATCTTCAAATACTTCAAGTTTCAAACCGGTGGCTTTACCGTTTTCTTTCTTGACAGATACGGCTACATTGCCGCCGTGTTCAGCCAGCTCACCAAATAGGATCATCTCTGCCAGTGGTTTCTTCAGGTGTTCCTGAATTAAACGCTGCATTGGGCGTGCACCCATTAAACGGTCATAGCCATGTTCAGCCATCCACTCACGTGCATCCTGATCTACTTCAAGAATGACTTTTTTCTCATCCAGCTGAGCTTGCAGTTCAGTCAGGAACTTGTCGACCACGCTTTCAATCACGCTGGTCGGCAAGGCTTTAAACTGAATTACGCTGTCCAGACGGTTACGGAATTCAGGCGAGAAGGCTTTTTTCATTGCTTCCTGGTTGTCATTGCTGTTGTCCTGTTCCATAAAGCCAATGCTGACACGAGAAATACTTTCTGCACCAATATTGGTGGTCAGTACCAGCACCACATTACGGAAGTCTGACTTACGCCCGTTATTATCGGTCAATGAGCCATGATCCATAATTTGCAGCAACAGGTTAAACACATCCGGATGGGCTTTTTCAATTTCATCGAGTAGCAGCACACAATGCGGATTTTTATGAATCGCATCGGTGAGCAAACCACCCTGATCAAAACCGACATAGCCCGGCGGCGCACCAATTAAACGGGACACCGCGTGGCGTTCCATGTACTCCGACATATCGAAGCGGACCAGCTCGACACCCAGCAATTTGGCCAGCTGCTTGGTGACTTCAGTTTTACCCACCCCGGTCGGGCCGGCAAATACAAAACTACCCACTGGTTTATCAGGCGATTTCAAACCGGCGCGTGACAGTTTGATGGCAGATGCTAACGCTTCAATCGCTTCATCCTGACCGAACACCACACGTTTCAGATCACGTTCCAGATGCTCAAGCACAGTCTTGTCATCTTTAGACACCGTTTTCGGTGGAATACGGGCAATTTTCGCCACAATATCTTCGATATTTTCCACGGTAATCAGACGATCTTCCTGCTCATCTTTCAGACGGCGCTGTGCACCGGCTTCATCAATCACGTCAATGGCCTTGTCTGGCAAGAAACGGTCATTGATGTATTTAGATGACAACTCAACCGCAGAAACCAGTGCTTTATCGTCATATTGCACATGGTGGAAATCTTCAAATTTTGATTTCAGGCCACGTAAAATATCAATGGTTTCAGGAATTGATGGCTCATTGACATCAATTTTCTGGAAACGACGCGACAAGGCATGATCTTTCTCAAAGACCTGACGATATTCCTGGAACGTGGTCGAACCGATACAACGCAAAGTGCCATTGGCTAGCGCCGGTTTAATCAGGTTCGAGGCATCCATGGTGCTGCCCATGCTGGAACCGGCACCAATAATCATGTGGATTTCATCAATAAATAAAATCGCTTCCGGCTTTTTCTTTAACGCATTTAACAGCTGTTTCAGGCGTTTTTCAAAATCACCGCGGTATTTGGTTCCGGCCACCAAGGCACCAATATCCAGACTGTAAATTTCCGAATTGAGCAGTGGTTTTGGCGCTTTACCATTCACGATTAACCAGGCCAGACCTTCGGCAATTGAGGTTTTACCAACCCCCGGATCACCGACCAGCAGCGGGTTGTTTTTGCGACGGCGACATAAGATTTGCGCGGCGCGTTCAATTTCTTTTTCACGGCCAATCAGTGGGTCAGTTTTGCCCTTCACCGCTTCATTGTTGAGGTTGGTGGTATACAGCTCCAGCGGACCGCTATTGGCCGAAGTTGAGCTTTCCCCATCGAGTTCTTCAATTTCTTCTTCGGCTTGCGATTCTTCTTTGCGCGTACCGTGAGAAAGATACTGGGTTAAGGTTAAACGGTTAATTTGATGGCGTTTTAATAGATATACGGCAAAAGAATCCCGTTCCGAATACATCGCAACCAGAATATCTGCGCCTTCGACTGTGCGATCACCACCACTGGATTGCACATGGAAAATTGCTCGTTGCAAAATGCGGTCAAAGCTTTCCGTTGGATGCGGTGCCTGATCGCTGTTTTCACCGAGTTTAGGGGTATGTTGTTCTACATATTCTTCAAGTTCTTTGCGCAGCACAATAATATCTGCCCCGCATGCTTTTAGCGCATTTACTGCAGAATCATTGTCGAGCAAAGCCAATAATAAATGTTCTACCGTCAGAAACTCATGTCTCTTTTGACGAGCCATGCTAACAGCCAAACGTAATGATACTTCTAATTGACGACTGAGCATGTAACCCCCTTAGTTTTTAGGCTCAATCTGACAAAGTAATGGATGACCTTGAGATCGAGCGTAATTATTGACTTGGTTTGCTTTGGTCTCTGCGATGTCTCGCGGATAAACCCCTGCAATACCTTTTCCTTCGTAATGTACAGTTAGCATTACTTGAGTCGCTTGGTCAAGATTCATTGCAAAGTATTGTTGTAAAATTTCAATTACAAAGTCCATTGGGGTATAGTCATCGTTCAATAAAACGACAGCGTATAGTGGTGGACGCTTTAATTCAGGCGGTGCCGTCTGTACGGCAATGTCTCCGTCCTCATGCTCATTCGGCTCATCCGTACTTAAACGCGGATTAAAATGCCAGTCCACCATGCCAGACTGCTGAAAAGACTGTTTGATTTCGTTTAAACAAATTGGTCGTTTGTTACTTCGCATAAGAGATTTATTTCACAGTTATTGCGCAGTGGCTTCTGCTTGCGGTATTTCAGAGATAAAGGCAGAAGGCGCTTCCGTGGCTTTTCCACGTGCCCAGCTGAATCGTTTGGTCACAGGGGTACTACCAGTTAAACGCACTTCAATAAATTGCGGACTAAAGCCTTTTGGCATGGTCCAGCGGCCGGTCAGGCGCTCATAATTATCAAAATTGAAATTATTGTCTTCCATGGGCACCACCAGCACCTCGGTGCCCTGAATCAGACGCAGTTCAACATTGCCTGAAGCACGGCGCTTATTCGGGCTGATCTGCACCAGATCGAGCTGATATTCATAGGCATTATCGGGTAAAGGTTTAATCCCAATATTCTGGATGGTCAGACTTAAACCACCCCGATCACGCAGCACTTCACGGTATAAATTGCCCATGCCATCGGCCTGGATTTTATCATTACGTGCCTGATTCAGGGCCGCATACAGGTCATTGGCATTGCTGACCGCTACATCACGCTCCTGAACCGCTGCATTCAGGGTTTTATTCAGGCTTTCCAGACGAACTTTCTGTTCCTGTACGACTTCAACCAGCTGCTCTGCATCGGCATCATAACCGACCACAGTCAAACCCTGACGATGCCCCACCGAATAGCCCAAAAAGCCACTGCCTAACATTAATACAGCTGCACCGAGTACGAGAGGTAAATTGCTTTGCATAAAAGGTTTTTTCGGTGGCGTCGGTTGTGACGTGGTATTGGTATCCGTATTCTGCATCGTCATCTCTTGTTTTGATTGCATTCAAACCACACATTTAAATCGAAATCTAAATGTGTGTGAAGTCGAAAAGCGTTTCTTATGGTAATAGACCAATCACCTCGAGGCCAGCCTGCTCTGTAAAGCCAAACATCAGGTTCATGTTTTGTACCGCCTGACCGGCTGCCCCTTTCACCAGATTGTCCTGTGCCACCAGCACCACCAGTTTCTTCGGTTGCGGCTTGTACAGCGCAATACGTAACTGGTTCGCGCCGCGTACTGAACGCGTTTCAGGTGAGCTGCCTGCTGGCATTACATCTACAAACTGCTCTTGCGCATAAAACTGTTCATATAGCGCCTGTACATCTGCCGCATCCCCTGCATCGGTCAGGTCAATATACATGGTGCTGAGCATGCCACGAATCATCGGCACTAAATGCGGTACAAACACAATGTGGTTAAACACATCTTTTTGACCAGAAATATTTTCCAATGCTTCCACAATTTCCGGATGATGACGGTGACCTGCCACCCCATAAGCCTTGAAGTTATCGGCATTTTCAGAGTAAATCATGCCCAGGCTGGCTTTACGGCCGGCGCCGGATACGCCCGATTTGGCATCAATAATAATACTTTCAGGTTTAATCAAGGTTTCAGCAGATTTTAATAATGGTGCCAAACCTAATTGCACGGTAGTTGGATAACAGCCCGGGTTGCCAATCACCTGTGCAGTTTTGATCTGCTCACGGTTCAGTTCAGATAAACCATAGACTGAATCTTTAAGAATGTCCGGACACGCATGTTCCATGCCGTACCATTTTTCGAATTGGGCCAAATCCTGTAAACGGAAATCTGCCGCCAGATCAATGACTTTGGTATTGGCCGCAACCAGATCGGCCGCGTGTTTCATGGCAACACCGTGCGGCGTGGCAAAGAACACCACATCACACTGTTTTAAATCTTCAATATTTAAATCTGAATAGCATAAATCGGTATGACCACGCAGACTTGGGAACATATCATCGACACGGCGACCAGCTTCAGTACGTGAGGTTAATACAGTGACCTGTACCTCTGGATGTCGTAGTAAAAGACGTAAAAGTTCAACGCCTGTATAACCTGTACCGCCGACAATACCTACTGAAATCACGTTCATACCTCAATCAAGTGTGCTATGTTCAATAAAGCAGTAGTATGACAGGAAGTTTGTGCTTTCTAAACCTTTTTACTCGGTATTGATGGTTTTTTGTCTTATGTATCTATTGGATCGATCAGAGTACTGATTTTTCAAGAAAATGAACGAGGAATGGGTGAGTTCAACAAGGATGACCCGGCACCCTCACCCCAACCACCAATACGGCAACTGAAAGCGTTTTAAAAATTGTCGATGCTGCTGAAACTCAGGATCATGCCGCGCCACCTCTGCCCAAAAGCGCGGGCTATGATCAAAATGGCGGGTATGCGCCAACTCATGCACACAGACATAACGACAAATCGCTTCTGGCATTAATACCAGCGCACTATTCAGCATAATATCGTGGCGGGCCGAGCAACTGCCCCAACGGGTTTTCGGCTGGCGGATATTACAGCCGTTAAAGTTCAGCCCAGTATCCAGACTCAACTGTTTTAAATACAGCGGCAAATGCTGCTTGGCATAGGCAATAATAAAAGTTTTTAAATAAGCTTCAGGATGCCGATCACTAATCCACAGCTGTAAAGCAGATTCATCCCAGATAAAATTCTGTTTCTGGCTCTGATAACCAATCTGAATAGGCGTATTGAGATTAAACAGTTGTAATTCAGCAGGCAGGCTCTGATCAATCTGTTGCAACTGGGCCTGTTGCGCTTGCCAGGTTTTTAACAGCCAGCCTTCGGCATCGGCAATAAATTTCTGGATTTGGCGATTGCTACAAAAAACAGGCGCCGTAACTTTAATCTGCTGACCAGCGACACGTAAACGCAGTCGTGTCGCACGGACGTTGCGGGTGATTTGAATTTCAGGAAGGTCAGATAATGTCATTATTGTTCTTTTTAGAGAGTCCTCCCCGACCCTCCGTTAATCAAGGAGGGAGAAAAGCCCCCTCTTTAAAAAAGAGGGGTTTGGGGAGATTAACTCTTAAAGCTGTTAAGTTTAAATTGCAGTACGCTCTTCAATACCGTTATTGGTTGCAACAATAGCAATATCAGCTTTGTTTAAAGCAAAAATACCGTTACACACCACACCCGGAATATCATTGATGGTTTTTTCCAGTTCCAGTGCATTTAAGATATTCAGGTTATAAATATCTAAAATCACATTGCCGTTATCGGTTACCACACCTTCACGGTACGCCGGATCACCCCCAAGTGCGACCAACTTGCGTGCCACAGCAGAACGCGCCATTGGAATTACTTCAACCGGTAGCGGGAATTCACGGCCCAACTGTTCAACCCATTTTGAATCATCGACGATACAAACAAATTTTTTCGCAATCGACGCGACAATTTTTTCACGGGTTAACGCCGCACCGCCACCTTTAATCATGTGCATATGACGGTCAATTTCATCTGCGCCATCGACATAGGCATCTAAACCGCCCACGCTGTTCATATCCACAACTTCAATACCCAGCTTTTTCAGGCGCTCTGCCGTTGCTTCAGAACTGGCTACAGCCGCTTCCAATTGCAATTCAGGCAATAAATCGATGAGGAAATTGACGGTACTGCCTGTGCCTACACCCAGAATCCCGCCTTTAGGCAAATGTTTTAAGGCTGCTTTTGCCGCAGCTTGTTTCTTCTCATCTTGGGTTGCATACAGACTCATGACTTCGCTCAACTATTTTTTGACATTTGATGCTGATTTTACAGCCCAAATGTACAGGGGTTTGTTACAATAAACCCCTATTTTAAACTGTTAGATGGAAGATTAACATGCTGTCTCGTTTGGTTCGACAAATTTTACAAGCAACAGTCTACGATGTTGCAATCGAAACCCCACTCGAAGCAGCGCCACGAATTAGTGAACGACTGAATAACAACATCCGCTTCAAGCGGGAAGATTTACAACCGGTCTTTTCTTTCAAACTACGCGGTGCCTATAACCGTATTAGCCAACTACCTAAAGCGCAGTTAGAACGTGGCGTGATCACAGCTTCAGCCGGCAACCATGCTCAAGGCGTGGCTCTTTCAGGAAAAAAACTGGGGATTCGTGCCATTATCGTGATGCCTAAAACCACGCCAGATATTAAAGTACAGGCGGTAAAACGTTTAGGTGGCGAAGTAGTACTACACGGCGATTCGTTTGATGTAGCCAACAAATATGCCATTCAGCGTGCCCAGGATGATGGCATGACCTTCATTCCACCTTATGATGATGAACTGGTCATGGCCGGCCAAGGCACCATCGCCAATGAAATTTTACGCCAATGGCGCGATGTCGATTATGTCTTTGTTGCCGTAGGTGGCGGTGGCCTGATTGCCGGTGTAGCAGCGTACTTGGGTGATGTCGCTCCGCACGTCAAAGTCATTCCAGTGGAATATGATGAATCGGCCTGTCTGAAAGCAGCCTTAGAAGCTGGTGAACGTATTGTTCTGCCTTCGGTCGGTCTATTTGCCGATGGGACCGCCGTGGCACAGATTGGTGAAAAACCCTTTGATGTGATTCGTCTGCAAAAATCAGATAACTCTGGCCCGATTGTCGAACCGGATGTGGTGCTGGTGAATACCGATGAAATCTGCGCTGCAATTAAAGATACTTTTGATGAAAACCGCAGCATTGTAGAACCATCAGGTGCTATGGCGCTGGCCGGCATCAAAAAATATGTCGAGCAGCATGAGCTGATTGGTAAAAATATCGTGTCGATTGTTTGCGGCGCGAACATGAACTTTGACCGCCTGCGTTATATCGCCGAGCGTACTGAACTGGGCGAACGCAAAGAAGCGATTTTTGCAGTCACCATTCCAGAGCAGAAAGGTTCCTTCCTGAACTTCTGCCGCGCCCTGCAAGGCCGTAATATTACCGAGTTTAACTATCGTGCCAGTGATGCATCGGCCGCACAGGTCTTTGTCGGCATTAGCTTAAAAGGCGGTGAAAAAGAACGTCATGACATCTTTGAGGCCTTGAAAGTGCAATATGATGTTGATGATCTGTCTGATGATGAAGTGGCTAAGCTGCACATCCGCTATTTAATTGGCGGTCATGCCGATATTGAAAATGAACGTCTGTTCCGGGTGGAATTTCCGGAGCGTCCAGGCGCCCTGCTGACCTTCCTGGAGCGTTTAGGCCCGACCCATAACATCACCCTGTTCCATTACCGTAACCACGGCGCCGCCGAAGGCCGTGTGCTGGTTGGTCTGGAAGCCAGCGATGCCAAACAGAACCCGGACGGGCTGATTGAAACCCTGGAAAGCATTAGCTATCCATATGCGGAAATTAGCAATAACTTAGGTTATCAGCGCTTCCTGAAATAAAATCCAGTTTAAAAAACCGCCATTTGCTGGCGGTTTTTTATTGGTTTACACAAACACCCTAAGAAAAATGATGTAAATATCCACCTGATCTTTAAAATAAATTTATATTCACGCTAACCATAAAAATGTAATTAGGAACACACTATGGCGCAATTTGCAGTCATTGGCTTAGGCAGTTTTGGTGCCACCGTTGCCACGCAACTGGTCAGCCTGAAACATGATGTGATTGGCATCGATATTAATAAAAAGTATGTGGAAAATATTGCCGAGGAAATTACCCATGCCGTGATTGCCGATGCCACCGACGAACACGTGCTACAAGAGCTGAATATCCAGAACTGTGATGCGGTGGTGGTGGCCATTGGTGAAGATATTGAAGCCAGTATTTTATGTGTGCTGCATCTGAAAAATATGGGGCTGGAAAAAATTTATGTCAAAGCCAAGTCCAAAGCCCACCACATGATTCTGACCCATCTGCAGGTCAGCAAAATTATTCATCCGGAAGAAGATATGGGTGTCCGCATTGCCCAGTCACTGAGTTATCCGATGGTCAGCCGCTATATGGCGCTGGAAGATGACCACTTTATTGTCAAAGTGGAAGTCACTGAAGCCTTAAACGGTACGCGCTATCATGAGTTTATCGGTCATGCGCCAGAAGTGAAAACCCTGCTGCATAAACGCGGCAGCGAGATTCAGTTCAGCCTCGATCCGCAGTTAATTATGCAGCAAGGCGATATTCTGGTGCTTGAAGGCCAGGTTGAACAGCTGAAACGCTTATCCAAGCATTTTAAATAGCCATGAACCACATGACGAAGAATAAGACTGCCTATAAAAATACGGCGAAGCCCAGCACAGCAACCACGGTCAATTTAAGCCCGCCGAGTCTGCTCGTACTGGGATTTTTAAGCTTTATTGTGATCGGCACTCTATTGCTTAAACTGCCCTTTGCCCATGAGGGGGACCTGAGCTGGTTACAGGCTTTATTTACTGCCACCTCTGCGGTGACCATTACCGGCTTGTCGGTGGTCAATGTCGGCGAGGCCTATACCGTATTTGGCCAGATTGTGATTATGCTGTTGCTGCAATGTGGCGGGCTGGGCTTTATGACTTTCGCAATTCTGGCCGCCATGAGCCTGTCACCGAAAATTGGCTTAAAACAGCAGATGATGGCCCAGGAAACCATCGGTCAGACCAGTCTGGCGACGGTAGGCTTTACCATCAAAGGCGTATTACTCTATTCGCTGTTTTTTGAAGGCATCGGCACCTTTATTCTGACCTTGGCCTGGCTGCAGGATTATGATTTTCTGGAAGCCTTTTTCTATGCCGCCTTTTACAGTGTCTCGGCTTTCAATAATGGCGGATTTTCATTATTTCCCAACAGTTTAATGAGCTTTGCCGACCAGTACCTGATTACCTTTACCATCAGCATGCTTTACATTATTGGCGGTGTGGGCTTTGTGGTGCTGATGGACATTAAAAAAACCCGGCGCTGGCATAAACTCAGCGCCAACAGCAAGCTGATCCTCTCCACCATTCTGGGTTTAAACCTGTTTGCCTTTATCACCATCTGGTTACTCGAAGCCAGTAACCCTGCGACGCTGGCCGCCATGAGCCTGACCGATCAGGCCTGGAATGCCTGGTTCCATGCTACCGTACCCCGTTCTTCCGGCTTTAACAGTCTGGATATTGCCAGCATGAGTGATGCTTCCAATTTACTGACCATGTTCCTAATGTTTATTGGCGGAGGCTCTTTAAGTACCGCCGGTGGCATTAAAGTCGGCACCTTTATTATTGTGGTATTAAGCGTGATCAGCTTTTTAAGACGCGCCGATGAAGTGCGGGTGTTTCATTATTCAGTGCCAGAAAAAACCACCTTTAAAGCCTTGGCTGTGGTGTCAATTACTGCATTTTTAGTCTTTGCCGGGATTTTCAGCCTGTTGCTGCTGGAACCTGAACATGAGTTTATGGACTTGCTGTTTGAGGCGGTTTCTGCGGCCTGTACCGTAGGTTTATCTCGCGGGATTACCGGGGAATTACAACCATTAAGTCTGGTGGCCTTAATGCTGCTGATGTTTGCCGGCCGTTTAGGCCCACTGACCCTGGCCTATTTAATTGCTACCCCAAAACGCAGCCGCCTGCAACATCCCACCACCGATATTCAGATTGGTTGATGCGCGAGTTCCGTTATCAACTGAAAATAAAAAAGCCACTGTTCACAGTGGCTTTTTGCTGGTGCATGAATTTAGAACCAGTTCATTAACGATACACCTAGCCCGACATAGGTCGCGCGGTGGTTATAATCAATCAGGCTTTCTCCATAGCCATCAAACAGCTGGAAATGCCCTCTTAATTTGCCGCTAATCGGGAATACCCAGTCAAACTGGGCGGCGCCATGCGCATCATCACCGCCTTTTAGGCTATGCCGTAACATCAGCGAGAAATCATGATCTTTCCAGCGGTAGAATGCCAGCATATCGCCACGGCCAATATAGTTTTTAATGTCCGGGTTGTTGTCATCACTGCGGTCTTCTTCAATGCGATACCACGGACGCAACATCAGCGCGAAATTGTTCTTTTCAAAGCCCAGATTCAAAATGACCCGGTTCCAGCTACGTGACAGCGGATCGGAACGGCCATTGGACTGATGGTTCAAGGTCAGGCCTAACAAGCGCCCATTCAAGCCCAGAATCTCATAATTGGTTCTGAACATTAAACTGGCTTCAGGTTCATAATTGGTTTCACGAAATGGGCGTGATTCTTCACCATTATAAACCTGCCAGCGTGAGGACTGGGTATAACCGAGCCAGAGATCGCCATTATCGCCCAGCAGGTTTTCAACCGCTTTGGTTTTTAGTGACAACTGGAATTTGGCCTCGGTTGATGTCAGGTTCTGCTGCTGCGCTTCAGTAACGGTATTGTTTTCATTGGGACTGGATGGACGTTCGTTTTTATCGGAGGTCCAGAAGCCCGGCATCAGATACACCGGTTGATAGGCCCGAATATTCCAGGTGCCCAGCTTGCTTTCAGGTGCCAGTTCCCAGCGCTTATCCAGCAACGACACGTTCGGATCAATATGTGAGCCTTCCAGTGAAAACAGGTTGTTCACCCCGGCTACAATTTTTTCTTTAACGGTTTCTGGTGGAGGGGCCAATTGCTGCGCTGCCTGACGCTCGGAAACCAGATCTGCCTTTTCCGCTTCCGGCAACTTGAATAAAGCATCATAACAGGCTAAACGCTCGGCATTGGACTCCAGCGCCACACAGGCCTCCGGTGTCGGCGGAATGGTGACCACCGTTGCTTCCAGCGCCTGTACATGTGTCACAAACAAAGCGCTGAGTGCAGTAACACTCAGCGACCAGCTTGTGCGCTCAACAGGATTGAACGCCATAGAACTTCCTCTATTGTTTTTTTAATTGACTTGTTTGATCTGGAAACCCAGCTCCTGCAGCGCTTCACGTTTCGCCACCGGTGCCACCACCGATTTCACCGGGGTTTGCTGACGTAAATAAACGTCGGCCACACGTTTCAGATCATCTAAAGTAACCGCCAGTAAACGCTCACGCAGTTTGGTTCTAAAGGCCGGGGTGCGCGCATGCAATAAGGCATAACATGCGGTAATTGCTTCACCGGCTGGAGAGCCTGGTTTATCCATGCTGGCAATCAAACCTAGAATGGCTTCTTCCAGCTGATGCGGTAACTGCTCGGTATTCAGCAACCAGTCCACACTGGCGTCAAAATCCTTAAAGGTTTCAGCCAGACGCGGGTCACGGTAGCTATAGAAACGGAACGAGCAGGCATTGCCATCATAGCTGGCACCGCCACCATAGGCGCCGCCTTTTTCACGGATGGCACTGTGCAGGAAGCCATTGCGCAAATACGCCGCCAAGACCATCAATGGTGCTGCATCTGGATGCGATACTTCCACCGCAGGATACGCTGCCGCACAGAACTGTACATTGGCCTGAATCAGCCAGGCTTCATCTGCATTGTTATTTTCAACAGGCACTTGAGTTAAAGCTGCCTCGTGCGGTTCAATTGCCAGCTTGTCCCACACGGTCTGGATTTCTTCAATCAAACGGTCTGATTGTGGCTCTTCACAGACCAGCAGGAACTGTTTTGGCGCTTGCAGCAACATACTGTGAATCAGCTTAAGCTCATCCATCAGCGCATCAAAAGCAGCATCATCCTGTTCAATTTTGCTGACCAGCTCGCTTAACCAGTTCAATGCACCCAGACCAGTATTGTGATAGTCACGCAGCGCTAAAGCACTGTGGTTACGTGAAGCGGCCTGCATGGCATAGCTATGTCCTGCACCCGATACCCGGGACTGCCAGCGCGTTTTACGTTGCTGTAATAGCTCGATAATCCGGTCTTTTTCATCAAAACGCAGTTGCTCAAAGGCAATTTTTAGCAGGCGGATGGCATCAAAATTATTCACCAGTGATTTGGTGGTTAAGGTCAGCCAGGCACTAATCCGGTTTTTGTCATCGACCTTAGAGCGTAAGGATGCCCCCATACCCAGACCGCCACTCACTGCAGTTTGCAGCTGTTGCAGTTCCAGATAATCATATTCACCGGCACCGACTTCACCCATTAAAATCGACAGCAGATTAAAATAAGGCGATTTCACGATCTCATCGGGAATACGCACCAAGACCTGCTGGTAATAAATACCGTTGGTACCGGCATGATACAGGTTTAATGGTGTATCAATGCGGTTGCAGATAATCTCACGTAGCTGCCCTTGTACAATTTGCAATTCTGCCGGCACATCTTCGAGGCCGACTTTTGGCAGCAGGTTTAAATCATCCGGGGTATCCTGACGCACTTTTAGCGCTTCGGTCTGGGCGATAATTTCTGCTTTTTGTGCTTCGGTCAGCTGCGCACCAATTTCAGCCAGACGGGCTTTTTCAGCTTCGGCATCTTTGGCTGATTTGCTGGCATCTGGGACCAGGGTCATTTGGACGCGATGCGGATTACCAATCAAGTGCTGCTGAATCAACTGAGACAGCCACATTGGATCTTTCAGTTCTTCTTTAACCTGTTCAATGGCACTGTCAACATCCCAGACATGCACCGGATCACTATGGTGAATCGCGCTGCTCAAGCCGTTTAGAATCAGGCTTAAACCGTATGGCATACCATCGCCGTTAATTTCACGCTGATGCAGCTCGATCTGGTGTAAAATGGCATTGACGGTATCGCTGTCGACCGGTTTAGACGCCACTTCTTGCAGTACCTTGAAGACGCCCTCTTTAAAGGTTGCTGCATGCTCAGGATTAGAACCTTGAATGGCACAGAAGAAAGTCATTTCAAAGTTGGAATCATCCACGCCCATAAATGGCCCGGTTGATTGCGCATAACCACAGGTTTCTAAATAATGACGCAGTGGTGAAGCCGAGTTTTCCAGTAACACACCTTCGACCAGACGCATGCCCAAACGCAGTTTAATATCACTGGCTTCTGGCAATAACCAGCTTAGAACATGGTAAGTTTTGTCTTTTAAATCTTCAGCATCGACCGCATAGCTTTCAGTTACGGTCACTGGCGCAGCCAAACGGCGCTCAGGTTTTGAATACAGGGTTTCGCCTTGTTCAAACTTGGCTAAAGCCAAGCTCTGGAACTGTTCTTGCAAGTCATACGCTGACTGATTACCAAAAGTCATAAATACCGCATTACTTGGGTGATAATGGGATTTATAGAAATCCACTAACTCTTGGTAAGTTAAGTCTGGAATATCTTTCGGGTCACCACCGGAATTGTAATGGTAGGTGGTTTCCGGGAACAAATGATGTGCCAACTGGTGATACAGCTGATCTGAAGGCGAACTCATCGCGCCTTTCATTTCATTAAAGACCACGCCTTTATATACAGGCTCACCATTTTCCAGCTCGATACGAATCCCTTCCTGGGCAAAATCCAGTGGATTCAGGTTGGCTGCAAAGGCTGCATCCAGATACACCTCCAGCAGGTTCTGGAAATCTTTCTGGTTTTGGGTGGCAAATGGATAGGCCGTCCAGTCGGCTGCGGTAAAGGCGTTCATAAAGGTGTTTAATGAACGGCGAATCATCAGGAAAAACGGGTCGCGTACCGGGAATTTTTCAGAGCCACACAGTGCAGTATGTTCCAGAATATGCGCTTCGCCCTTGGAATCCATGGGCTGGGTACGAAATGCCACCAGAAATACATTTTCATCATGATTGGTGGCCAAATGATAATGCACCGCACCGGTAACCCGATGCTTATATTCAGACACTAAAATGTCTAAGGCTTCAACATGGTGTTGACGTACCAACTGAAACGCAGGATGAACGGTTTGAGAAATGGTTTCAGTGACATCTACAGTCATGCGATCTCCTAATCATCAAAATAAAAAAACTAAAGCCATTATAGCTTTAGTTCTTGATATAATTCACGCTTAAATCCCGACTAAAATTATAGAAATTTGCAACCCTGGCAATTTTCAAACCCCAGTCCGAAGCTCATGCTGCCGTTTAAACCAAATATTTAAAATAATTATAATTGGGATGGTTTTCGACATAGACATAATTCTGCTTCTGGTAAAAATGCGCCGCAGATTTGGTTTCGGTATCCAGACATAGGGCCGAAAAATGAGGACGTGCCTTTTTCTCTAAGTATTGCAATAACAGCTTGCCCACGCCATGTTTACGATATTCAGGCAATACATAGAAACGGCGCACCCGGCCAATTCCCTGTTCCACTTCCTGATCATTCCACTGCTGGTTCAGGCCGCCACAGGCAATCAGCTTGTCCTGATCATAAGCAAAAAGTAAAAACTCCCCAGGCTGATCGAAACGATTCTTGGCACTCTGATACTCATCAATTAAACGCTGTACAAAAGCAAAACCCTCTTTCGATGCCTGTTTTTCAAGCTCGACAATTTGCTCTGGTAATCCTTGCGCTTCTTTTATCTCGATATTCATTTCACTATCCTGATCTGCTTTACTAACTTTCCTCAATGAATAAAACCGTCTAAAAAATGAATTTTATTCACAAATCTACAGCAATCCTGAGCATTGGTGTAAACTTAGCATTTATTTTTTGATGTGATTGAACGACATGGCAACTGTTGACCTCTTTGCAATTGGTAATGCACTCATTGACCAGGAATTTCAAGTCTCTGATGACTTCCTTACTCAACAAAATTTGCAAAAAGGCACCATGCAGCTGACCGATGGCGAAACCCAAGCAAATTTATACAACAACTTACAGCAAACGCAAAGCTATAAAGGTCAAGCTTCAGGCGGTTCGGCTGCAAATACAACAGTTGCCTTTAGCGCATTGGGCGGTTCTGCCTTTTATGCCTGCCGCGTGGGCAATGATAACTTGGGTGAAATTTACCTGAACGGCCTGAATGATGCGGGCATTCGCACCACCGCAAAATCGGTCAGTGAAGGCGTAACCGGAACCTGTATGGTATTAGTCAGCCCGGATTCTGAGCGCACCATGCATACCTATTTGGGTATTACTGCAGAACTCACCGATGCACAAATTGACTTTGAACCCTTAAAAACCGCGAAATGGCTGTATATCGAAGGTTATTTATCGACTTCGGACAGCGCCCGTCAGGCGGTAAAACAGGCACGTGAAATTGCCAAAGCTCACCAGACCCAAATTGCCTTAACCTTATCTGACCCGGCGATGGTGCAATATGCACGTCAAGGTTTGGATGAATTACTCGATGATGGCGTGGACCTGCTGTTCTGTAACCAGCAGGAAGCCATGATGTATACCGGTACCGACACGGCTGAGGCCGCTTTGGAACAGCTAAAACAAAAAAGCAAATACGTTGTCATTACAATGAGTGCACAAGGCGCAATGATTTTTGATGGTCAACATACCTTTAGCGTTGCAGGCCGTCAGGTACATGCCATTGATGCCAATGGTGCGGGTGATGCTTTTGCCGGTGCGTTCCTGTATGCCTTAAATGCCAACCTTGGCTTTAAAGCCGCTGCCGAGCTGGCCATTTTAATTTCCAGTGAAGTGGTGTCACAATTTGGTCCACGTCTAGAGGTTGAACAGTACGCAACCCTTCTTCAGAGCTATAACAAGGAATGTGCCTAATGCATAAAATCTGCATGACCGAAGATATCCCTGAACGTGAAGCACGCTCGTTCGAGCTTCCAGATGGCGATACCATTTTTATTACCCAACGTGATGGCATGTTCTATGCCTATCAGAACCTGTGCCCGCATTTGCAGGTTGAGCTTGAATTTCTGGAAAACCAGTTTTTAGACCGGGATCAGGAATTTATTGAATGTTCGACCCACGGTGCGCTGTTTGTGGTTGAAACCGGGGAATGTATTTCTGGCCCATGCCAAGGTCAAGCACTTGAAAAAGTAAAGATTACCGTGCATTCTGATGGCGGAATTTACTTAACAGAATAATTTTAAGCCCCATCTGCAGGTTACGCCATGCTTGAGTTTGTATTAGACATCGACTTAATTCCTTTTCATTTAAGTCTGATTGCACTTGTCTTGCTCAGCCTGGCGGAAATTGTGGGGCATTATTTTAATCTCAAGCCCAGCGCGATATTCAAGCAGCTGTTTCCGCAGCGGCTGCTAGACTCGCCCTTACTCAATGTTAAATTCTCCAAACTGCTGATTTTCGTGTTTCTGCTCCTGAATTTTAGTGTTGCAGGCTATTTCCTGCAGTTTGCGCTCTATTCACAGCAGCAAAGTTTTGTTCCATCGTATTATCTGATTTTACCAGCGCTTATCATTGCCCTGTTTTTTACCGTGTTTATGATTCACTGTCTGGATCAGGTGATTAAACCACAAAAAACCATTCAGCATGTCAATTTGCTGGGCCGACTGGCCACCATTTCCAGTGGCAATGCCCGTCCCGGTTTTTCGGCTCAGGCCCGGGTTCGTGATGAATACGGCCAGCTGCATTACGTGCAGGTCGAGCCGGAATTTGGTGAACTAGAATTTCAGGCGCAAGTGATTTTAATCCGGCAAAAAAAATCCTATTACATTGCCAAGAAAATTTCCGCCTCGAACAATCTGTTCTATGGCGAAAGTAGCAGCTGATTTAAGCTCGCTCCTCTTTCAGCAGCAATTCCATCCTTACTTTGTCCAAGATAAAGCTACAACGCCGTGTATCTCGCAGCTTTCCCTTCTTCCTTGCCGTGTACATTCGTTCTTTCCGTTTAAGCTGCTCGATTCACTTTCTCTTGGCCTCAAGATCAGCTGTTCTGTGCATTATGACTATCTCTATGGTTGTTCGTTGTAGTTGTTCACTCTGCCCTCCACGTTGAAGACTAAAAAATTTTCCGTGTTGCTGCTTACTGCACTTTTATCGTACTTCATTGTGCATATTTGCTACAAATTGCTTCATTTTGGTGCTTGACTGTTTTCTGTGCAAATGCTTACACCTCAACCCTTACAGCCATTTTTTAACACCCGATTATTGAATAAAAGTTAAAAATTAAAAGCTGGAATTTTTAATAAAATCGTCAAAATTTTTAAATATAACTATTTTAGTCAGAATTAAATTTTAATTCACACCATTTTAGTCAGAATAATCATTATTATAAATACAAGCGTTTTAGTCAGGTTTTTAACCGGAATATTTTTGATTAAAAATTAAAAAAACTTTTTATAAGCTACTGTATTTTAATACATAAACAATATATTTTTATTTTAACTGTGCAGACTATTTATTTTTTGTATTATTTTGTTTAATAATATAAGACACAGTTTAAAAAACAGGCTTGTTTCTATGAGCTTAGTCCCGAAAGATTTGAACCGTCGCGTAACCCGAGAAATAGCAGCCATTTTAATAATTAAGGTTGTTATTTTAATGGCGATTAAAAATATCTGGTTCGATGCCCCTACCATTCCTGAAAATTTTGACTCTCAAGTTGCTGAGCGTATTGCCAGCAATCCTTCCCAAATCAAGGAGACACGTTGATGATTTCTGAAAGCGTGGTCGATCTCTCGCGGTTCCAGTTCGCAATGACCGCGATGTATCATTTTATTTTTGTTCCACTGACACTTGGTCTTGCTTTTATTCTGGCCATTATGGAAACCACCTATGTGATTTCCGGCAAAGAAATTTATAAGGACATGACCAAATTCTGGGGAAAACTGTTCGGTATTAACTTTGCTTTAGGGGTAACTACCGGCCTGACCATGGAGTTCCAGTTCGGTACAAACTGGGCGTATTACTCGCACTACGTGGGTGATATTTTTGGTGCTCCGCTGGCCATTGAAGGCTTGATGGCTTTCTTCCTTGAATCGACCTTTATTGGTCTGTTCTTCTTCGGCTGGGATCGTCTGTCCAAGGTACAGCACTTGTGTGTAACCTGGCTGGTGGCCTTGGGCTCAAACATGTCGGCACTGTGGATTCTGGTGGCTAACGGCTGGATGCAAAACCCGGTCGGCTCTGCGTTTAACTATGAAACCATGCGTATGGAAATGATTGATTTCGGTGCGCTAATTTTCAACCCGGTGGCACAGGTTAAATTCGTCCATACCGTTTCTGCCGGTTATGTTACAGGTGCGATTTTCGTTCTGGCGATTTCGAGCTACTACCTGCTGAAAAAACGTGACCTGCCATTTGCGCGTCGTTCTTTCGCGATTGCGGCTATCTTCGGTCTGGCATCTACCCTGTCTGTAATCTTACTAGGTGATGAGTCTGGTTATGAACTGGGCGATGTCCAAAAAACCAAACTGGCTGCGATTGAAGCAGAATGGGAAACTCACCCCGCACCGGCTGCATTTACCCTGTTTGGTATTCCAAATCAGGAAACCCAGACTACCGATTACGCGATTAAAATTCCGTATGTGATGGGTCTGATTGCCACACGTTCAACCACTGAAGAAGTGACCGGGATCAAAGACCTGATTGCCCAGCATGAAGTGCGTATCCGTAACGGTATGGTGGCTTATCAGCAACTTGAACAACTGCGTGCAGGTGACAGCTCACCAGAACTCAAAGCGGCATTTGATGAATCTCAAAAAGACCTAGGTTATGGCCTGTTACTGAAAAAATATACACCTAACGTGGTAGATGCGACTGATGAGCAAATCAAACTTGCTGCAGCAGACACTATTCCACACGTTCCAAGCTTGTTCTGGGCCTTCCGTGCCATGGTGGCTTCTGGCTTCTTAATGCTACTCCTGTTCGTTCTGGCAACACTGGCTGTAGCAAAACGTAATGCAGAAAACAAACCTTGGTTATTAAAATTCGCCCTGATTGCCCTACCATTGCCATGGATTGCTGCACAAACTGGCTGGTATGTGGCTGAAGTAGGTCGTCAACCTTGGACTATTGGTGAAGTTCTACCAACATATCTCTCTGCATCTAGCTTAAGTACTGGCGATGTATGGGGTTCAATCATTGCATTAGCATCGTTCTATACCGTACTGCTGATCATTGAAATGTACCTGATGATTAAATTCTCTCGTCTTGGTCCAAGCTCGTTACATACCGGCAAATACCATTTCGAAAAATTGGAAGCTGCCAAAAAAGCATCTGAGGAGACTCAAGCATGATCGAATATGAATTACTCAAAATCATCTGGTGGGTACTGGTGGGCGTACTGCTCATCGGTTTCGCCCTCACCGATGGTTTCGATATGGGCTCTATGGCGATCATGCCATTCGTTGGAAAAAATGATGAAGAACGTCGTGCGGCAATCAACACGATTGCCCCACACTGGGACGGTAACCAGGTCTGGTTCATTACTGCTGGTGGTGCACTATTTGCTGCATGGCCAATGGTGTATGCAACTGCCTTCTCGGGCATGTACTGGGCGCTGCTTTTAGTCCTGTTTGCGCTATTCCTGCGTCCGGTCGGCTTTGACTACCGCTCCAAGCTGGAAAACACTAAATGGCGTACTGCCTGGGACTGGGGTCTATGTATCGGTGGTGCAGTACCTGCGCTGGTATTTGGCGTAGCGTTCGGTAACATGTTCTTAGGTGTACCTTTTGAACTGGATGAGACTGTACGATCCAACTACACCGGCAGCTTCTTTGCCCTGCTTAACCCGTTTGCTTTGGTCTGCGGTATCGTGAGTCTGGCCATGCTGTGTGCGCATGGTGGTGCATGGTTAATGTTACGTACCGATGGTGCTTTACGCGAGCGTTCTGCCAAAGCCACCAAAATCAGCGGTATCGTGTTCCTGGTCTGCTTCCTGCTGGCAGGTGCATGGTTATACTTTGGTGGCATCCAAGGTTATACCCTGGTTACACCATATGACACCGGTAGCGTTGCAAACCCGTTAGCCAAAGAAGTGATGACCAATGCCAACCCGGGCTGGATGAACAACTACTCGGCTTACCCGATCACCATGATTGCACCAATTATGGGTATTCTTGGCGGTATCATTGTGATTCTGGCAGCCTCTAAAGGTAAAGCAGGTTTAAGCTTCACTGGTTCTGCACTGGCAGTAACAGGTGCGATTCTGACTGCAGGTTTTGCCCTGTTCCCATTCCTGATGCCATCGAGCATAGATCCTGTATCTAGCTTGACCATGTGGGATGCGGTATCTAGTCAAAATACTTTAACGGTAATGACTGTTGCAGCCTGTATTTTTGTGCCAATCATTTTGCTGTACACCACCTGGTGTTACTACAAGATGTGGGGCGTGATTACCAACAAACACATCAAAGAGAATTCGCATAGCCTGTACTAAGGCTATGCGCTAAAGGAGTAAAGATTATGTGGTATTTTGCTTGGATTCTCGGTATTTTGATGGCCTGTTTTGCAGGTGTACTGAGTGCGCTCTATATCGAGCATCATCAAGACCTGGATGAGGAATAAGTCATGACAGAGGTTGTAATGGAAACTCCAGTAATCGAAAAAAAACCGAATAAACTTGCGATGGTCATTTCTTGCTTATTGGCCTTTCCATTGGCAGCCGTGTTATTACTTCATCCAGCTGCCATGTTGGATGCCGATGGCAATTACAGCCACAGTGCCATGATGTATATAATGATTGGCATTTCCGGCGGATTTATCCATGGTGTTGGTTTTGTCCCACGTTTCTGGCTGTGGAAATGGCTGTTTAGTCCATTTGTGGCCTGGCCATTAATGATCTGGGGCTATTACACCTGGTTCTTTTCTTGATGAAACAAGCTCCCTTCGGGGAGCTTTTTAATTTCTGGGAGATCCATTCTGATACAAAATGGGATCAGCACAATTTCATCACAAGATGATTTCCCACATCCTTTAAAAAAGATCAGCCCGATCTCTTTTAAAAATTAAAATCTATTTTTATCCAACCCCGCTTTTTATTTATATCTGAATTGATGTCTATATGGATGCTTAATTTAAGGTGGTGATAAAGCAACCAATATTTAGATTCAAGCTCAATCAACTTCTGTATTTATCTCATTGATCGTGGTATTTTCTTAGGAAATTTCAAACTGATACAACCTATCGCCATAAAAAAAGCCGGACATTCAGTCCGGCTTCTTTAATCTGGGATAATTAAGGCTCAATCGGTGCAAATGGCGCCACCACATCGGCATTTTGTGCACGGTGACGTAAGAAATGATCCATCAGCACAATCGCCAGCATCGCTTCCGCAATTGGTGCAGCACGCACACCCACACATGGATCGTGACGGCCTTTGGTCAGTACATCGGTATCTTCACGGTCAATGGTAATGGTTTTACCCGGTGTGGTAATAGACGCCGTTGGTTTAAGCGCAATCGCCACACGAATGGTTTGACCACTGGAAATACCACCCAAAATACCGCCAGCATGATTGGCCAGGAAGCCTTGTGTGGTCAGTTCATCACGGGTTTCATGACCGAACTGTTCCGCCACGGCAAAACCATCGCCAATTTCTACGCCTTTAACCGCGTTAATCGACATCATGGCATGGGCAATATCGGCATCTAAACGGTCAAATACCGGCTCGCCCCAGCCCACAGGCACTTTTTCGGCCAGAATTTCCAGTTTGGCGCCACAGCTGGTGCCTTGTTCACGTAATGAAGTCACCAACGCTTCAAAACGTGGCACAGCATCGGCATCGCCACAGAAAAACGGGTTATTCGGCACTTCATTCCAGTCCAGCTTTTCCGCTTTTTCTGTACCAATTTGGGTCACATGACCACGAATCAGAATCCCGAATTTTTCTGCCAGATATTTTTTGGCAATCGCACCGGCAGCTACACGCATCGCAGTTTCACGGGCACTGGAACGACCACCACCACGATAATCACGGAAACCGTACTTTTGCGTATAAGTATAGTCGGCATGACCCGGACGGAAAGTCTGGGCAATGTTGCCATAATCCTTGGATTTCTGGTCGGTATTGCGAATCAGCAAGCCAATTGGGGTACCGGTGGTTTTACCTTCAAATACCCCAGAAATAATTTCAACCTGATCCGGCTCTTTACGCTGGGTTGCAAATTTGGAAGTCCCCGGCTTACGGCGGTCCAAATCGTGCTGTAAATCGGCTTCAGTCAGTTCCAGGCCCGGCGGTACACCATCAACAATGGCCATCAGGCCTACACCATGCGATTCACCACAAGTCGTGACACGGAAGAGTTGTCCAATACTATTACCTGCCATGTGCAACGACTCCTTTATGAATTAACAGATTGAATGAATAAATCGCGGTATTGACGGCACTGTGCTGCGGTTAGGGCAAAAATGCCTGAACCACCTTTCTGGAATTGTAGCCAGTGGAAATCGACGGTATTAAAGTTCTGTTTCATGGCCCATTCAGAGTTACCGACTTCAATCACAATCAGACCATCTTCGGTTAAATAGTCTGCGGCTTGGGCCAGCATTTTACGCACCAAGTCCAGACCATCCTGACCGGCAGCCAACGCCAGCTCTGGCTCATGACGGAATTCATCTGGCAGGTCGGCCATGTCTTCGGCATCGACATATGGTGGATTCGATACAATCAGATCATACTGATTTTCTGCTGGAATTTTAGAGAACAAATCCGACTCAAGCAGCGCCACCTGATACTGCATGTTGTGATGTTCGGTGTTAATGGCCGCAACTTCTAAAGCATCTTTAGAAATATCGGTCGCATCCACTTCTGCATCCGGGAAAGCATAAGCCAATGCAATTGCGATACAGCCTGAACCGGTACACATATCCAGAATACGACGTGGCATTTGCGGATTTGGGTTGGCTGGCAAGTTATTATTGGCTTCACCCATCTGGCCATTTTCATCCAGACAATATGGCGCAAAACGGTTTTCGATAAGTTCAGCAATTGGCGAACGTGGAATCAGTACACGCTCATCGACATAAAACGGCTTGCCATAGAAATAGGCCAGATTGAGCAGATAAGAGGTTGGCGTGCGTTCATTAATACGACGCTCCAGCAGACTTAAAAATTCCTGCTTTTCGCTCGGCAGTAATTTGGCATCCAGAATTTCTGCATCGGCATTCCAGTCCAGCGACAGGGTTTGTAATACCAACGCGGAACTTTCAGCAAAATAATCTTCTGTACCTTGACCTAGATGTGCATCATATTGACGTAATGCTGTTACACCAAAACGGATAAAATCACGAATGGTGACTAATGTTTCAGCGGCTTCCTGCAAATGTTCAGGGCTAATAGTCGGTCGATCCACCTAAGGTCTCTCCAGAGTCAATTTTTTAAAACGCCTTATGATACCTTGTTTTGTGCGCTTTTATAATGTCTCTGTGCGTAAAAGCCGGATTTCAATCTGATAAATTGATCTCAACTTTTACGGCCTTAGCCAGATTTGGAATAAAGCCCTGAAATGGTAAGTACAGGATTAACGGGCAATAAATTTGCTCTGATAATAATTGGCCTGATCAATCACCTGTGCCAGCGTACAACGCGATTGCTGCAATTTGGCAACATCACCGTTCATGCCCCGATAGCATTGCTGCTTTAAACGCTGCTCCCACAGCGCATGTTGCTGGGTAATATTGGCCTGATGTGCCCCACTGGCCCGATAGTAAGACTTATAGCTTTTCTTTAAGCGTTTTTGCTGCTGTTTCAGTTCTTTATTGACACATTTTTGCAAGACCGATGTTTGCCCATAAGCATGATTGCTACATTGAATATACTGTTTTGAATAACTTTCCTGCGCATAGGCCGAACCCGCCAGCAGCGCCCAGGCCATTCCCCCGATGAATGCTAAACGCATCATATTCCCCTTGCTGCCAAACACAGCGATCATCTTTGTTTTAATTTATGTAAAGCATATTACTGAACTTCAAGCAAAAAACCTATAGCGATGAACAGGATAGAATTTCCAGATCTTCACAATTTCCTGCCATTTTGCGATTGAATCTGCAAAAATAGACCTTATATTGACTATGAGACTCCCGTGAACCTGTTGATATGAGTTACAAACACAATAACCTGCTGGCCATGCGTCAAAACTACTGGAATGACAACGATTCACCGCGTGTCTTGCAGGAAAAACAGTTTTTACAGCAGATGCTGGTGGAACGCGGCATTTTTCAGGATGCGACTTTGGATGATGCCAAATATCTGTTCTTTAACCTGCCCAGCATTATTATTGTCAAAGGCTATGCGCATGGTTTTCTGCATGAATCGGTACAAAGCCTGATTTTAAAATACATTGATGAAAACAAGCAGATGCTGCAACAAAAAAGTACCCTCAAGATTAAATTCCGGATGTGAGTGAGCGAAATTGCATCTTTATAGATTTTGCTTAGGCTATTTCATAGAGAATGCAAAACTTAACTCGACATTCAGCAACTTGAACTTTTTTAATACGTTAAGACCCGTTAATATTCGTTAAACTATGACCTTTCTGCGAATTGCTGATTGAAGGATTAAATTTACATGTCAGATCAGAACGATAAGCTTAAACAATTGAAAACTTCCTCTATGGATCGACGCTTATCGATCGCGAAGGCATCGTTGCTGGCCGGGACACGTTGGGCCGCCTCCAGCGCCGGTTCAATCTTTTCCAGTGAAGAAGAAAAAGAAAAGAAACGCAAAAAAGCCATGAAAGAACAGGCCGATTATCTGGTCGCAGAAATTGGCAAACTGAAAGGCTCTATCGTTAAAATTGGCCAGATGATGGCGCTTTACGGCGAACATTTCCTGCCTGAAGAAATCACCCAAGCCCTGAATACCCTGAATAACCAGACTGTTGCCCTGGCCTGGCCTGCGATTAAAACCCAGTTACAGGACCAGTTAGGTTCCAAACTTAATGATCTCACCATTGACCATGAGCCTTTAGGTACTGCCTCTTTAGCTCAGGTACACCGCGCCACCCGTAAATCTGATGGTATGGAACTGGTATTAAAAATCCAGTATCCGGGTGTGGCCGATGCCATTGATTCGGATATGAGTCTGTTTAAAAACATGCTGAAACTGACCCGCATGGTGCCGCAAACCCGCGAATTTGATCAGTGGTTTGATGAAGTCCGCGAAATGATGCACCGCGAGGTCAATTATCGGATTGAGGCAGCCACCACACGCCGTTTTGCCGAGCGTTTAAAGCAGGACCCGCGCTATATCGTTCCAACCATTATTGAAGATTACTGTACCGATCAGGTGCTGTGCATGACCTTTGAACGTGGCGTACCAATCAACAGTCCGGTGATGCTGTCTTTACCACAAGAACGTCGTAACCTGCTTGGTGAAGCCTCTTTAGAAGTGGCTGTGCGGGAAATTTTTGAATGGGGCGAAATGCAGACCGACCCAAACTTCGGTAACTATCTAGTACGTCTGGGCAATGGCGCAGATGTACAGGATAAAATTGTGCTGCTGGATTTCGGTGCCATTCGCCAGTTTGATGACAACCTGCTCTCGGTCGCACGTAACCTGATTCAGGCCGGCTATCAGCATGACGCGGAGATGATGGTGAAAGCCATGACCGGTTATGAGTTTTTTGACTCCATTCCGCAAAGCATTAAGCCGGATATGGCCAAAGTCTTTTTACTGGCCACCGAAGCCTTTAGCAGTCCTGAAAACAACCCGGATTTACCAGCCGGTGTGATGGATGATCAGCATCGTTATGACTGGAAAAAAAGCCAGCTGCATAGCCGGGTGATGCAACAGGCCTCTAAATCCATGGCTTCACGTTATTTCAGTGTTCCGCCGAAAGAGTTTATGTTTATTAGCCGTAAATTTATTGGGGCTTATACCTTTATGACCGTGATTGATGCCAAAACCAATGTGCGCGACATGATCAAAAAATTCCAGTAAAGCCACACCCGACCCGAATGCAGCTAATGTCATTCGGGTCAATCCTCTCCCTTCCCCGCTCTTTCCAAAAATTAAAAATATAAACAGAAGCAACTATTTAGATTCCTGTTTCATCTTACAACAACCGTTTATCTTTGACAATTGAGTATGTCAGTTCTGACATGGTTTTTTAAACAGCCGCGTGTCAGCATAAAAATAATCACCCGCATGATGGAACAACAACAATGACCAATATGGTAAACAAGGCCCAAGGATTTGGACTGTCGCTGCTCACTCGGCTTGCCAGCAGCGAGGTTTTAGACCAGCTCAAACTGCGTAAATTTGTAGAAAAATCTTTATATCAGGGGGCCAAAGCCGGCTTTAAAACCTTAAGCGTGACCCAGAAAGCTTTTCAAAAGCACGATGATGTACCCAGACAGCGTTTACCCCATCAGCAAAAATCCCTGTTTGATTTAAGCCTGAGCGAAGAACAGCAAATGACGGTAGATACCATGCAGCAGTTTGCCACAGAGGTGCTTTATCCACTGGCGCATCAGGCCGATCATCTGGAACAGTTTCCCGAAGTGTTATGGCGACACAGTCAGGATTTGGGCCTGAATGATTATGCACTGCCGGAGGCTTTGGGTGGCGTGGCCAGCGAGCAGAATATTGTCACTAATATTCTGATGGCCGAGCATTTGGCCCGGGGTGATTTCAGCCTGACCGCAGGTTTATTATCGACCTTTGGGGTAATCAATGCCCTGATCCGCTGGGGTTCTGAAAGCATCCAGTCACGTTATCTGACCAGTTTTGCAGAAGATTCGGAACTGCGCGCCAGCTTTGCCGTGCAGGAAGCTACACCGGCTTTTGATCCGCTGCGTTTAAATACACAAGCCACTTTTAGCCAGGGCCAGTACTGGATTCAGGGTGAAAAAACTCTGGTAATGCTGGGTGAAACGGCGGACTTGTATCTGGTAAGTGCTGAATTCAATGGCCAGCCAGAAGTATTTGTGGTGAAACGCGACAGCAGCATTCGTGCACAAAAAAGCCCGGCAATGGGGCTGAAGGCCACAGAAACAGTCACCCTCAGTTTTCAGCATACCCCAGCCGAACGTCTGGGCGATGATGATTTTGACTATAGTGCTTTTATTGATTTGGGTAATTTAGTCTGGTGTGCCATGGCGGTTGGGTGCTGCGAAGCCGTGAAAGCCTATTGTATTGACTATGCCAACCAGCGCACGGCCTTTGGCGAGCCCATCTCACATCGTCAAAGTGTGGCTTTTATGATTGCCGATATGGCGATTGAAATTGATGCGATGCGCATGCTAGTGCTGAATGCTGCCAGTCTGGCCGAAGCTGGACAGGACTTTCATCGGGAAGCCTATCTGGCACGCTTATTATGTGCAGAAAAATCCATGCAAATTGGCACAAATGGCGTGCAGATTCTGGGCGGTCACGGCTTTACCAAAGAACATCCGGTCGAGCGCTGGTATCGTGATCTGCGCGCGACCGCGATTGTCCAGTCTGGCCTGCATGCCTAAATAACCATAAAAATAAGGAACAGCCCATGAATTTACAGAACCCGAAAAAATTTAAACTGCTGATTGATCAGGCACATGAAGTCGCCCTAAATGTCCTGCGTCCAATTTCACGTAAATACGACAAGGCAGAACATGCCTACCCGAAAGAACTGGATATGCTAGCCTCAGTGGTCGATGGCATGAATGCCGGTGGTGATGGCATGAACGCCGGCGCTGCAGTGAATAAACGCGGTGATACCGCCAGTGGCAATAAAAACGGCGTCAATATGTCCACCGCTTTAAGTATTGTCGAAATGTGTTATGGCGATACCGGCCTGTTGCTGAGTATGCCGCGTCAGGGACTGGGGAACTCTGCCATTGCCGCAGTGGCCAATGACGAACAGTTACAGCGTTTTCACGACACCTGGGCCGCCATGGCCATTACCGAACCCGGCTGCGGCTCCGATTCAGCGGCAATTCGCACCACAGCGGTCGCAGATGGCGATGATTATATTCTGAATGGCGAGAAAATCTTTGTGACCTCGGGTGAACGCGCCGATGCCGTGGTGGTCTGGGCCACACTGGATAAAAAGCTTGGCCGTGCGGCCATCAAGTCTTTTGTGGTACCGAAAGGTACACCCGGCATGACCGTAGAACGACTGGAACATAAACTCGGGATTAAAGCCTCGGATACTGCAGCCATCAGCTTTGTCGATTGCCGGGTGCCGGCCAGCAACCTACTTGGCAATGCCGAGATTGATGTCTCCAAAGGCTTTGCCGGGGTGATGGAAACCTTTGACAACACCCGTCCTTTGGTCGCGGCCATGGCCATTGGCTGTGCCAAAGCATCCCTGGAACGGATCAAGCAGATTTTTAAACATGAGCTAGATGAGCATTATCAGACCACCTATTTACACAGCTCCCAGATAGCCGCGCAGATTTATCGCATGGAAGCCGAATGGGAAGCAGCGCGTTTATTAATGCTTAAAGCTGCCTGGATGGCCGATAACAAGCAGCCTAATTCCAAAGAAGCCTCAATTGCCAAAGCCAAAGCTGGCCGTGTCGGGAATGAAATTACCCTGAAGTGTGTAGAACTGGCCGCCGCTGTGGGCTATAACGAAGATGAACTGCTGGAAAAATGGGCGCGCGATTCCAAAATCCTGGATATTTTTGAAGGCACCCAGCAAATTCAGCAACTGATTATTGCCCGACGTGAACTGGGCAAAAGTTCCAGTGAACTTAAATAAGATACCGAGTACAGCATCAAGCGACATTTAAAGTCCAATAGATGTACCTCAAATCTGCTCAAGAGATGAATATTTAGTGATAAAATTCATCTCTTTATCTTTTAGCACTGCGCTTATGTATTTTTTACGCCCGATTCAAGCCCAAGATAATCCTGCACTGGCCCGTATTATTCGTGAGGTTTCCAAAGAATTTGGACTGGCGCCGGAATCCGGTTTTGCCGTGGCCGATGCTGCGGTCGATGATTTATATGCGGTGTATTCACAGCCACACGCACAGTATTGGGTCGTTACCAATAATCAAGGCGACATTTTTGGTGGTGGCGGTGCTGCGCCTTTGCAGGGTGATCCAAGCCGCCTGGAAATCCAGAAAATGTATTTTCTGCCAGCAGTACGTGGCTACGGATTTGCCAAACAGATTCTGGAACACGCTTTTGACTTTGCCCAGCAGGCCGGTTTTCAGTCCTGCTATCTGGAAACCACAGCATCACTGTGGCAGGCAGTGAAACTCTATGAAAAGCTCGGTTTTGTACATTTGTCTGCCCCACAAGGCCAGACCGGTCATAGTCATGCCTGTGAAATCTGGATGGAAAAGAGCGTTAAATGAACATGAATCTGGGTAACATCAACCGCCTGCGTACAAAAAAGCCCTACTCACCATAGGGCTGACTAAAACAGTCGAATGGATTTTTCTATACTTAATCTGCCTTCAGGCCGAACTTTTTAAACAGGCTTAAACGGCGTTTCGGCTGGATATTGGCTTTGTTTAAATCACCTTTATAATGCTTGAACACGCGTTTATCCATCATTTTAAACCATAGCGGTGGAATCAGCGCCGGCAGCAACATACTGGCATAACCGCTTGGCAATTCAGGCGCTTCATCAAAATGTCGCAAGGCCTGAAATGGACGGGTCGGATAGGCATGATGATCGGAATGACGCTGTAACTGATATAAAAACAGATTGGTGACAATATTATTGTTGTTCCAGCTATGTTCCGGCTGGGTACGCTCATATTTGCCCTGCGCATCTTTTTGTCGAAGCAAGCCATAATGCTCAATATAATTGACCAGTTCAAACAGGCTGATGGCATAAAAGGCCTGCGTGCTTAAATACGGCACAATGCCTTTCCCAAAGCTGGCCAGCATTCCGGCATGAAACAGCGCACTCATGCCCCAACCTTGTAGCAATTCATTGTCTTTGGACCAGAAATTCTTGCCTTTGCGTTTTAAACGCTGGGTTTCAATTTCAATTGCCGATTTAAACGAGCCTTTCACCGTACGTGGCCAGAACTCATAAAAGGTTTCGCCCATACGGGAAGACGCCGGATCTTCTGGGGTTGCAGCGCGTTTATGATGCCCATACGGATGTTCAATCCGGAAATGGTTATAACCCGACGGCACCAGCGCCAGATGCGACAGATAATGCTCCAGTTTGGAGGATTTATGGCTCAGTTCATGTGCAGTATTAATCGCCACCCCATTAACCAGTCCCATCGACGCACCCAGAAAAATTTTATCCAGCAGCGAAGTCTCTTTACGTGAGACCAGATAGGCCGCATAAATATTGGCGATATACTGCAAAGGAATAAAACTTTTTACCAGACGGGAATAATACGGGTCCTGCTCCAAGAGCTTGACCTCTTCCGGGCTTGGATTGTGCTCATCTTTACCAACCAGAGTATCAATGCTGGGAATAATCACATGAATTAACAGTGGTCCACCTAGAGCAAATACAGTTTTAAATGGTTTCGGTGCAAACTGGTAACCGGCCAGAATCCCAATACCCAAAACCGGTAAAAATGGGCTAATCAGCCATAAATAACGTTTTTTATCTAAAGCCAGACCGGATTTTCCAAGTAAAAATTGCTGTTGTTGTTCTGTGAGCTGTAGCGGAGCATTCATTGCCTGCACTTCCATCCTGCTTAACTTATCTATATATTTCAGCAAACAAGCCACAGAGAACAGTTGCAAACGTCCAAAAAAGCTATGTAAACGTCTTTGGCCCACATTGCCTGAAATTGGCCTTTCATCACACGATAAATTCAGGCTTAATGACCAAATAGCTAAGCTCGAAATAAGAAGATATCAACCCGGTATGGATGCTTTAAGTAAAATTTTTGATGATATTCATCTCAACAAATCTGAATTTATCTATTTGAATCCACAGGGAAACTGGGCATTTCAATATCAGGATCACAGCGCCATTATTGCCTATGTGGTACTAAGTGGTGAATTATATCTGGAATTATCGACCCAGCGTCAGGTCTATGCGCAGGCCGGTGATATTGTGCTGATTCCTTCCGGCGGTAGCCATGTTGGCAAAAGTAGCACGCAACTGGAGTGGCTAGATGCCCTGGATATTAGTGACCTGTTTCAGCAGAAACGCCAGCAGACCATCGAGTTTGGTGAAGCATCCGGTGAAAAATCATTTATTTTAGCCATGCACGGCACAATGGACAGCATTATGGCCAAGCCGCTGTTAAATGCCTTGCCGGACTATATGCATATTCATCATATTATGAGCAGCACCGCCCCGGAATGGTTGCAAATTGGCTTACAGTTTCTGGCAGTAGAAAGCCATCAGATCCGGCCCGGCCGCGATAAAATTCTTGATCATCTGATCAGTATTTTATTTATTGAATGTGTGCGTGATTATATTGCCCAGCTGAATGATTCTAATAACTGGCTCAGTGCCCTGACCCATCCGGAACTGTCCAATGCTTTAACCGCCATTCATGGACAACCGGAAAAAAGCTGGACCGTCGAAACCCTAGCCGAACAATGCTGCATGTCGCGCTCAAAATTTGCCAATCTGTTTGCCCAGATTGTTGGCGAATCGCCACTGGCCTATTTGCAGCAGCATCGCTTAAGACTGGCGGCTCAATATTTACGTCATGGCCAGCTCTCAATCCAGCAAATTGCCTATAAAGTTGGCTATTCTTCTGAAACCGCCTTTAGCCAGACTTTTAAAAAACAGTTTGCCCTGACCCCAAGCCAGTACCGGCAGCAGTTTCAGCAGGCTCTTATAAAATAGCCAGAATCGCCGCTACCGGGTCTTCACAATTGCCGGATAGCAGCTGTTTATGCATGGTACGATGTTGCATCACCTGAATTTGTGCAGCTTCGATATGCATCAGCTTTTCAATTTCATGCGCCAGACGCTCTGGTGTAGCCTCTTCTTGAATCAGCTCTTCAATGACTTTTTTGCCGGCAATAATATTCGGTAGCGAGTAATACGGAATTTTAACCAGCAGTTTGGCAATCCAGTAGGTAATCCGGTTGAGCTTATAAAAAGTCACCATTGGACGATGCAATAACATCGCTTCCAACGTTGCAGTACCTGAAGCCAGCGCAACAATATCCGCTGCATTCATGACCTGACGGCCAATTTTTGATTCTGTATCGGTATTTTCCAGCAGACTAACCCGTGATCTCAGATCAGCAGCACAATGCTGTAATAAACTTTCAATCTGCTGTTTACGCGCATCGTTAATGGCGGGAATTAAGAAGTGATAGTTTGGATATTTCGCAGCCAGAATTTCAGCGGCTGCCAGAACCAATGGCCCTAAACGCTCAATTTCACCACGACGACTACCGGGCAATAAGGCAATATGCTTTTGCGAAGCTTCCAGCCCCAGTTCCAGTTTGGCATCGGCCAGATTATTATCGACAGGCAACTGACTCGCTAATGGATGCCCGACAAAGGCAGCCGGAACCTGCCATTTTTGATAAAAGGCTTTTTCAAATGGAAATAAACACAGCACCAGATCAATATTGGCTTTAATGCCATGAACACGACCCTGACGCCACGCCCAGACCGAAGGACTAACATACTGCACGGTTTTAATGCTTGGACTTTTCTGCTTCAGGCTTTTCGATAAACGCAGGTTAAAGTCCGGCGCATCAATCCCAATAAAAACATCGACCGGCTCCTTGACCCACTGTTCAACCAATCCATCACGCACGGCAAACAGCTTTTTAATGTCTTTTAAGACTTCAACAATGCCCATGACCGACAAAATATCCATCGGATAATAGCTTTTAAAGCCTTCAGCAATCATTTGCGGGCCGCCAATACCTTCAAATTCAGCCTCAATGCCTTGCTCACGAAAACGGCGGATCAGTCTGGCACCCAAGGTATCCCCAGAAACTTCTCCCACCACAATGCCTATTTTCAGTTTTCGTTTTTGCAAGACCTTGCTCCTTCAATTGCTGCGTGGAATTTTAACATATTCTGCTTGAAGTGACTGTAACGACTGTTTGTTCTGAGCCGAGAAAAAATTCAGGTTTTTCTATATTTTAACTGCTTTGTTTTTATACAGCATGACTATCAGGTTTGATTGATGATGCTGTGCTGGGCTCATTCATTTATTACGCTTTCACCGCTTTATTTCACTCTATTCCACCTGACTTGCAGTTTCATGACCATTAACTGCTTTTTATCATGCTGAAAGATTGATCAAATAAAATCCAAAACCCCAACACATGTCATCCCTATGTAATGATACTGAATACACAAATAATAATTTTAAAGTGAAATTTCCTGCTATTTTTAATCTTTTTATCTTTCCATTTTGCTGCGCTGTCATCACAAAATCCGTCTATTCGGCCCTGCACATCCTGATCTTTTTACTAAAAAATCCCCTTTTTTTCAGCTTTAAATCCAGCAGATTTCAGATAGATCTACTCCACGCTGTTTCACTATAAATGTTGATCTTTTTCTCATCTTTAGCATTTTTTAGAATAAGCAAATCATTAATCATGCCAACGACTTATATCCGAAAGTCATAAGATAAGCACGTTTTTTGATGTATGGCATATCCCCATGTTTGGTGCAGTTGAGTTTATTTTGGCAGGTGTTTTGGTTGGCTTCTGTGTAGGTGTGACCGGTGTAGGCGGTGGTTCGTTAATGACCCCGATTTTAATCAGCCTGTTTAAGATTGAACCGCACATTGCCATTGGTACCGATCTGCTCTATGCCGCAATTTCCAAATTCTGTGGTTCACTGGTCCATGCCAAAAAAATGAATATCGTCTGGCCAATTGTCATCTGGCTGTCTGTCGGCAGTATCCCGGCGTCTTTTGCAACGCATTGGGTACTCGACAACTATTTAAGCCAGTCCACGCATTATAAAGCTGTGCTGACCATGGTCTTGGGCTTTATGCTGACCCTAACCGGCATATCTATTATTTTCCGCAGCCAGATTGAAAAATTTTTCAACAAATATCGCAAACATGAATTGCCAGATATGACTCAAGACCTGGAAAAGGTCGACCTGAAGGCCACCAACAAGCGCGCGATGATTGTGGTGATGGGAATTGTCCTGGGTGTGTTCGTCACCCTATCTTCGGTGGGTGCAGGTGCCTTCGGCATTATGGCGCTGGTGCTAATGTTCCCGAACTTGCCAATGATCCGCATTATCGGCTCCGATGTGGTCCACGCAGTCTTACTGACCTTTGTCGCCGGTATGGGGCACATGACCTCGGGCAATGTCGATTTTGAACTGCTGATGTGGTTACTGGTCGGTTCTATTCCGGCAATTGTGGTCGGTACTTTAGTCAGCTCACGCCTGCCTGAAAAAATTATCCGTAAAGTGCTGGGCATTACCCTGTTCGCGCTTGGGGTGAACTTTATGCTGAACCCGGTCAAATCCAAACCGGCACAACCAGTTGAAGCGGCGATGGTGGTGAGCGCTGAAAAAACATCGCCAGTTTAATTTATCTCTGCGATTCATCACTTTTTTTTCAGTAATCTATTGATCTTTTTTATAACAATAGGCTGCTATATTCGTGTTATATTCAGGCTATTAAACAATCTTGTATACGATTAAACCAGTGACGGCAATGAACACTTTACAGTCTAACCCTATTACACCTTCAGATATCGATGATGTGAATATTAAAAGCATCCAGCCACTTGTGACCCCTGCTGAACTCAAAGCAGAACTTCCACTGACTGACTCTGCTTATCACACCGTACTGAAAGGTCGTGAAACCATCCGCAATATTCTTGATGGTAAAGACAAACGTCTGTTTGTGGTCATTGGGCCTTGCTCGATTCATGATCCTGTGGCAGCACATGATTATGCAGACCGCCTGAAAGTGCTGAGCGAAAAAGTAAAAGATACCTTATACATCGTAATGCGGGTGTACTTTGAAAAACCGCGTACGACCGTGGGCTGGAAAGGTCTGATTAACGACCCGGACATGAATGACTCTTTCAATATTGAAAAAGGTCTGCGTATTGGCCGTAAACTGCTGCTGGAACTGAATGAAAAAGGTCTGCCTTGTGCCACTGAAGCACTGGACCCGAACTCTCCACAGTATTATCAGGATCTGATTTCCTGGTCAGCGATTGGTGCGCGTACCACAGAAAGTCAGACTCACCGTGAAATGTCTTCTGGCCTGTCTTCACCGGTTGGCTTTAAAAATGGTACCGATGGCGGCTTAACTGTTGCGACCAACGCAATGCAGTCTGTAAAACATGGTCACAGCTTCCTGGGGCTGAACGAACATGGTCAGGTGTCGGTAATTCGTACCAGCGGTAACAACTATGCGCACGTGGTATTGCGTGGTGGTAATGGCAAGCCAAACTATGATGCCGGTTCAGTCGCCGATGCAGAAGCAGCGCTAATTAAAGCCAAAGTCAGCACCAAAATCATGATTGACACCAGTCATGCCAACTCCAACAAAGACCCGTACCTGCAACCACTGGTCTTAAAAAACATCACCGAACAGATTTTAGATGGCAATAAATCAATTGTCGGGATTATGGTCGAAAGTCATTTGAAAGGCGGTCGTCAAGATATTCCTGCAAATCTTTGCGATTTGGAGTATGGTAAGTCTGTTACCGATGGATGCATCGACTGGGAAACCACTGAAAAATCCCTGCTTGAGATGCATGAAGCATTGAAAGAGGTTTTAGCCAGCCGCTAAAACTGACTCAAAAACGCCATCGTCAAGATGGCGTTTCCATTTCAGTTGCAGGAAATTTTATCTGATGAATGAAATTGAAACCGCTTTAAGCCAAATTGATCACTTTCAGTTTGTGCATGAACACCTGTACACATCCGGCCAGCCGAATGCGGAACAGTTACGTCAGATTAAAGAATATGGCATTACCACTGTGGTTAATGTCGCACTGAGTGATGCCGAGCAGCATCTAGCCAATGAAGATAAAATCTGTCTGGAACTGGGCCTGAACTATGTACAATTACCGATTTCTTGGGAAACCCCATCTGACGCCCAGTGTCTGCTGGTTTTAGACCTGATTGATCATCTGGTACAGGATCAGATGGTCTGGCTACACTGCGGCACCAATCAGCATGTCAGCAGCCTGATGTATTTGTATCGTCAGTATTATATGAATATGGACATGCCAACCGCGCAAGAAATGTTGCACCAGATCTGGGAACCGAATGAAACCTGGACCGGTCTGATTCACGCTGTTGCCTTACAACTTCAGGGCCGTAAAGCAACCCAGGAACTGCAAATTTCCTTAATGAAAACCGATCACTTTGCGTGACAAATTAACACCGTAGCTGTAGCCAGAATTCCTTCCTGACGTCCGGTAAAGCCTAATTTTTCCGTGGTGGTGGCTTTAATGCTGATTTGAGTCACATCCACATCCAGCACATCAGCAATACTCTGGCGCATTTCCAGATTGTGCTTGGCCAGTTTCGGGCGTTCACAGGCCACGGTAATGTCGGCATTATTCAGCAAATAACCGCGGTCTAAAATCAGCTGATAAACATATTTCAGCAACACCCTACTGTCAGCGCCCTTAAATTCAGGATCGGTGTCGGGAAAATGCTGCCCAATATCGCCCAGTGCCAATGCACCCAATAAGGCATCGCACAGTGCATGCAAAATCACATCCCCATCTGAGTGGGCTTTCAGAGCATGGGTATGTGGAATTTTAACCCCGGCCAATGTCACAAAATCGCCTTCTTCAAAGGCATGTACGTCTATTCCCTGCCCAATTCGTATTTGTGCAACCATATTCAACTCCTTCAGAAATAAACGATTGAAATCTTGTATTCACAGTTTCTCTTTCGCTATAGTTAGCTTACGCAAGCTAATGAAAGTATAAGCGATCATGCTGTTGAAAACCGAGATGAATCTTATAAAAATCATTGGAACCCTGTTGTTTTTGGGCGCCGCGGGCACCCCGCTGTCGCATGCACAGAAAATCAATTGCGAGCAGGCCAACACGCCTGCTTTCAATAAAATCTGCCATGCCGATTTACAGGAGATTCGTGAGCAGCTCAATGATCAGTTTCTGACGGCTTTTCTGGTGACTGATGCCCCGCTGCGTATTCTGCAAGATACCCATCAGCTCTGGTTTAAACGTGCGCAGCAGTGTAAAACGACCGAGTGTTTTAAACAGCAGTTTGAAGCGCGTCTGGATCAGTTAAATTTCTTTAGCTCGATGAACCAGAGCATGACCCAGCATTATCTGAAATTTGAACAGGGACAACTGGCCAAGCAGCCGGTACATTTGCAGATTCATCAACTAAATAAAGACAGTATTAAAATTGAAGGTGTGGCCTATCGCAGTCCAAACAACAAGCTAGACACCCAAACCATTTCCTTACTGGCCTATACCTCACCGCAGCAAAAGCAGCATATTATTGATAATGAACATGACTGCAATTACCAGCTCGACTTCCAGAAGGCTTATTTAGCCGTGCGTACTGAACAAAAAGGCTGCGAGCGTTTTAGCGGTATTTATCGTCTGTATGATTAAAACCTGACAGCGCTTTACATCACCCACCACAAAATCAATGGCAAACTGAACGCCGCACACACAGTCTGCAGGCTAATCACACTGGCCATCAGCTGGCTATCTCCCCCCAAAACTTTGGTCAGAATATAAGCCGATGAGGCCGTCGGTAAGGCAAAAAACATCACCAGAATCTGGGTATGTAGGGCCGGCAGATTCAATGCCAGACAGGTCGCCAACGCAATCATCGGCATCAACAGCAAGCGTCCAAAAGTGTTTAATAACAAGGTCCGCAGATCTTTACGCAGCCCCTGAAACTGTAATGCTGCACCAATACACATCAAGCCCAATGGCAAACTGGAAATGGCAATCTGTTTTAAATAATTTTCAAAGCCAATCCATAAGCGTAAATTCAGCAGATTAAACACCCCGCCTGCAATACAGCCTAAAATTAAGGGATTTTTCAACAATGATAACAGGATGGATTGCAAGCGCATCCCTTCTGAATTGGTCAGAGCCAAAACCGAAAGCACATTGACCAGAGGAATGCAAAACACCAGCAGAATAGCAAACAGCGCCATACCTTGCTGATAAAACAAAGACGCCGACAGTGCTAAGCCGATATAGGTATTAAAACGCACCATCCCTTGCATATACACACCGAAACGCGCCGCTGCAGTGCCATACAGCGCCTTTAAAATATATAACAAACAAACCGCAATCAGCAGGGTCAGACCTGCTCCCAGCATCATGTGGCGAATCTCACTGGCCTGAATTTCAGCATGCGCCAAGCCCAAAAACAGCATCACCGGGAATAGTAGATAGTAGTTGAGCTTTTCTGCACCGTGCCAGAATTTATCTTCCAGAAACCTAAAGCGCTTGAGTACATAGCCCAACGCAATCAGAAAGATTAAAGGAAATAGCGCAACCAGAATTATATTTGCCATCGTTTATCCATACATATCGCGGTCTGCCCAGGAGGGCAGCATCTCAATCCATTTTTTAATGGCAGTTCAAAATCTTAAAACGAAAATATTTTATTTAAAGCCTGAGTATAAGCCAAATAGCTCATTGAATTGACAGCGATTTGCGTTATTTTGATGAATTTATTTTGCCAGAACCCGGCAGATGATCAGCATCTCTCCTAAAGCCCTGTTACTTTAAAACAGAGCTCAACTGAATGTTCTCATTACCCGGTCACCGGATAATGCTGCGCAATTTCCTGACTAATCATCAGTGCTGTCGCCGCAGATAAGGTCCAGCCCAGATGCCCATGGCCGGTATTATAAAATACCCGTGGATGCTGGCCCTGCCGAATCACCGGCATCATATTTGGCATCATCGGGCGTAAACCTGCCCACGGCACCACGCTTTCAGTTGAAATATCAAAATTCCGCTGTACCCAGCGCACCAGTGGCTGAATCCGGTCATGGCGAATATCGCGGTTATAGCCATTAAATTCGGCTGTTCCGGCAATCCGCAGCCGATCTGCGCCTAAACGAGAGGTCACAATTTTGGCACTTTCATCTAGCAGACTGACCCAAGGCGCCTGCTTCTGGCTCTGCTCATCCTGTAAATTGACGGTAATGGAATAGCCTTTGACCGGATAAATATTGACCCGATCACCTACCTGTCGCGCCAATTGATAACTACTCACACCGCCGCAAATCAGCACGGCATCGGCATGTAAGGTTTCTACCATCGGCTGATCTGCCAGAGGATCTTCAATGGCTGGCCGATAACTCAGCTGTACCTGCTGGGCGTTTAGCTCAATATCCTGAACATCCCGGCCAAAAATATAACGTACACCCTGCTGCATGGTGACTTGAGCCAGCCCCACCGTGAATTTATGAATATCGCCGGTGGCATCTCCCGGGCAATAAAAACCCGCATAATACTGTCCGGTTAAACTTGGTTCAATCTGGCGGATTTCATCCAGACTGACCTGATAACGCTCCAGCCCGCCCTGACAGAGCAAATCATTGACCCGAATTGCAAAGTCAAAATCCGCTTTATTATGATAAAAATGCAAAATTCCACGTTTTTCCAAATTGAAATCAATCTGTTCCTGTTCTGCAATTTCAAATAAACGTTTGCGTGCCAGAAGTGCCAGGCGCACTGTTTCCTGGGTATTGTGTTCATAATGGCGAATATTGCTTAAGAACTCGATCAGCCAGCCATACTTATGCAGATCAAATGCAGGATTTAATAAGAGCGGCGCCGACTTTTGCGACATCCATTTCAGGCCTTTCAGTACAGTGGCTTTCTGATTCCAGACTTCTGCATTACTGGCTGATAACTGGCCACCATTGGCATACGATGTTTCCATCGCCGGGTATAAATGCCGGTCAATCACCGTGACTTGATAGCCCAAACGCATCAGCTCATAGGCTGAAGTGACCCCGGTAATTCCTGCACCAATGACAACAACATGCGGCATAAAACGCTCCTTGGAACAGCTGTTCCAGACGTGATGCCCCATCTGTCAGGGTACCTGAGAGCTTCGATTGAACTGATGTTCAGCCCAACCATCCCCTTCGGTGAGCACTGCGCGTGCTTCTCTCCAGATTTTTGAATTATTACGGTCCTTTTGCCTGAGAGTTTCCGGGGTCGTTGCTCCTTCGGCGAGCACCAAGTGCCGCTCTCCCGCAATAATTTTTATTGTATAGCTTGAATATGAGCAAAATCCGGGCCAAGCACGAGTAGAAATTTGTATCTGATGTTCAAGAAACCTCAAAATCTGGATATAAAAAAACTGCCCCAATTGGAGCAGTTTTTTGAATCAGCTTCAAACAGCGTGTTAGCGTACAATCCCGCGTTTAGACTGTTCTAGTGAATCAATTAAACGCTGTGCTTCTGGCACTTCTGGCAGAATCTCTGCACGGATTTTCTGAATGGCTTCTTCAGTGGTTAATCCTGATTTGTAAATCAGTTTAAAGGCGTCCCGTAATCCTTGAATCACATTTTTCGACCAGCCTTTACGACGCATACCTTCAATATTCATAGCAAAAGCATGCGCAGGATTACCCGAAACCATCACATAGGCCGGTACATCTTTCAGAATTAAAGATGCGCCGCCAATCATGCTGTAAGAGTCAATTTTACAGAACTGATGAATACCCGAGTTTCCACCCACCACCACATAATCACCGACATGCACGTGCCCTGCGACACCAACATTATTAGCAAAAATATTGTGATCACCCACGATACAATCATGTGCAATATGTGTATTGACCATCAACAGGTTGTGGCTACCAATTTTAGTGATGCCTTTGTCCTGAACCGTCCCGCGATGCAAGCTGGAATGTTCACGAATCAGGTTATAGTCACCAATTTCCAGCCAAGTTTCTTCACCCTGATATTTCAGGTCCTGACAGACTTCGCCGACACTTGCGAACTGGAAAATCTCATTATGCTCACCAATACGGGTATAGCCACCCACCACCACGTGTGAATGCAGCTTTGTACCCGCACCAATGCTGACATTCGGACCAATAATACTATAAGGTCCAATTTGCACATCAGGCGCAATGACTGCAGAGGAGTCAATTATAGCGGTGGGGTGAATGAGGGGGTTATTGCTCATGCTTGCTCTGTTTTCTGATGCGAAATCATAATTTCCGCGGTTGCTGCAACAATGCCATCGACCGTGGCGATACAATTATATTTGTAAATACCACGTTTCTGCATTACTAATTCTGATTTTAATACAAGTTGGTCGCCTGCAACCACTTGTTTTTTAAATCTAACTTTTTCGGCACCGGCAAATAGGAATAATGCACCCGCAGTCGGTTTCTGATTATTCATAATAAAGCCAAGCACGCCTGAAACCTGTGCCAGCGCTTCTACAATCAACACCCCTGGCATAATTGGATATTCAGGGAAATGTCCTTGTAAAAACTCTTCATTAATCGAAACGTTCTTATAACCCACAATCCCGTTGTCAGTTACATCAACGATTCGATCTACCAATAAGAATGGATAACGATGTGGCAAATATTCACGGATGGTTTGAATATGCATTGGCAATTCAGGTTTCGTAAATGTTGGGGTATTCGACTCAGTCATCATAATTATTTACGCAATTTTAAAGTTGATTCAAGGGACTCAATTTGAGTCTGCATATGATCGAGTCTTTTCTGCAATTGGGTCAATGGCACATCTGCTAATTGTCTGAAGCGAATCACCGCGCGTTTCCATTGCGCATTTGGTAATGCACCGGTGCCCGAAGAATAGGTTCCTGGTTCAGAAATACTCTTTGTGACCATTGACATTCCGGTTAAAGTCACATTGTCGGCAATAGAAAGATGACCAGAGACCCCACATGCGCCTGCCAGAATACAGTTTTTGCCAATGATGGTACTGCCGGCAATACCGCATTTTGCAGCGATAGCAGTATTGGCCCCCACTTTCACGTTATGCGCGATTTGCACAAGGTTATCAATTATGACACCATGTTCCAAAATGGTGTCATCCAGCGCACCACGGTCAATACTACAATTCGAACCAATTCGTACATCATTACCAATCTGTACTGAACCTAACTGTACAATGCGGTGCCATTTGCCCTGATACGGAGCAAAACCAAAGCCTTCACTCCCGATCACGGTATTGGCATGAATGCGGACCCGGTCAGCAATTTTGGCTTCACCAGTGATGGTGACATGCGAATCAATAAAACATTCTTTACCAATTTCAACAAAATCATCAATTTTGCTATGCGATTGGATAATGGTTTTATCACCCACCACACAATTTTCACCCACCACCACATAATGGCCAATATAAGCACTTTCGGAAATGATCGCTGAGGGATGAATTTGTGCGGTACTTTCAATACCGGTTTGAGTGTGCTTACGCTCAAAGACATGGGTTAAAATTGCAAACGCCAAATAGGGATTTGCCACCACAATAAAGTTCTGATGCGTATCAAGCTGCTGCTGTAACTCGGGCGTGACAATTAAAGCACCCGCTTTAGACACTTTTGCCTGCTCCACATACTTGTCAGCATTGACAAAAGCAATGTGCTGCGGTTCAGCAAGCTCCAAGCTCGCTAAACCCTGGAGACCTAAATCGGCCTGACCGACCAGCTCGCCCTGGACCAGACGAGCAAGTTCTTCTAAGCGATAATGTTGATAACTCATTGATTACTTGATTGCATTAACCTTTTGAATCATTTTATCAGTTAAATCATACTTAGGGTCATAGGCAAGTGCTGAGTTTTTGTTCAAAACCACATCTAAATTATTTTCTTTACGCAATTGTTCTGCTGCCTGCTTGATACGCTGCTCAAAATTGTCATTCATTTTTTGCAGATCAGCCTGCACTTTGGTCTGCAAACCTTGCTGTAAAGTATTAAATTCTTTTAACTTGGCCTGATACTGCGCCGATAATTTCTGTTTATCGGCTTCAGATAAATTTGCTGACTGCTGAGCACGTTGCTGTAATGTTTCCAGCTCTTTACCCAGCTGTTCAAGTTTAGTGGTTTGAGGTTTAAGCGATTGTTGCAATGCACTATTTTGCTGTTTTAAATAGCTGCTGCTTTCAACCACACGCTCTAAGCTGACCACACCATAACCTGCCGCCTGTGCCGCTGCGGCACAGGACAGTGTAAAACCTAAAACAGCCAGTTGTATCTTCTTCATCTTGATCTATCCCTATTTCAAGCATCCATGAACAGACCGTACTTAGAACGTACGGCCAATTTCAAACTGGATATTCTTGGTTTCATCACCTGGTTTTTCATTCAGCGGATATGCATAACTTAAGGACAATGGGCCAATCATGGTAATCCAGGTAAAGCCTACACCGACGCTATAACGCATATTGCCAAAGTCAAAGCCAAAGTTATCTTCACAGTACTGTTTACTACTTACTGAATCCCCATTTACGAAAATATCGTTATTAGAAACATTACATTGAGTATCGAATACTTGTGCACCTTCAGCAAAAATCACCGGACGAACCTGACGTGCCCAGTCCCCTTTAAATGGTACCGGCAAAGCCAGTTCAGTACCAAACTGTACTAAAGCATTACCACCCACTTCTTCTGGAGATGGATCAGTCTTTCCAATATCAGAGAAATAAACACCTGGATATTTTGGTCCTAAGGTACTGTTGTCATAACCACGTACCGAACCATAACCACCGGCATAGAAGTTCTTATAGAATGGTAAGTCATTACCATAACCCACCTTACCATAGCCACGCAGCACAAAATCTTTGCCCAGCGGATAATAGGCCTGTGCATCATAGGTAACTTTTTGATATTCCACATCACTGCCCGGTAAAGCAATTTCTGCATTCACCCGATGCGACATCCCCATTGTTGGGAAAATCGGACGGTTAAGGGTATTATATGACCAACCTAAATTTAGGTTATAAGTCAGGAAGTCACCCTTAAACTCTCGACCATATGGGATGGTTTGAACTAGAGTTCCATTTTCATCCACACACTCCCCATCTGCATTGATATTTGCTGGACAATGATCGCCTCTTTGTGTTTCTCGACCACCATGGCTTTCTAAATAATCTGCCACATAAGTCGATACATAAGGACCAGTTGTCACTTCAGTATTATCAATATTTAAGCCCGCACTAATGCTCTGGTTTTCATCAATTGGATAACCAAAGTTAATTCCGCCACCAAAACTGTCGGTCACATAGTTGTTAACGTTATAGTCATCATCCAGTTTGGTTTTACGGTAGTACATATTATAACCGCGACGCACACCATCAATGGTAAAGTACGGATCGGTTACGCTTAGGTTATAGTAGTCCTGTGTTTCAGAACGCGACAAGTCAATCGACACGGCATTACCGGTACCCAGGAAGTTGGTCTGGCTTAAACCGGCCTGGAAAGTTACACCGCCACTTTGCGAGAAACCCACCGCCAAGGTACTGGTACCTGAATGCTGTTCTTCCACCGCAACGTTAAGATCAACCTGATCCGGTACATTCGGAACACGCACCGGTTTAATATCCACGGTTTTAAAGAAACCAGTACGTTCTAAACGGACTTTAGACAGATCAATTTTTTCGTTACTGGCCAATGCACCTTCCATCTGGCGCATTTCACGACGTAGCACTTCATCGGCAGTTTTGGTGTTACCACTGAAGTTAATGCGGCGTACTGTGACTTGCTGACCCGGGTTGATGTAATAGTTCAGATCAACCTGTTTGGTTTCTTCATTAATTTGTGGCACCACATTCACTTCTGCATAGTAATAACCGGCATTACCATACTTGCGAAGCAGCAGCTGCTTAACCGCATTGACCTTTTCTTGCGAATAGGTTTCACCATCTTTATAGATTTGCAGCGCTTTTAATTCTTCTGGTGCATATAAAGCATCACCCAAGAATTTGGTTTGACCAAATTTGAACTGTTCGCCTTCATCAATCGACACTTCAATGAAGATGTGCTGCTTGTCTTCACTTAAGTTCAGGCTGGAGTTATTGATATTAAAGTTGATATAACCACGGTTTAAATACAGCGCACGTAAAGCTTCCAAGCTTGCTGCCATTTTCTCACGCGCATAACGGTCATTACGTGAAATCACAGAAGCCCAGCCACTTTCTTTGACTGCAAAGGCCTGTTTAATTTCGCTGTCTTTAAAGACGGTATTGCCAATGATATTAATATCAAAAACTTTGGCCGCTTTACCTTCAATAAACTCGATGGTCAGGTCGACGCGGTTATTCGGACGTGCTGTGGTAATGACTTTGACATCGGCATCATAACGGCCTTGCTGCATGTATTGCTGTTCAAGTTCCGATTCTAGTGTTTGCAAAGCAGACTTTTTCAGCACTTCACCTTCAGCCACGCCCATTTTCTTTAAGCCTTCTTCAAGGGCTTCTTTTGGAATTAATTTATTGCCTTTAAATTCGACTTTCGAAATGATCGGACGTTCCACCACCTGAAATACCAAGGTATCGCCTTGCTGGGCAGCTTTAATATCATCGAATAAACCTGTGGCATACAGGCTGCGAATTGCATTTGCAATGGTGGCATCGTTGACACGATCACCACTATTTACAGGAATCATTCCATAAACATTGGCTGGCGTTAAACGAACAAGTCCGTCAATTTGTATATCTCTTACGATAAATTCATCTGCTGCATATACTTGTTGTACTGCTGCCATAGCACTAACCAGTGCCAGAGGCATAAATAAATGTGTGTGCTGCATGCCAGTCTTTTCCAATGTTAAATTTATTGCCTATCCACGTTGTTATAAACGCATAAAATCATTAAATAATGCCAGAAGCATCATGCTACCGAGCAATACCATACCAATTTTTAAACCAACTAATTGTATTTGTTCAGAAACAGGTTTACCACGAATTAGTTCTATAAAATAATAAACCAAATGTCCACCATCCAGCATTGGAATTGGCAGTAAATTTAGAATACCCAAGCTTACACTCATTAGGGCCATAAACGAAATAAAAGTTTGCCAGCCCATTTCAGCGCTTTGTCCTGCCACCTTGGCAATGGTAATCGGGCCAGATAGGTTATCTAAACCAATCAGACCACGCACCATTTTGACGATGGAGTTCAAAATCATCGAGGAGATTTGACCGGTTTTATCGACCGCCATCATTAAGGCTTCTGTAGGACTATATTGAATGGTTTGTTTATATTCTTCAGGAATTGTTATTTTTCCAGGGTCACTTTGTACACCTAACATACCGGTGGTGTTGCCCATATTGTCGCGTTTGGCCTGCGGCATAATTTCCAGCTGTACCCGCTGATCTTGGCGCAACACATCAATCTTTAATAATTTCTCTGGCGATGCCTGTACCACTTGTACCACATCGTACCAGTCTTTCATGACAACACCGTCAATCGCCAAAATCTGGTCACCTTCTTTCATCCCTTGACGAATGGCCGCACCATCTTCACTCAGTTTGCTGACCACCGCTGGAATATTCGGACGATATGGCGTGAAACCCAGTACCTCAAGCGGTGACTGAGATTGATCTTTCAAGAAATCTTGAATCGGTAATTGAAAGTTTTGGAGCTGGCCATCACGGTTGGCCTGAATATGAATGGTGCCTGTTTCACCGGCACGATCGACCAAAGCAAAATTCAGTTTTTCCCAGGTGCTAACCTGGGTACCATCGACTGCGGTAATCCGGTCACCCGGCTGCATATTCACTTCAGCCGCAGGCGTTTGTGGCAAGACTTTCCCAACACGGGTATTCAGCTGTTCCTGAGACGGTAAAAACAGAATCCAGAACAGTACAATCGCAAAAACCAGATTAATTAAAGGACCTGCCGCGACAATCGCGATCCGTTTCCACGGATGCTGACGGTTAAAAGCAAAAGGCAGATCTTCTTCTGCCACATTGCCCTCACGTTCATCCAGCATTTTGACATAGCCGCCCAAAGGCAAAGCCGAGAGCTGATATTGAATACCGGATTTCTTCGAGGTCCATTTCAGCACTGTCGGGCCAAAACCAATAGAATAAACCAGGACTTTGACCCCCAGTTTGCGTGCAACAAAGTAGTGCCCAAATTCATGAATTGCAATTAACGGCCCCAACAAAAGAATGGCCGCAACAATAATAAATAAGGCACTCATGTCTTAGCTTCCTGTCTGAATCACACACTGCTGTGCAAAAGCACGGGCATTCTGGTCTGCCTGAAGAATGGTTTCAATTGAATCTGCGGCGCGATTGGCCAGATGATTCAGGGTCTGTTCAACAATTTCTGGAATCTGGGTAAACCCAAGCTGGTTTTGCAAGAAAGATGCCACTGCAATTTCATTGGCCGCATTTAGCAAGGTCGGTGCAATACCACCTGCCTGCATGGCCTGACGCGCCAGCTTTAAGGCCGGGAAACGCGTGGTGTCCGGTGCCTGAAAATTCAGCTGTGAATGGATAAATAAATCCAGCGGCGGAACATGCGTCTGCAGACGTTCCGGCCAAGCCAACGCATGCGCAATTGGCGTACACATATCCGGATTACCCATTTGCGCCAAAGTTGTTCCATCGACATATTGAACCATGGAGTGAATAATACTCTGTGGATGCACCACCACTGTAACAAATTGTTCTTTTACTGCGAACAAATGGCAGGCTTCAATCAGCTCCAGACCCTTGTTCATCAGGGTGGCGGAATCGACGGAAATTTTTTGACCCATAGACCAATTGGGATGTTTACAGGCTTGCGCCGGGGTCACACTGTGTAACTGTTCCAGACTATGATTTAAAAATGGCCCACCCGATGCGGTCAGCAGAATCTGCTGCACACCCAGTTTTGGTTGACCATTACGCTCGACCTCAAAATAGTTTTGCGGCAGGCACTGGAAAATTGCATTGTGTTCGGAATCGACCGGCAATAATAAAGCGCCATGATCACGCGCTGCCTGCATCATCAGGTCACCGGACATCACCAGAGCTTCTTTATTGGCCAGTAGCACGCGCTTACCGGCCTGCACTGCGGCCAACGTTGGCATTAAACCTGCGGCACCAACAATTGCCGCCATCACCACATCCACTTCAGGATGTGAAGCCACAGCTATTAAACCAGCTTCATCACAGAGGATTTCAATATCGGCAAGATTGGCCTGCTGTAACAGCTGTCTTAAGGAATCGACCTGTGCAGCAGGTACCACGGCCACTTTGGGATGAAACTGTTTGCATATTTCAACCAGCTCAGCAATACGACTGTGAGCCGTTACGGCATATACCGAATATTTTTCAGGATGTTGTTGCAGTATTTTTAAGGTGCTTTGACCAATTGAACCTGTAACACCCAATATACAAACAGCTTGTAACATCTATAAATCTACGCCAATAAGTTTCAGTACATACATGCTTGCAGCAAAGATTGGAGCCGCTGCGAGCAAGGAGTCAATGCGGTCCAGCACTCCACCATGTCCTGGCAGAATACGACCAGAGTCTTTAATTCCGGCACGGCGTTTGATCATGGATTCAAACAGATCGCCCAGTACCGAACTAAACACGGTTATCATGGACAGAATCAGGAATAAAATATGTTGGGTCAGGCTTAAGTCCAGATAGACAATTTCTACAAACAGCACAATCAGGATGGCGGTAAACACGCCACCATATAAACCTTCCACCGATTTGTTTGGACTGACATGTGGTGCCAGTTTCTTTTTACCAAACTTGCGTCCGACAAAATAAGCGCCAGAATCTGCACCCCAAACCAGCAGGAACAGATACATCAGCCACCACGGTGAATGGGTCCAGACCACATAAATGGCAGTCACGGCGGCAGAAATGAGCACAAAGCCAATAAAGTTCAGGCTTGGATTGTACCAGCCATCATATTCAGGATAGGATTTCACCCAATACAGGCTGAGCAGCCAGGTTAAAATCGAGGCTGACCACAGCAATAACGCAATATCACTAAAATATAAAGCAAGCGCGGAAAGAGCGGCGGTCACCAGACCATAACCCCAAGCCATGGGCTTGATGACATATTTTGTTGTTCTTGGCATGAGTTTGAACCACTCATAGCCCGCAACCCCTGCTGCAAAAATCATCAGCACAAACATTGGATAATGGGACTGAGTTGCAAACATACAGCTCAGCACCACAGCGACCAATACCAATGCGGTAATTATCCGCTCTAACATGTATTAATTCTCAAGTTTCTCTTGTTGGATTTGCTCTGAAGTTTTTCCAAAGCGACGTTCGCGTCCTGCAAACACATGAAACGCATCATCCAGCTCTTCCACACTAAACTCTGGCCACAAGGTCGGAGTAAAGTACAGTTCGGCATACGCGGCCTGCCAAAGCAAGAAATTGGACAGCCGATAATCACCACCCGTACGAATCAACAGGTCCACAGGCGGTAAATCGCCCAGGCACACATATTGACCGAACAGCGTGCTATCAATCTGTTCCAGCGCGACTTTATTGGCCAGCACATCAGCCGCAATCTGTTTGGCTGCTTCTGCCATATCCCACATGCCACCATAACTGATGGCAATGGTTAAAGTCATGCTACTGAACTTAGCAGTCCTTTGTTCAGCATGCAACATCAAGTCACGTAGATGTGGGGATAAACGGCTGCGATCACCAATAAAACGCAAGGCAATCTGGTATTTTTCCATGCGCGGCATTTGCTCATGAATCGTGTCTTCCAGCAATTGCATGAGTAAATCAACTTCATATTGCGGACGATTCCAGTTTTCACTTGAAAATGCAAAAACGGTGAGTGCCTGAATGTGTTTGCTGCGACAATAGTCAACAATCGGATCTAGAATATTTTTACCTTCACGGTGACCGTCGCCTTTTTGCAATTGATTTTTCTTGGCAAAACGGTTGTTGCCATCCATGATGATGGCAACATGTTTTGGAAGCGTCTGACAGTCTTCAGATGTGGTCATCGACAATTAGACCTTCATCAACTCAGCTTCTTTAGCAGCCAAACGCTTGTCGACTTCAGCAACATATTTGTCGGTGATTTTCTGGATATCATCACCTGCACGACGTTCATCATCTTCAGAAATTTCTTTTTCTTTCAACAATGCTTTGATATCGCCCAAGACGTCACGACGGATGTTACGAATCGCCACTTTGGCATTTTCCGCTTCAGAACGCGCAACTTTCTGCATGTCTTTACGGGTTTCTTCGGTTAAAGCTGGTAGCGGCACACGAATCGAATCAGCGGTAATCGGGTTCAGACCGAGGTCAGACTCACGAATCGCCTTGTCAATTGCAGACACCATGGTACGTTCAAATGGCTGTACGATTAGAGTACGTGAATCTTCAACACCCACGTTCGCCACCTGGTTTAACGGCACATCTGAGCCATAGTAAGGAACCATCACACCGTTTAAGATTGATGGATGGGCACGGCCGGTACGAACTTTGGCAAAACCTTGCTCCAAAGACTCCAAAGTCTTTTGCATACGCTGTTCGCTGTCTTTTTTAAGATCGTTAATCATATGATCTTCCTTACTTAATTCTTAAAGATGTAATTACTAAAATAGCGTGTAGTATAAAGAGCTTTCAGGCCCACGTACATTAGTTCGTAACGTGAGTTCCTTCTTTTTCACCCATAACCACTGAAAGTAAAGCACCGGCTTTATTCATATCGAATACCTGTAACGGTACATTGTGGTCACGGCATAAGCAGATTGCGGTTAAATCCATCACGCCGAGCTTTTCATCTAACACCTGATCGAACGTCAGGGTGTCATATTTCACCGCATCTTCGTATTTGCTAGGATCTTTGTTATAAACGCCATCTACCTTGGTGGCTTTCAGAATCAGATTGGCTTCAATTTCAATACCACGCAAGCAGGCTGCCGTATCTGTGGTAAAGAACGGGTTACCTGTACCGGCAACGAATACGCACACTTCACCTTGAGTTAAGTGGCGAATTGCATCACGGCTTGAATAAGATTCTACAACGGTACCAATTGGCAGTGCTGAAAGCAGACGTGTTTTAATGTTACGGCGTACTAAAGCATCACGCATGGCCAGACCGTTCATCACAGTCGCCAGCATACCCATCTGGTCACCAGTCACACGACCGACCAGACCGTCTTTTTGTAACTGGCTGCCACGGTACAGGTTACCGCCACCAACCACGATACCCACTTGCACACCCAGACCGACTAGGTGCGCAATTGCCAAAGACATCTGATCAAGGATTTGGGCATCAATCCCCATATCCTTGTTACCCGCCAGTGCCTCGCCTGAAAGCTTCAGCAAAATACGTTCATAACGTGGCTTTTTAGAATCCAACATCATCAAACTCCAAAGTATTTAATTTAAATTTTTTCTGTATATCAGTACTTAAGCAGATTTGATCGCAATCAGCTTGGCAAATAAATCGTATTCATCTGCATCGGTAATTTCGACTTCAAGCAAATCGCCTGCTTTAATTTTTGACTTGTCGATATCTTCAACAAACACGTTACCATCAATTTCAGGTGCATCTGCATAAGAACGCGCAACGGCAACCGGGAATTCTTCTTCCAGATCATCCACCAGCACAGTCATGGTCTGACCAATACGTTTTTGCAGTTTTGCGGCTGAAATTTCCTGCTGCACCTGCATGAAACGTTCATAACGTTCCTGCTTGATTTCTTCCGGCACATGGTCTGGCAGATCATTCGCGGTTGCACCTTCAACCGGTGAATAAGTGAAGCAACCGACACGATCCAGCTGCGCTTCTTTCAACCAGTCCAGCAACATCTGGAAGTCTTCTTCAGTTTCACCCGGGAAGCCAACCACGAAGGTGGAACGAATCACCAGATCCGGACATTTTTCACGCCATACATTTAAGCGCTCTAGTGTATTTTCACTGTGCGCCGGACGTTTCATCAGTTTCAGGATTTTCGGACTGGCATGCTGGAATGGAATATCCAGATACGGCAAGATTTTACCTTGCGCCATCAGGTCAATCACAGCATCGACGTGCGGATAAGGATAGACATAATGCAAACGGACCCAGATACCCAGCTGGCCCAGGGCTTCACACATGTCATAGAATTTGGTTTTAACCGGCTGGCCGTTCCAGAAATCTAGCTTGTATTTGGTATCCACACCATAAGCTGAAGTATCTTGAGAAATGACCAGAACTTCTTTTACACCAGCACGTTTCAGCGCTGCGGCTTCTTCCAGAACAGAACCGACCGGACGGGAAACTAAATCACCACGCATGCTCGGGATGATACAAAAAGTACAACGGTGGTTACAGCCTTCTGATATTTTCAGGTAAGCATAATGTTTCGGGGTTAAACGGATCCCCTGTTCTGGCACCAGATCAATAAACGGATTGTGCTTTGGTGGCTCCGGCACATACTGATGCACGGCATCCATAACTTCTTCATAGGCTGCTGCACCAGTCACTTTTAAGACATTCGGATGCATTTGACGAATCTTGTCTTCGTCTTTACCTAAACAGCCAGTCACAATGACGCGACCATTGGCATTCATGGCTTCGCCAATGGCGTCTAAAGACTCTTGTACTGCAGATTCAATAAAACCACAGGTGTTAACCACGACTAAATCAGCACCGTCATAATCCGATGCGACATCATAACCTTCAGTCTTTAACTGAGTTAAAATTCGTTCAGAATCTACCAATGCCTTAGGACAACCTAAAGAAACAAAACCGACTTTGGGGGACTTCATGAATCTGCGCTCCACTAGAATGCGCGTATTGTATGACTTTTCTGGCCATAAAAATAGAGAAATAGCCCACTCTTTGCATAATGCACCAAAATACAACCACTAAAGCCGGCTTATACACAATATTGCACCATTTTGATTCACTTTTGGTTTACAGCACTGGCGTTATCCGCTATACCTGAATCAACCCGTCCATTTCAGCGCATTTTTCTCATAAATTGGCTTGATTTACAGGAATTTGAACAAAGTTGGCGTGCATTTTGCTTAATTTGCATCATTAACGTTCTTAATTCAGAAACCTATTGCTTTATGAAGATGCCATTGCGCTATTTTAATACAGGATGCCACCGCTAATGGATCAAAGCCCGGCTATCGACTATCGCCTTTTAGTGGACAATTTGACCACTGCCATTTTACTGGTTGACAGCAACCTGAATATTTTTTACCTCAATTCCTCTTGTGAGGCGCTGTTTGATATCAGTTTATTGCGTGCTGCCGGACAGCCGGTAATGAATTTACTGCATCTCCCGACCGATGAATTTAATACCTACGAAGCGCTACAAAATACCTTAAGCACCGGACAGCCTTATACCCGCCGTGAAGCTACCATTAATGTCAACTTTAAAGACATTCATGTCGATTACACCGCTTCGCAGCTGAATGCCGGCAAAAGCTATCATCCTTTATTGCTGATTGAACTGAATCCGATTGACCGGATGCTGAAAATTTCCAAAGAAGAAAATCTGATTCAACAGCATCAGGTGGCGCGGCAGCTGGTGCGCGGCGTGGCGCATGAAATTAAAAACCCGCTGGCCGGCATTCGCGGTGCAACCCAGCTACTGGCGCGCAGTCTGAATGACTCTCAATATGCAGAGTTTACCGACATTATTATTAATGAAGTCGATCGGCTCAGAAATCTGGCCGATACCATGCTCGGTTCACGTCAGTTACCAAGCTATGAACTGGTCAATATTCATGAACCATTGGAACGCGTGCGCTCGCTAATTGCCAACCAGACCAAGAAAAAAGTCAAAATCATTCGAGATTATGACCTGTCGTTGCCGGAAGTCATGGCGGATCGTGACCAGCTGATTCAGGTCATGCTGAATATTAGCGTCAATGCGGTACAGGCCATGATGGAAAACAAGGAATTCTTTGCAGAACATCAGCCCGAACTGATTTTAAGAACCCGTATTCAGCGCCTGGTCACCATTAATGGCGTGATTCATCGCTCGGTGGTACGGATTGATATTGAAGACAACGGCCCCGGTGTGCCGGAAGAAATTATTGAATCGGTGTTCTATCCGCTGGTTACGGCGCGCGCCAAAGGCACCGGACTGGGCCTGAGCATCGCACAGAATATTATGCATCAACACAACGGAATGATTGAGTGCCAATCTGTTCCAGGAAAAACAATATTTAGCTTATATATACCTTGGGAGTCTAACCATGTCGCGAAATAAAATTTGGGTAATTGATGATGATCGTGCCATGCGCTGGGTACTGGAAAAAACCTTCAAGGAAGAAGGTTTTGACGTCACCAGTTTTGAAGAAGCCCAATCTGCCCTGGAGCAACTGGGTGTCGATGCACCGGATGTAATCCTGACCGATATCCGTATGCCGGGTATTGATGGCCTGACCTTCCTCGGTAAAGTCAAAGCCAGCTATCCAGATTTACCGGTGATTATCATGACTGCACATTCGGATCTGGAATCTGCAGTGTCGAGCTATCAAACTGGTGCCTTTGAATATTTGCCAAAACCGTTTGATATTGATGAAGCGCTAGCGCTGGTGAATCGTGCCATTTTGCATATCACCAAATTACAGCAACAGGAATCAGCCAAAACCGCACAGCCCATTCAGTCGACCGAAATTATTGGTGAATCACCGGCAATGCAGGAAGTATTCCGTGCCATTGGCCGTTTATCGCAATCGCATATTACCGTACTGATTAATGGTGAATCGGGTACCGGTAAAGAACTGGTGGCACATGCCCTGCATCGCCATTCACCGCGTAGCAGCAAACCGTTTATTGCGCTCAACATGGCCGCCATTCCGAAAGACCTGATTGAAACCGAATTATTTGGTCATGAAAAAGGTGCCTTTACCGGCGCCAACACCCAGCGTCAGGGCCGTTTTGAACAAGCCAATGGCGGCACCTTGTTCCTGGATGAAATTGGCGATATGCCATTTGAAACCCAGACCCGTTTATTACGTGTTTTAGCCGATGGTGAATTCTACCGTGTTGGTGGCCATATTCCGGTGAAGGTAGATGTGCGTATTGTTGCTGCAACGCACCAAGATCTGGAAAAGCTGGTACACGAAGGCCGTTTCCGTGAAGACTTGTATCACCGTCTGAACGTGATCCGGATTCATATTCCCAAACTGGCGCATCGTAGTGAAGATATTCCAATGCTGGCGCAGCACTTCCTGGCGCGTGCCGGTAAAGAGCTAGGCGTGAGTCCGAAAATCTTGCGTCCGGAAACCCAGGAGTATATGCAGCAACTGCCTTGGCAAGGCAACGTGCGCCAGCTGGAAAACACCTGCCGCTGGTTAACTGTCATGATTACCGGCCGTGAAGTCTATCCGGAAGATTTACCTTCGGAACTGAAACAGATTCCAATTGAAAAATCAGGCGATGTACCGTCCAATCTGCATTTAGACCGCGTCTCGATCCATCACTGGGATGAGCTGCTGGGTCAATGGGCCGTACAGAAACTGAAAAACGGCGAAATGAAAATTCTGGACATCGCCACACCGATGTTTGAACGCACCCTGATTAATGCCGCGCTGCAACAGACCCGTGGCCGCAAACGCCATGCCGCTGAACTGCTGGGCTGGGGACGTAATACCCTGACCCGCAAGCTGAAAGAACTGGGCATGGACAGTGCTGATGATGATGTCGAGGAAGAAATTGAAGGCTAAACCAGCCTGATCTTTATGATAAAAAATAAGCTCCTTATGAAGCTTATTTTTTTTTAATTGGATTCTGGTACAGCAATGCCGATATAACGCGATAAATCCTGCACACCCAAATCAGTGCGAATGATCAGATAATGCGGAAAGCTGGCTGTGGTCAGTTCCTGAAACATATTGAGCTGATCATCATGTGCGTGAATTTCATCGACACTACGCGCCATGGTTGCTTCAAATACATCGGCAATATATTCAAAACCCAAATCCAGCGCCACAAACAGCGTATGCTCACAGGGCTGAATATACTGCTCTTGTGACCAGTCAATAATCGCCTGCTGGCAGCAAGGACAAATCACGTTGGCATCGGCATCGGGCTGTTGAATCAGTTGATAAGACATGTATTGATCATCTCATGGACTTTATCCTTAGTGTAAAGGATTTGTAGCCATAACTTAAGCTTGCCACGCATCACAAAGGCGAAAAGAGACGCTGCAAAAACCGCACAAATCAAATTGACAGCCCAGAACAATCATAATTTAATCTGCTTATCGTTGCATAAATGGAATAACTACACATGCTTTCGGACCTCGATGATTTTTACTGCTTTGCCCAGGTGGTTGAGCATGGCGGTTTTAGCGCCGCAGAACGTGCAACCGATATCCCCAAATCCAAACTGAGCCGCCGTGTGCACAATCTGGAAGAACGTTTGGGCGTGCGCCTGATTCAGCGCAATTCCCGCCATTTTGCCGTAACCGATATTGGCATGAACGTGTATCGACATGCACAGGTGATGGCCAATGCAGCACAGGCAGCGCATGATCTGGTTGATCATCTGAGTATTCAGCCGCGCGGCCTGATTAAAGTTAGCCTGCCGGTCTCCATTGCCCAGAATGAAATGTCCAGAATTCTGCCGGAATTTTTAAAGACCTATCCGGAAATTAAAGTCCAGCTTCTGGTCAGTAACCGCCGGGTTGATCTGATTAATGAAGGGATTGATCTGGCCTTGCGTGTACGCAGCAATCTGGATGATGATCCGAATCTGGTGATTCGTACCTTTGAAACCATTGAACAGCATCTCTTTGCCAGTCAGGCCTATTTAAACCAGCACGGCGACCTGAAACAGCCGGAAGATCTGGCCAAGCATCATATTCTCAGTATGGCTGATGATCATGTCGATCAGCATATTGTGGTCTATGATGAACATCAGCGGCAGAAGAAAATTAAAGTCAACCCGACCGTAATGGGTTCGGATCTGATGCTACAGGCACAACTGGCCCGTCAGGACTGTGGGATTGCCCTGCTCCCGGACAATATTGTGGAACCCTATATTCAGTCAGGCGAACTGGTACGCGTGTTACCAAACTGGCGTGCGCCGCACGGGGTTTTTCATGCCGTGTATCCATCCCGTCGCGGCCTGTTACCGGCAGTACGGGTGTTTATTGATTTTCTGGTGGAAAAACTGTCACAGCGTTAAAGCCAACTCAAATTTCAGGCAAAAAAAAAAGCTTATCCAGGGATGGATAAGCTATAAAAACTAGAAACTACAGCAAGAATCTATAAATACATAATATGTACAAAAGACAGCATTAACAAATAGCTAATTTATATCACTTAATACTTTTAAAGTATAAATAAGCCGTTTTATAGCTAGATTTCCGGGTATTCTCCAGTACCTTCCGGCCACGGCGACAGCACTTCAAAGCCGGTTTCAGTCACGGCAATCATATGTTCCCACTGTGCAGAAAGTGATTTATCGGTGGTCACGACGGTCCAGCCATCATTGAGCTCTTTGACTCTGGAGCCGCCGGCATTGACCATCGGTTCAATCGTGAACACCATACCTGGCTTGAGTTGTAGCCCCTGACCCGGCTGGCCATAGTGCAGTACACTTGGCTGTTCATGATAAATTTTACCAATACCATGCCCGCAATATTCACGCACCACTTTATAGCCGGCCTGCTGCGCGACAGTTTGAATTGCATGACCAACATCGCCTAAAGTCGCACCCGGTTTCACCGCATGAATCCCTGCGACCATCGCCGCATAGGTGGTTTCGACCAGTCTTTTCGCTTCCGGCTTGATCGTGCCGACGTAATACATGCGACTGGTATCGCCGTAGTAGCCGTCTTTAATTACCGCCACATCAATATTGATAATATCGCCATCTTTAAGCACAACCGACGCAGATGGAATACCGTGACAAACCACTTCATTCGGTGAAATACAGGTGGTTTTGGTATAGCCGCAATAGCCGACATTGGCCGGAATCACCTGCAAGGTATTTACGATATAGTCGTGACACAGGTCATCTAAATATTCGGTGGTCACGCCCGGCTTGATATGCTCCCCGAGCATCGCCAAAACCTGAGCAGCCAAACGACCTGAAACACGTAATTTTTCTAAATCCTGCTCGGTTTTAATCGATACGGCAGACGCTCTCATGCTTAAAATCCCCTATGAAACATTTGCTTAGTATAGTCCTTTTCAGTGACTTTTGTTTGATCACAAGCGGTTCCATCTGCCACAAACCCACTACTGCTTAAATATTCAACAATTAAAAACCTTTATATTTATTGACTGTTTTTTCAAATTTATCTTTTGATATTTAACAGTTTTCATCTTTTAAAAATTAAATCAACAATATAGTTTCACTAATTTTTGACAACCCGATCAATTTCCCAAGCCAATATATAAAAATAATTCATAAGATTTATAAAATAAATTAGCCAAAGCAGTTGCCATGTTCTAGAATCGCTTTCTTTTGTTTAACCGATCTATCTCCCTTATGACGAGTTTACATACACGGGATATTATTGCCTTAGGTTTAATGACCTTTGCACTATTTATCGGTGCCGGCAATATTATCTTTCCGCCTATTGTTGCACAGCAGGCAGGTGAACACGTTTGGTTAGCAGCTTTCGGCTTTTTAATTACAGCCGTGGGCTTGCCGGTGTTGACCATTATTGCCCTGTCTCGTGTAGAAGGTTCGATCCAGCTTTTAAGTTCGCCACTGGGCAAAGCAGCCAGTCTGATTTTGACCGTGGTGTGTTATTTAGCGGTAGGCCCTTTATTTGCCATTCCCCGTACCGCAACCGTTTCTTATGAAATTGGTTTCTCCTCTTATTTTGGTGCAGCTCCGAGCAGCTTGCTGATTTACAGTCTGATCTACTTTATTGTGGTGACTATTGTTGCGCTGTATCCCAACAAGATTCTGGATACGGTGGGTTATTTCCTGTCGCCCCTGAAAATTTTATCGTTAATTATTCTGGGTGTTGCAGCAACGTTCATTCCCGCGGGTCATATTCCGCCAGCCATTAATAACTATATCAACAGTCCAGTCTCTGAAGGTTTCGTCAATGGTTATTTAACCATGGATACCCTGGGTGCCTTGGTATTTGGTATTGTGATTATTAATGCCATACGTTCGCGTGGGGTCAGCGATAAAAAGCTGATGACCAAATACGCCATGATTGCCGGACTGATCTCTGGTATCGGTTTAACCCTGGTGTATTTAAGCCTGTTCAAACTGGGCTTGGGCAGTCATGAAGTAGCACCGAATGCAGCCAATGGCGCAGTGATCCTACATGCCTATGTGCAACATGCTTTTGGTGACTTAGGTTCACTATTCTTAAGTGCCATGATTTTCATTGCCTGTATGGTAACCGCGATTGGCCTGACCTGTGCCTGTGCAGAATACTTCTCGCAAATTACCCGCATTAGGTATCGTACTTGGGTATTTGTCTTAGTCGGTTTCTCGCTGGTGATTTCCAACCTCGGTCTGACCAAACTGATTGCACTCTCAGTGCCGGTATTAAGTGCGATTTATCCGCCTGCGATTGTAGTGATCTTACTGGGCTTTTTCTGGAAAAACTTCCATTCTCCAGCGCGTGTAATTCGTCCGGTCACCGCAGTAGCCTTATTCTTTGGCGTGATTGATGGCTTAAAAGTGGCGGGGTTAGATGGCTTTTTACCAGAAGCTTTACTGAACTTACCGTTAAGCGCGCAAAACCTGGCCTGGCTGATTCCATCTACCATTGTCCTGCTGATTTGTATTGTGATCGACAAGGTTAAACACTAAGCCTTAACCCGAGTCGTTAAAGTCTGGTTTTACCCAAACCCGATTTTAAATTGCTCAATAATGGTCAAGTTTTACCCAAACTGACTCTTATTGTGTCACTTTCTTTCAGTCTGGTTTAGCTCAATCTTGCTCAACTTCCAGGTCAATTGAAGTAAGCTCATCCACTTTCGCTTCTCCTCATTCTCTGAAACCCTTCAATTCAGCGCAATGCTGCTCTTTACCCTCTTTTTGCATACCTTCTACCAAAGCCTAATAGCTGCCCTATTGTTAAGCTGGCATAAATAATGCTACATCTTTACTCACTTCTTTACAGTGATGCCCTAATATTCCGTAAATAAATGAACTGAATTCGAGCATTTATTTATACACACTATGTTCTTTCAAAATATTGCGATAGGCGCTTGAAATACACTGCAATTCGCAGTACAACTAAACAAACTAATCCGATCAAAATAGTCTGTTTTTGATCAAAATACAGGAGGGATGGAGATGTTATCATTACATTTCAATAAGCAAGTCTTCATTAACGCTCTGAAGGCAAATAACAATTTAGTGACTTTCCTCAGCACCACCTTTGCGCTGCTGCTGACGCTGGTCTTTCAAGGATTGATTCAGGGCAACCTGAAACCGGCATACTTTATGTACGCACTAATCGTCTGTATCACCTTCTATATTTGGGCTGTGGTCGATGAAAAATATCGACAGCCGGCTCCCATTGATCAGCACAACTCTTAATTTTTAACCGACCCAGATGGATGAGCATTCATCCATCTGCTCAGAATCAGAAAAATAGCTTTTTATACTGCTTGGCAACACACCCTTAAGCCCATAAATATAATCCCGCACCCACCACCAGTAGCAAGGTGGCCAGTACCTCACCCAGTACCAGCAGCAACATCGCCAGACTCATTAAACTTTTTGGCAGATGCCATTTGCCCAACTGATGCGGAGTTTTAAACTGATTGGTGGTGTCCTTTAAATAACCATGCAGTGCATAACTCAAGATTGAAAAAGCAAAGAAAAACAGGTTAATTGCCACCAGTAGCAAATTCAGTTCGGTGGACCATACCGAAAAATAAGCCATGGCTGCCAGAATCAGACTGGCCGGCGCATAGAGCAAACTGCTACGATGCGCAATATCGACATAATAATGAGCACGCGCCTGTGGTGAATGCCGAATCTGCCAGTATTTCCATACCCCGGTCAGCATGCCCACCCATAAAAATATACCGCTGGCCAGAATCGCCCCTTTCACCGCAACATCAAGATCCATTGCATTCATTTCGTTTTGTCCTTATTTGAATTGCCTTACTGCATGACCCCGAAGTCAGAGATTGCAACTGCATTCACAGCAAACTCCTTTACATTAGAGTCATTCACTTTTTTTAATGTTCATCCTATGACTTCGTTTGACCCCGTCCATATTACCTGCGCAGATGGCTATCAGCTGAGTGGGCGCTTCTACACCCATCAGGCTAAAAAGCAGCCTTACCCTGTCCTAATTTGTCCCGCGACTGGCATCACGCAAGGGTTTTATCATCCTTTTGCCGAGTGGTTAAGCCAGCAAGGTTATGACGTGCTCAGTTTTGATTTTCGCGGTATTGGCGGCTCTTTACAAGGGAAATTAAAGCACTCACAAGCCAGTATTGTCGATTGGGGCCAACTGGACATTGCAGCCGGTATCGAGCATGTATTGCAACTGAGCCAGGCCGAACAGGTGATTTTATTGGGACATAGTGCTGGCGGCCAGCTGCTGGGTATTTGCCCCAACCATGCCAAGGTGGCCAAAGTTGTAGCGGTATCGGGTTCGACCGGCCATGTCAAAGGCCTTAAAGGACGCACCAAACTACTGGCGCCACTAATGTTTCAGGTCATTTTCCCGATCGCCCGCATTACCCATGGATATGGCCCAACCCAGGCCATTGGTATGGGCGAAAATTTACCGAAAAATGTGGCCCGGCAATGGGCAGAGTTTTGTGGCAAACCCGGTTATGTAATCAATGCCATTGGCAAAAGCGTATTTGAAGATTTTCATGCTGACATCCGTAGCCCGATGAGCGTACTCTGGAGTTCCGATGATGAAATTGCCACCGAAGCCAACGTCAAAGATTTACTGCGCCTCTATCCTAATGCTGCTACCCGAATGATTGAGCTAAAACCGCAGCAGTATGGCCACAAAGCAATTGGTCATATGCTGATGTTTAAACGCTCTCACCAGAACCTGTGGCCGGTGATTGCAGCTGAACTGCGTATCTAAAACTGTAACGCTCTTGAGAAAAATGAACTTTAGATAAATACCAGACATGAAAAAGCCCCACATCAGTGAGGCTTTTTTGATTTACCAACTTTTGGCAATTAAGCGTAGGTAATCATCACGGTTTTAATGCGATTACCTTCCAGCTCGGTGACTTCAAAGTGTACGCCCTGATAGTCCAGATGCGTACCGACTTGTACATCGCCCTGGGTTTTATCCAAGATTAAGCCGGCAACACTAATATAGCCTGCATCTTCTTCCACCAGATCCAGCATACCCAGTTCCAGCTCAAGCTGATAAACGTCCAGCATACCGGTCGCTTTCCAGGTGGTCTCGTTAACACGGATTAAATCTGGCTGTTCATCGGCATCCGGGAACTCACCGGCAATCGCTTCAAACACATCCAGCGGCGAAATCAGACCTTGCACATTACCAAACTCGTCACTCACCAATACCAATGAACCTTTTGAAGTACGCAAAGTATTGATCGCATCAATGACTTTCATTTTTTCAAAAATGTAAATTGGACGGTGACGTTTCACCAGCGCCTTAAAGGCTTCTTCATCATCTAGCACATCCAGTAGCTCTTTGGCACGAACAATACTGATGACTTTGTCAAGGCTACCACGACACACCGGGAATAAACTGTGCGGTACCGACAATACCTGCTCACGAATCTGTTCTGGTGTATCTTCAATGTTCACCCAGGAAATCTGGTTACGCGGCGTCATAATCGACGCAACCGAACGTTCTGCCAGCGTTAATACGCCGCCAATCATATAACGCTCTTCATGCGCAAAGGTTTCTTGTGCTTCACTTGAATGCATGTCCGTAGTTTCAATACGGCCGCCCATTAACTTCAGAATCGAATCTGCAGTACGGTGACGCAGCGGAATTTTCGCTTCATGTTTTGCCGCATTACGCTGCCCAAACTGGTTAAAGGCTTCAATGGCAATGGCTACACCAATACCTGAATAGATATAACCTTTCGGAATGTGGAAACCAAAACCTTCTGCAATCAGGCTGATACCAATCAACAGCAGGAAGCTTAAACACAAGATTACCACGGTTGGATGACGGTTAACAAAGGCTGTTAGCGGTTTAGACGCCATTAACATGACCGCCATTGCTACAATCATGGCGGCCATCATCACATAGATGTTGTCGACCATACCAATTGCGGTAATAACAGAGTCTAAAGAGAATACGGCATCCAGGATTACGATCTGGGCAACCACTGCGGTGAAGCTGGCATAAACCACATTGGTGGTTACTTTAACTTCCGGCTTGCCTTCCATCTTCTCGTGCAATTCGGTCACGGCCTTATAGACCAAGAACAAACCACCGAACAGGAGAATCAGATCCCGCCCTGAGAATGTTAAATCAAATATCGAAATAAGCGGTTGAGTCAAGGTGACTAACCAAGAGATTGCGAATAATAACCCCAAACGCATGAGCAAAGCCAAAGACAAGCCAATCACACGGGCTTTATCACGCTGCTCAGGAGGTAATTTTTCTGCCAGAATGGCAATAAAGACTAGGTTATCAATACCTAGAACAATTTCTAAAATAATAAGTGTTATTAAACCAACCCAAATTCCCGGATCTAATAAAAACTCCATTAGTTCATCTCTCCGATAGGGTTAGCGTGTAATTCGAAATGTAGACCTGGGCCCGGCGACGGATCCATAAATTTAACCTTTTCAACTGTAGATAAAAATATTATGCATAATCTTCTATTTTTGTAATCATTTTTTCGGAATTTTTTTGGTAAATTCCTGTATTGGTTAAATTAAGCCAAGTTTTCTGCTTAAAAAAAGTACAAGTTTGTAATTAAATTTCAGGTTTTATTAAAACTTCCAAAGAGAGATAAATGACTGCAATCAGAGCAAAAATCGGGGCTAGATTTCACAACTTAAATATAAATATTTGATTTTTATTATTTTATTAAAAAATAAATTCCAAGATATTATTTTTCTATCTAAAAGACTCAAATTTCTAGTATTGAGATAAATGTAGCCCAGTTTTCAATTTGTTACTTTTACTTAAACGGTTTGAAAGTAAATCCTGAAGAAAGATAAGCAAGTCCCTAACCTCAATGCTTCACTCTTAACATCATCATCATGATCATTTTCATGCAAAAAATAACGAATAAAAATATATGACAATACAACAAATATACGTTTATCAAAGTACTGCGCGAGAGAGGTGTCACGCTCTATCAGTTGCTATTTCAAGCAGAAAAAAACAGCCAATTAAGATCAAGTGAAATTGGTTGTTTTTTAGGAGACAAGACCTTGGGGTGTTTTGGGCAGAATGATTGCTGGATAAAACCTTCATCCTCATTACTCATCTAAACCACTTTAAAAATACGCATCTTTAAGATGAAATACTGAAGTTTACACAGAAGATTATGACCATTTATCAGGACTAAAATAGGGATGATCTCTCCCTAACTATCCCGCCCCAAGCCGACTGATCTCCTGATAAAAACGCTTTGCCTCAGCCTTTTATTGACGAATACGATTAAAACAACTTGCTAAGCATATGACATTTCAAATAAAATGTGATGGGATTTCACACAAATACAATTAAAAATGCAAGGAATAACTAAATGACCAAGAAATATTCCAAATTTCTGCCTTCTACTGAAGACTTCAATATTGAGCAGTTTCCTTATTACTGGGTAACCCAAGTCCATGCTCAATATGTGTTAAATGTCGATCATGCACTCAAGAAATATGGTCTGGATAACTCACGCCGCCGCATTCTGATTGCGCTAAAAGCCAAACCGAATGCCAGCGTTTCCGACCTGTCAGACATGGTGGTATCAAAGATGTCGACCACCACCAAAATTGTCTATCGCCTGAAAGAAGAAGGCCTGGTGGAGACCTACTCCTGTGAAGATGATGCGCGCATCACCCGGGTTATTCTGACCGATCAGGGCCATGCCATGACCGAAAAAATCAATGATCTGACCGGTGTAGTACTGGAACAGTCCTTTGAAGGTTTAACCCCGCTACAGATTGAAAAAATGATGGACAGTTTGCGTCATATTTTTAATAACTTATCGCGTTAATCATCCAGCATTCTACACACTGCTTATGACAAAGAATCGAAAAAGTTCAGTTGGGGACTAACTTTTTCGATTTTTATTTTTGGCACATGCGAGCATTCAAACTCTTCAACCGGAAAACCTTCGACAAAACGCTGAATATCCGGCTGAGTTTGGCCAAGCCATTCCTGTAAACGTGCATGTGGAATCACAATCACCGAACGTTTGACATTGCCCGGCTCATGAAAGTCTTTCATCATTGGGTGGTCGATCGCGTCCATGGTAATCATGGTGCAGGAACGAATAATCTCATCCTGAATTTTGCAAATTTCATATAAAGCCGCAATATAAAACGCCTGCCCATCTTTACGGCGCACGCCCCAGCGCTGCGGTTTATTGTCAATATATTTGGATTCATAAAACTCCGTTACCGGAATGACCCCAAACTTGCGTTTCAGCACCGCTTCCTGAAAGCTGGGTTTCTGCAATAGGGTTTCATTACGGGCATTATAGGTTTTATGGGCAATGCTCTTATCTTCCGCCCACTTCGGCACCAAACCAAACATCACCTTACGCCATTCCAGCCCCTGTTCAGATTTGAACAGCAACGGTAAGTGATAACCCGGATAGACCTCATCTTCATATTCAAAAGGAATATCCGGGAGATTTAAATCCTGTCGCTGTTGTGGTGTAAGCGGTTTAAAGTTGGCACACATGGCAATATGGCTGCTCAGTTTAGACAGCTCTATTATACGCCTTCAGGCGGTTAAGTTGCGCCTACGCTTTAACTAGGTAGCGTTAACCAGTGGGTGCGACAAAACTCTTCTAAGACCCATTGACCATTAAAACGCCCCAGACCGGAATTTTTCTCACCGCCAAAAGGTGCATTCGGATAATCGGCTACGGTAATGGCATTGATATGCGTCATCCCGACGTCAATCTTTAAAGCAAAAGCTTTGGCACGTTCAATATTGGCGCTACAGACCGCGCTCGATAAGCCAAAACGTGTGGCATTGGCCAGCATCAGTGCTTCGGCCTCATTTTGTGCTTTAATCACGGGCAGTACCGGCCCAAAACTTTCTTCTTGCGCCAGACTCGACGCCGGGTCAACATCAATAAAAATATGCGGTGGAATCACATGACCGCGCGTGGCACCTTGCAGTACCAGTGTCGCACCGGCCTCTTGCCCTTGCTGGATAATACGCTGAATCTTCTGCACCTGATCGCGGTTAATAATTGGGCCAATCACCGTAGCCTCATCATTTGGATCACCAAAAGGAATGCTTTTACTGCGTTCAACCAATTTACCAACAAAACTGTCATGCACTTTTGCATCGACAATAATGCGATTGGTACTCATACAAATCTGACCCTGATGCAAAAAGCGCCCCATCACCGCCAGTTCTACCGCCAAGTCCAGATCGGCATCATCCAGCACCACCAAAGGTGCGTTTCCGCCCAGCTCCAGCGCCAGCCGTTTTAAATTCGGGCTACCCACTGCCAATTGCCCTACGCGCTTGCCCACTTCGGTAGAACCAGTAAAGGAAATCAGTTTCGGCACTTCATGTTCAACAAAATAATCACCAATTTCACTACCTGCACCTGCCAGCACACTAAGGCTGCCCATCGGTGCACCGGCTTCTTCAAACAGTTTCGCCAGTAGCAGGCCACCGGTAATTGGCGTATCACTGGCCGGTTTCAGCACCACAGTGTTGCCCAGCGCCAGTGCTGCAGCCACCGAACGCATACTTAAATGAAAAGGAAAATTCCATGGGCTAATTACCGCCACCACACCCAGCGGTTTACGTACCGCATAGCTTTGACGGGTCGGATCGGGAGATGGTAGTTCCTGAGTTAACATGCGCTCCGGGAAAGTCGAGCTTTCTTTTAAAATGCCTATTGCTGCATCGACTTCAATATTGGCTTTTAAACGGGTACTGCCCGATTCCTGAATCAGCCAGTCGATAATTTCCTCCCGACGCGCCTGAATAATCTCAATCACACGCAGCAGCAGGTTTTTTCGTGCTTCAGCTGAACTGTCTGCCCACCTTGCAGCATACTCCAAAGCCGCCGCATAGGCACTGTCGACATCGACAATACTGGCACCTTGTAATTTTAAAATGCTTTCTTGGGTATAAGGATTCAGATTGTCCAGGATTCGGGTTGAAGTGCCCTTGATCCATTCACCAGCAATAAACTGTTGATCAAGAAATTGATACGCGCCCATAACATCTTCCAGATTTTGATGATTTCCTTCACTCTAAAAGGTCTGCACAGAAAGTTCTAGTGCTATTCGGTGTGTAATTATTGCCATAAAAAAAGCCTTCCGAAGAAGGCTTTTTTAGATCAGGCAAATTCAGGATTAGTCACCTGTATAGCCTTTTAATTTTAAACGTGCTGCGTGCAATAGCGGCTCGGTATAACCTGCTGGCTGCTCACCACCTTTAAAGATTAAGTCAGACGCAGCTTGGAATGCGATGTTGTTCTCAAAGTCGTTAGACATTGGCGTATATAATGGATCGTTAGCGTTTTGCTGATCCACAATTTTAGCCATACGCTGCATTACTTCCTCAACTTGCTCACGTGTCACGATACCGTGACGTAACCAGTTGGCAACGTGTTGTGAAGAAATACGTAACGTTGCACGGTCTTCCATCAAGCCAACATCGTTGATGTCTGGAACTTTAGAACAACCTACACCTAAATCTACCCAACGTACAACGTAACCCAAGATACCTTGACAGTTGTTTTCAAGCTCTTTAGTTTTTTCTTCGTCAGACCAGTTAGTGTCTTTCGCCAATGGCGGAGTTAACAAGTCATCTAAAGATAAAGGCTCAGTTGCCAACAATTCTTGTTGACGGTCTGCTACGTTCACTTGGTGATAGTGGATAGCGTGAATCACAGCACCTGTAGGTGATGGAACCCATGCACAGCTTGCACCCGCTTCAGGATGTTCAGTTTTGGTTTTGTACATGTCTAAAAGCATGTCTGGTTTTGGCCACATGCCTTTACCAATTTGTGCTTTACCACGTAAACCTGCTTTCAAACCAATCATCACGTTACGGTTTTCATACGCTGGGAACCAAATTTGACCTTTTACTTCGCCTTTACGAACGAATGGACCTGCTTCCATGAAGGTATGGATTTCGTCACCTGTACGGTCCATGAAACCAGTGTTAATGAAGATAGTACGGTCTTTAGCTTGAGCAATACAGTTTTTCAAGTTTACAGAAGTACGACGTTCTTCATCCATGATACCGATTTTTAAAGTCTTCGCAGGCAAGCCAAGTACTTGTTCAGCACGTTCAAACAATTCAACTGCAAATGCAACTTCATCTGGACCATGCATTTTTGGCTTCACGATGTACATAGAACCTTGACGTGAGTTCTTGATCGTGTTTTCACCGCGAATGTCAGCAAAAGTCAATAATGGAGTGATCAATGCGTCCATGATCCCTTCATAGATTTCTTGACCATCAACCAAAATTGCAGGGTTAGTCATTAAGTGACCTACGTTACGTAGTAACATTAATGAACGACCATGAACTTTAGTTTCACCGCCTTCTAGGTTTTTGAAAGTACGGTCAGCGTTCAATGTACGAGTCATGGTTTTGCCATTTTTCTCGATTGACTCTGATAAAGTACCTTTCATTAGACCTAACCAGTTACGGTAGCCTTCAACTTTTTCTTCAGCATCTACAGCTGCAATTGAGTCTTCCAAGTCTTGGATTGTTGTTACTGCAGCTTCAAGAACTACGTCTTTAACACCAGCAGCATCAGTTTGGCCAATTGGGCTGTTGGCATCAATCTGGATGATGACATGCAGGCCGTTATTTTTCAGCACAACTTCAGTTGGTGCAGCCGCTTCGCCATTATAACCGACAAATTTAGCAGCATCTGCAACAGTCGTAGTTGAGCCATCTTTCAGGCTAACAACCAGTGCATTGCCTTCAACCGCATATTTTGTTGCATCTGCGTGTGAACCTTGCGCCAACGGGAAAGTTTCATCCAGGAAGTTTTTCGCGAATGCGATAACTTTCTCACCACGTTTCGGGTTATAGCCTTTGCCTTTTTCTGCGCCATCTTCTTCAGAGATTACGTCAAAGCCGTATAGTGCGTCGTATAGAGAACCCCAGCGTGCATTGGCTGCGTTCAGGCAGTAACGCGCATTACGTACAGGGACAACCAGCTGTGGGCCTGCCAGTAATGCAATTTCTTCATCTACATTTTCAGTCGTAATTTGAAAATCTTCTACTTCTGGTAATAAGTAGCCAATTTCAGACAAGAAAGCTTTGTAAGCTTCTAGTTCAAATGTGTTATTGCGATGCCATTCGTCAATCTTCGCTTGCAGATCATCACGTTTGGCAAGCAATGCCTTGTTCTTAGGCGTAAGGTCGACAACGACTTGCTCAAAGTTTTTCCAGTAGGTGTCACTGTCTAAACCAGAACCTGGTAATGCTTCATTTTCGATGAAATCGTAAAGTTCTTTAGCAATCGCTAACTTGCCTTTTTGAATACGTGCAGTCATTGTCTTTCCTGATATTGCTACTTTTTATACAAGAGATTCTAGTATACCGATTTATATTTGGCTGAATAGTATTATCACATTGCTAAATAGTGATCATTTTTTATTAAATAAATGTTGCTATTTAAAAATAAAATAATCTTAGGATGTGACATTATCATTAAGCGAAATATATAACCTACAGTGTATAAAGTTTTTGAAATGTCGGAATTAGACTTAAGTTCAGAATTGTAAAGAAAATTCGGCACTTCAGCCCTTCCGGGTTTTATTATTAGCCAAGATTAAGCCATGAATTGAACAAAATGTCGATAAAAGCAGCAAAGATTTTTTGCTACAAAAAAAGCGTCCGGTTGGACGCTTTTTAAATATGCTGAATGAGTATTAAGATACTTCAGTCGATGCACCTGCAGCTGAAATCTGACGATGCGCTGCATGTAAATAATCATCTGACTGCATTTCCAGCAAACGTGAACGCGTCCGTTCAATTTCAAAGGCCAGTTTTTCACCCTGGTAAAGTTCAATAATCGAATCTTCAGAGGTTAATAGCAGCTTTACGCCACGATCATAAAACTCATCGACCAGATAAATAAAACGGCGTGTACCATCGGCCAGATAATCGGTTAAATGCGGCACATTGCTGACCAGCACGGTATTGTACAGGTTAGCAATTTCAATATAGTCAGCCGGGCTACGCGGTTTCAGGCACATTTCCGAGAATTCACACCACAGCACATCTTCAGTATGCGCCACCGTTTCAATTAAACGGTTGTTGATGGTAATGGGCTCATCCGAATGGGTTTGGGTATGAGTCAGCGCATCAAAACGCTGCGCCATCCAGACATTATGGTCATGCGTCAGCGGTGATTTAAACAGTTGCGCCTGTTTTAACACGCGTAAACGGTAATCCACTCCTGCATCGACATTTAAAATGGCACAGTTCTTTTTCACCATTTCAATGGTTGGAATAAAGCGGTCACGGTGAATACCATTTTTATACAAGCCATCTGGCGCGATGTTTGAGGTGGCCACCAAAGTAATACCGCGATTAAACAGCTTCTGGAACAGGTCGCTGAGAATCATGGCATCAGTCACGTTAGATACAAAGAATTCATCAAAACAGATGATCACCGCATCTTTATAAATCTGGTCAGCCACTGTATCGAGCGGGTTACGCTGCCCTGACAGTTTGTTCAGTTCACGATGCACATGCTGCATAAAGTGATGGAAATGCATACGGATTTTGCGGCGAAACGGAATTGATTCATAGAACTGGTCCATCAGCCAGGTTTTACCGCGTCCAACCCCGCCCCACATATACACACCGCGCGGGGATGTCTGACGACGAAAACGGCGAAAGGCCTTTTTCGAGGCTTTATAACGCTGAATTAACTCTTGCCACACCCGGTCCAGCTCGTGTACCGCTTCGGCCTGTGCTTCATCTGGCATGAACTGCCCCGACGCCAACGCCTGTGCATAGCGTTCTGCCGGAGACAATGGAGTATATGCTGTGTTGTGGGATGAGTTGAAGTCAGACATATTATTCAGTACTTTTGGGGTTAATAAATGATAACGAAGATAACCGCCGCACAATATACCACTTTGGGTTTAAAATGCTTAGGCTATTTCCCATACTGGCGCGGACTTTGTCCAAACCAGCGTTTAAAGGCATGATTAAAAGCTGCAGGTTCTGAATAACCCAGTAACTCTGCAATCATTTCAATTGAATAAGCTTGATATTCAATTAATCTCAATGCCTTGTCTTTAATTAAATCTTCACGAATCTGTTTATAACTGGTGTTCAACTGCTGCAACTGATGCCGCAAGGTACGTTCTGGAATCTGTAAGGCCTGCGCGGTTTCTGCCATAGTCGGCATCACGCCCTGCTGCAATTCCAGATAATCTTTGACCCGCTGCACCAAGGTCGGTGCCTGATCTTCCAGTTTTAAGCGCTGCAGCTCTTCAATACACTTTTCTTCAAAGGTCTTAAAGGTAATTGAATCGGCGGATGGAATTTTCACTTCCAGCACCGACTGCTCGAACCAGAACGCTGCATGGTCATGGCCAAAACACAAGTCATGACCATAATAGTCATGATAAGCCACCAGGGCCTGTGCCTGATCTGGACGTGCAAATGGCAGTTCAATACGGATTTGCGGCACATTCAGGCTCATCATCTTGTAAAGATCCTGAATAAACTTGAAAGTCCCGGAAATTTCACATTGCGCCCGCAGCATACCCAAATCGCTATCCAGATCATTCGGCAGATATTGCAGCGCCACCCGATCTGCTTCATGTTTCAGCTTTAGCTGCCCGGTCAGATGAGTCAGCCCCTGATACTGAATGCCTTTTTCAATCGCGGTCGCAATAGTGTCAGAGGTCACCAGTAACATCAGCAAGGGACCATAACCGGCCAGTGCATAATGCTGGCCAATAAAAATACCCTGCTCAGGTCGCACCCCGGCGCCAATAATCTTCAGAATATCCAGTTCCAGCCGCGGATGAATCACCGAACTGGCATCCAGTGCATCTGCATGCAGCCCGATACTTTGCAAACGCTCATCCACATCAATTCCGGCATTTCGCATACCTTGAATTAAGTACATGAGACCGAGAATGGATCGTTTCATAGGGGCGCTTGAGTCACGTCTGTGTATCTGTTTTACTATATCATTCACTATTTTTAAATTGCCGAAAATATCAATTTTTTTGTCAGTGCTATCATGGCATCTGCACTGACCCGCTTATATGCTAATCATAGAAATAAAAAGAAAAGGATATACAACTATGCATGATGCATTGTCAAATCATGATTTTTCTACAAATCATGCCGTTCAAAAAACTAAAATTGCCATTATTGGTGCCGGTTTTGGTGGCTTGGCGATGGCCATTCGCCTGCTGCAGCAACAGATCACCGATTTTATTATTCTGGAAAAAGCCAATGAGGTTGGTGGTACCTGGCGGGAAAACCAGTATCCGGGTGCGGCCTGTGATGTGCAATCGCATATGTATTCCTTGTCATTTGCGCCCAAAACCGACTGGTCAAAACGCTATGCCGAAGCGCCAGAGATTTTTGCCTATATTCAGAACCTAGCCGATCAGTTCCAGCTCAGAGATTATTGCCAGTTTCAGACTGAAGTCCTGTCTGCGCATTATCAGGAACAGGACTGCGAATGGCATTTACAGCTCAATCAGCAGCGCAAGCTAATTGCCCAATACGTGGTATTTGCCTCCGGACCCTTGCATGTGCCGCAAATTCCACATATTCCGGGGATCGAAAAATTTAAAGGCAAGGTCTTTCATTCTTCGCAGTGGGATCATCAATACGACTTAAACGGTAAAAATGTCGCCTCAATTGGTACTGGCGGCAGTGCCATTCAATATATTCCGGAAATTGCCCCACAAACCAGACAGCTGTATGTGTTTCAGCGTACCGCCGCCTGGGTGATTCCACGCGATGAACGACTCTATAGCCAGCTTGAAAAAAAGCTGTTTAAAAAGTTTGACTGGTTTAGAAAACTGCACCGCGCCCGCCTGTACTGGTCCAATGAATCCCGCGTGGTGCCGATTGTAAAACCAGGGGTAATGAAATATACCCAGAAACTGGCCGAAGCCTTTTTAAAATATCAGGTCAAGGACAAACGCATCGCCGCCAAGCTGATTCCTGACTATATTATGGGTTGTAAACGTATTCTGGTCTCCAATAAATATTATCCGACCTTTAATCGCACCAATGTCGAACTGGTGACTGATGCCATTCAGGAGCTGACTGAACACAGCATCATCACCAAAGATGGCAAAAAACGCCCAATTGATTGTCTGATTTATGGCACCGGTTTTATTACCGATCCGCGCATTTATCTGAAATCGTTTGATTGTGTCGGTGAACATGGCGTGGAGCTGAAACAGGCCTGGAAAGATGGCGCCGAAAGTTATTATGGCATTTGCACCAAAGGCTTTCCCAACCTGTTCCAGCTGCTAGGCCCCAATACCGTGCTGGCGCATAATTCCGTAGTGTTTATGATTGAGGCACAGGTTGACTATATTTTGCAGATGATCAAGCTGGTCGAACGTACCCAGACCGATGCCATAGTCATTAAAGATCAGGTTCATGATGACTATAACCGTTATGTTCAGGAGATGCTGGCCGGGACCATCTGGCAATCCGGTTGTGTCAGCTGGTATCAGCAAGATGGCGGTAAAAACTTTGCCCTCTGGCCGACCTATACCTGGAAATACTGGTTAAAAACCCAGAAAGTGAATCCGGCTGATTATCGCTTACTGAATAAACGTGCAAAACAACAGCTGGCCAGCTAATTCAGGCATAATAAGCAGGAATTGATTTTAGGCGAGTATAGATGCAATCCTTTTGGCTTATTTTCCAGCTACTATTTTGTCTCTATCTCGGCTATGCCTTTGCAGTCCGGTTTCCCCGCTGGCTGCAACAGCTTATGCTGAAACTGTTACCTTATTTCAGCTATATTCTACTGATCGCCATTTCACTTGAATTTGCCCAGACTTTAAACCAAATCCCTCAACCGGAACGTATTTTAACCAGCGCAATGCTGATTTCATTTAGCACCAGTCTCGGCGCTTTCGCCTGCTGTTATGGCCTGTTTAAATGGGCCGGTTTTCAGCCCAGCCAAGGACGCGTATCCTTCAGTCTGGTACTACAATCCTTACTCAATATCAGTTATGCCTTCATTGCTTTAGCCGCTGGTTATCTGCTTTATCTGGGCAGTGAATATTGGCAGCTCAATTTACATATTAGTACCTGGCATTTATTACTGGTCTTTATGCTAATGATTGGTTTTGATCTCGCACGTGCGCCACTTGACCACTCCTGGTTAAACTGGAACATCCTGCTGGTGCCAGTGGGCTGTATTGTTGGCTCGATTTTAGGGGCGCTGTTCTGCTTATTCTGGCTATCACACATTTCCCTAAAAGATCTGATCATGCTGTCGCAAGGCTATGGCTTTTATTCCATGAGCGGGATTGTAATTAGTGAACTGCGTACAGCTGAACTGGGCAGTATTGCCCTGATGAATGATTTATTCCGCGAAATCTTTGCGATTGTGCTGATGTATCTGATTGGTTGGCGTTATCCACGTGCGGCCATTTCTTCTGCCGGCGCTACAGCGATGGATGTGACCTTACCAATGGTGAAACAGGCCTGTGGCAATGACTTTATTCCTCATGCCATGGTCAGTGGTTTTGTGTTGTCAGTATTGGCACCTATCGTGGTCAGTATTCTGGCAGTGATTTAGATTTAACCTCTTCCAACCTCCCTTTACAAAGGGAGGAGTCCCCCTTTGGAAAAGGGGGGGTTAGGGAGATTACAACGTCGCTAGAATATCTTTAAGCATTTGACGAGGATGTTCCGCCTTGGTAATTGGGCGACCAATCACCAGATGTGTAGAACCATCCAGCATCGCCTGTTTAGGCGTGACGATACGCTTCTGGTCATCTGCAGCTGAACCTTCAGGGCGAATCCCCGGCGTTACCAGAGCAAACTCCTGACCCAAGCTGTCACGCAGCATCTTGGCTTCTTGCGCTGAACAAACCACACCATCTAAACCACTGTCTTTGGTTAAGGCAGCTAAACGCTTCACCTGTTCAAATGGCTCAATATCTAAACCGATATCACGTAAATCTTCACGACCCATTGAGGTCAAAACAGTCACAGCAATAAGCTGGGTATTGTAATTCCCTGCTTTTAAGCGCTCTACACAGGTTTCCATCATTTTTCGGCCGCCAGAGGCATGCACATTCACCATCCACACCCCTAAGTCTGCTGCCGCACATACAGCCTGAGCCGTGGTATTAGGAATATCGTGGAATTTCAAATCCAGAAAAACTTCAAAGCCTTTATCTTGCAGTGCTTTGACCACTGCTGGCCCTTCATGGGTAAACAGCTCTTTACCGACCTTAACCCGACATAAGGCTGGGTCTAGCTGCTCGGCAATTGTCATTGCGTCGTAATGACTTTTTGCATCTAAAGCAACGATAATACTCATGAGAAGACCCTTAAAACTGACAAAATTAAAGCATTATACGAATTTCAAATCTGGCAACCAAGTGAATTTTATTGAATATAAGCAAAGCAGTTAAATTAAACTGCTTATTTATAAAACCTTATAGAACAAACTAAGCGTTTCAAAACATGGCTGCATAAAAAAACGCTTAGGAGATCAGCTCTTAAGCGTTAAATATTTCAAGTTGCAGACCTCAAAAAAGCCATTCAACTTTATTCAAGCGTCCACTATAAAGGTGTAGATGAACGATCATTCGGATGAATATCGACTACCGTTTTTTCATGGCGCGTATTTGCAGCTGCCTCAGCCGCTGCCAACTGTGCCGTATGAATTTGCTCTTTGCGCAGATGGTCAATATCTTTACGCAGTCGCTTGATTTCCCAGCTGGTCTGGAATACGCGGAAAATCTGCACACCCAGTAAAAGTCCAACAACAACACCCAATGCCAGGGTCAGTAATAACAACAACCCCAAACGCATGGCTGGAACTTGAGTGAACAAAAGGTCAACCGACAGCTCGGTCCCGTTTTGTAAAACCAGAGCCAATGAATAGCCAAACAGTACAATCAATAATGCGACTAAGACGTAACGCATAAACACACCTCAGGATATAAATTAATTATTTCTCTGCAGATGCGTTCACTGCATCGCGCAATGCTTTACCTGGTTTGAAATGAGGTACCGCTTTTGCCGCCACTTTAACTGACTTGCCCGTTTTCGGGTTACGACCTACACGTGGCTCACGATGATGTAATGCAAAGCTACCAAATCCACGAATTTCAATTCGGTTATCTGCAGACAGTGATTCAATCATTTGATCAATCATAATCTTAACAGCTTCTTCAACTAAAGGTTCCGCTAAATGTGGATTTTTTAGGGAAATTCGCTCTATTAAGTCAGACTTATTAAGTGCTTCAGTAGTCATCTGCGACCTCTTTAATTATCAAGCTACTTTAACTTAAAACCGATAATAACCTGTTTAAATACAAAACGGTAGCGCAATAAGTTAATACTACGCTACCGTTTACAGTATTTGTGTAAAAAGTAAGAGTTAAATTACATTAATCATACTTTTCCACGGCTACTTAGTGGTTCATCTGAGCTTTGATCAGATCACCAATAGTCTTAGGACCATTGTCTTGAGAAGCTGTTGCTTGACGTAAGTTAGCTACTGCTTCTTTCTCTTCAGCTTCGTCTTTCGCTTTGATAGACAAGTTGATAGAGCGAGACTTACGGTCAACGTTGATGATTTTCGCTTCAACTTCTTGACCAACTTCTAAGAACTTAGTTGCATCTTCAACGCGATCACGGTTGATTTCAGATGCTTTCAGAGTTGCTTCAACTTCGTCAGCTAACTTAACAGTCGCGCCTTTCGCGTCAACTGCAGTTACAGTACCTTTAACCAGCGCACCGCGTTCGTTAGCAGCTAAGAAATCGTTGAATGGATCGCTGTTCAATTGCTTGATACCAAGGCTGATACGGTTGCCTTCAGCGTCTACAGACAGGATAACCGCTTCAACAGTGTCACCTTTCTTGTAACGACGAATCGCTTCTTCGCCTTGTTCGTTCCAAGAGATGTCAGACAAGTGAACTAGACCATCGATACCGCCTGGTAAACCGATGAAGATACCGAAGTCAGTGATTGACTTGATTGTACCTGAAACTTTTTCACCTTTGTCGTGGTTCTTAGCAAACTCTTCCCATGGGTTAGCACGAGTTTGTTTGATACCAAGAGAAATACGACGACGCTCTTCATCAACTTCAAGAACCATAACGTCAACTTCGTCACCGATCTGAACAACTTTAGATGGGTGGATGTTTTTGTTTGTGTGGTCCATTTCTGAAACGTGTACTAAGCCTTCAACGCCTTCAGCGATTTCAGCGAAGCAACCGTAGTCAGTTAAGTTAGTTACGCGAGCTTTAACGATAGAACCTTTAGGATAACGGCTCATGATCGCTAACCATGGATCTTCGCCTAATTGTTTCAGGCCTAAAGATACGCGGTTACGTTCTTTGTCAAACTTAAGTACTTTAACAGTAACTTCTTGACCAACTTCAACAACTTCTGATGGGTGCTTGATACGTTTCCAAGCCATGTCAGTGATGTGAAGAAGACCATCGATACCACCAAGGTCAACGAACGCGCCGTAATCAGTAAGGTTCTTGATCGTACCTGTAACTGTTTGACCTTCTTCAAGCTGAGCAAGAAGCGCTTCACGGTCAGCTGAAGATTCAGCTTCCATAACAGCACGACGAGAAACAACAACGTTGTTACGTTTAGCGTCAAGCTTGATAACTTTGAATTCTAACTCTTTACCTTCAAGGTGAGTGGTGTCACGGATAGGACGAGTGTCTACCAAAGAACCTGGTAAGAACGCACGAACTGGACCGATGTCAACAGTGAAACCGCCTTTAACTTTACCAGAGATAACACCAGTAACGATTTCGCCGTCTTCAAAGATTTTTTCAAGTTTAGTCCAAGTTTCAGCACGTTTCGCTTTTTCACGTGATAAAACTGTTTGACCCATACCGTTGTCGAGAGCTTCAACAACAACATCAACAGTATCACCAACTTGAACTTCAAGTTCACGTTGTTCATTTAAGAATTCAGCACGGTCAACAATACCTTCAGATTTAAGGCCAGTGTCAACTGTTACCCAATCAGAGTCGATGCTTACTACAACGCCTTGGATGACAGCACCCTTTTCAACGTTGAGGTTTAATTCGCTTTCTTCAAAGAGGGCTGCAAAAGATTCGGTCATGATATTTCCGATAAAGTCAGCGGTCTTGGATCAGACAAGGCCGGTTTAGTTAAGCGTTTACATAGTCCGTATAAAACTGATCAAGCTATGCATTCGCTGAATAAATTTAGTTTGCTAATTGCTGATCGACATAACGTGTCATCAGTTGAAAGACTTCATCGATGTTCAAATCTGAACTGTCAATGATGTAAGCATCAACCGCTGGCTTGAGTGGAGCAACTTCGCGCTCCATATCCCGTTTGTCGCGAGCTTCGATATTAGCTAAAATGTCGTTTATTTTAGCATCCAGCCCCATACCCTGCAACTGTTTTACACGTCTTTGCGCGCGCGACTCTGCCGATGCAGTCAGATAAATTTTGGCTTGTGCTTCAGGAAAAATGGAGGTGGCCATGTCACGACCATCGGCTACCAGCCCCGGCGCCTGGGCAAAAGCACGCTGACGGGCCAACAATGCCGTTCTAAGTTCCGGAATTGCTGCTACTTTTGAAGCATATTCTCCGACACGTTCGGTACGGATGGTCTGGCTGACATCTTCGCCATCCAGCATGACCTGAGTGCCGGTTGCTGTGCTCTGAAATTTGATGTCTAAATTTGTTGCAATTTCGATGCATTTGCTCAGTTCGTTACTCAGACTTTCCAGCAAATCTGCCTTATGCAATGACAGCCCAAGCAGACGATACAGCGCGCCTGAATCCAGCAAGTGAAATTGATAATGTGCAGCCAGTTTGGCGGCAAGCGTACCTTTACCTGAGCCACTTGGCCCATCAATGGTAATAATTTGAACTGTCATTGCGTTTCCAGACATATTTACAGATTTTTATACAGATTTAGCCAGTTTACTTAAACCGATTTTAATTGCAGTTTTCAACTGGGCAAGAATGAGTTTACTAACAAAAGGCGCGCGTGCCTGTAGCTCAATCCGGTAGGTCACCAGGGTTTTATCTTCCGCCACAGGCTCAAATTCAATCACGCCCAAATGATGTTTCACCAACGGATTTTTAATAATTTTATATTCAATCCGCTGATTTGGCTCCAGCACCGTAATCTGCTCCTGCAAAGGCTTAACCGGGCCAAAACCCATCCGGCGCACCGAACCCACACCATCCGGGCGTTCAGGATCAGCGGAATCCTTGACACGCTTAACCTGTAAAGGTGCAAAAGCGGTGTTATAGGTGGCATGTTTCGACATTAATTCAAATACCTGTGCTACAGGCGCATTAAATTCTTTTTTAATTTGAATAGCGTTCATTTTATTGTTCCTAAAGGGATTCAATCACATACACGGCTTAGTGTAGAGGAAAATGCTTTAAAGATTCTGATCATTTAAGGACTTTTGTTGTAATTTTTGCTGTCTTTTCTGCTCACGACGCAGCTTGAAAAAATCTCTCAACTGGGCTGCACACTGGGTTTGTAAACAGCCCGATTCAAACTCAAACAGATGGTTATAATAGCCACTGTCCAGCAATTGGCGTGCACTAACCAGAGAACCGGCTTTCGGCTCGGTGGTACCAAATACTACCCGTTTTACCCGGGCATGAATCAGCGCACCCACACACATGGTACACGGCTCTAGCGTGACATAGAGCGTGGTATCTTCCGGCAAACGGTAATTTGCAATGTGGCTACAGGCCTGACGAATGGCCAGAATTTCAGCATGCGCGGTAGGATCATTCAGGGAAATGGGCGCATTATAGCCCGCCCCAATGATCTGGTTCTGACTAACTAAAATTGCCCCGACAGGAATTTCTCCCTGCGAGGCCGCTAATGCAGCCTGCTCAAAAGCATGCTGCATCCAGTATTCATCAGAATAAGCTTCTACATCAGACATAAATCAGCTGATAACACCATGACGTTTCAGTAGATCATTCCAGCTTTGAATTGACGTCACCGGTGGATCATCGGCCAGAATACCTTTTAGGCTGCGATCAGCGCCCTGCTTCCACTCTGGAGATAAATCCTTATCGACCAGGCGGGCACGCACACCCTCAACAAAGTCAGGGTGATTGATTTTCCAGGCCGAAATCTGGGTTTCCAGTTCAAACACTTCATTCCATGAATGCACCTGTTTGCCCCATTGCCATAATAACCAGCTTAGGGCTGCAGTTGTCAGTGAACCTTTTTGCAGGTTTTCACTGGCCTGACGCAGCCAGTCGCTACGCGCATCACTTAAACCGACAATTGCTTCATAGTCATGTTCAAAGTTGACACCACGACACACGCTATGAATTACATCCAATGAATTCTGTAATGGTCCTGGTCCAACCGGACGATGCATACTGTTCAAAGTGTCATCAATAGCACGGAAATCACCGGCCGGATAATGATCCCAGTCAATATTAATCATCCGGTCCAACACCACATCACGTGCGACATCACAGATATGTGTGGCCCAGCCAATTCCGTAAGCGCCGGCGGCAGTCATAATCGAACCGGTTAAACCAGTGAACAGACCAATAGCACCCCGATCTGCCAGAAAGCGCGATGCACCTACATCTGGATAAAGACCGATATTAATTTCCGGCATTGCCAGACGTGAATGCGGGGTTACCAGACGGAACGGCGCTGCCATAAACAGACCCAAACCACCGCCCATCACATAACCTTCACCCCAGACCAGAACCGGTTTGGCATAGTTATGCAGCAACAAATCCAGCGCATATTCCTGTTCAAAGAATTTATTGGCTGCCTCAACTTCGTCATTAATCACCAGTTGACGCAGTTTGCGCACATCGCCACCGGCACAGAAAGCTTTTGGTGTAGTGGAATCGAGCCAAATGGCTTTCACCTGCTCATCCGTATGAAAGTCCTGAAAGACTTCCAGTAAAGCAGTCACGATAGATTCATCCAGTGCATGCAACGACTTTGGACGGTTCAAACGAACAATACGCCAGCCATTTTGTGCTTCTTCAACAATTAAATCGGGATGATACTGTTTCAATACGGGAGTTTGTGTCATGCGTCCAGCTGCCAGTCTATAGGCTCAATGCCATGTTGTTTCAGGTAATTATTTGTTTTTGAAAACACTTTACATCCAAAAAAACCACCACGGTTTGCCGCCAGCGGCGACGGATGTGCGGCTTTCAAGATTAAGTGTTTATTCGGATCAATGCGTTGTCCCTTACGCTGTGCATAGGCACCCCATAAAATGAACACAATATGCTCACGCTGTTCATTTAGGACATCAATCACATGATCTGTAAATTCTTCCCAGCCCCGCTTCTGATGCGATGTTGGCTGTGCAGCCTCAACAGTCAGGACACTGTTTAACAGCAGCACACCCTGTTCCGCCCAACGGGTTAAATCGCCATGCTTGGGAATATCTAGCCCCAAGTCGGTATGTAACTCATGGAAAATATTACGTAAAGATGGCGGTAATGCAACCCCTCTCTGCACAGAAAAGCTCAGGCCATGTGCCTGATTCGGACCATGATAAGGATCTTGGCCCAGAATAACGACTTTGACCTGCTCTAGCGGCGTGGTATTTAGTGCATTAAAAATTAAGCCACTTGGTGGATAAATCACTTTATTGGCTTGTTTTTCTTCGAGTAGGAATGCTTTTAAGGCATCCATTTTCTCACCCAGCAAAAAATCGCTCAGGGCATATTTCCAGCTCGCATCTAACTGAACCTTCTCCAGTTGCGCGTGTTGCTGTTCAGTTAAAGACATACCTGTATTAAATCCTTTATATCCATGTCAGGATGTGTGTATTAGAGTTTAACCTGTAAATCTACGCTTGGGTTTTGGAATTTAATACCCTGTTTCAATTTTTCATACATCTCGGGATCTGACCATTCCGCGCGCACCTGCGCTGAAAACTCGATCTGATCCAGGGCAAGCCGTCCCATTTGTTCGTTTTCAATATCTTCTAAAAAGCTTTGCGCATAACCGGTATCGGTTTCATGCACAATTACCGAATAGACTTCAACATCACCTTCACCATTCTGGGTGATGGTTGAGGCCAGCACCTGCTGCGCCAGAAAGAAGAAAATACGGGAAAACTGCTCGGCAGATGGCGATACTGGTAAAGAGACCCAGCGTGCACTGAAGTTTTGGCAGGCCTGAATATAATCCGGATTGTCCTGTTGCCAGAAACAGATCGCATGATCGAAAGAATCAAAAATTTCTTTAATCACACCTTTTAGCAAGCCAAAATCATAGACCATTTGACCATGATCTAATTTCGTTGCCTTAAGTAACAGCTCAACTTTATAGCTATGGCCGTGTATTGAACGTTTACAGCGGTCTGAAGTGCAGTTACGCACAATATGAGCATTTTCAAACTTAAATAACTTACGAATTAACATGTGTCCCGATCAGGCCAGATTATTTGTGAATCGACTATTAATTATAAAGCAAAATTAAAGGAATAAGCATTAAATTTGCTGTTTAACTTGATAGCTAAAACCTATCTCGCTTTATGCACAGTGAAAATTGCGCTGAAAGGCTGTGTTTTAAAATGGTGCCATGCTGCGATAGGCCACATAAACCGTTTTTTTATCGCGCACCAGATCACTACTAAACTGGCGTTTGCGTTCACTCAGCATCACTTCAATTTTTGCCTTAAAGTAATTGGACTGTACCCCCAGTAAAGCACCGACCTGAGCTTTCAGGGCGGCATCCACCTGTTTAAAGGCATCCAGCTCCCACAGTTCCTGCGTATTGGCAAAATGCTCCAGATTGGCCTGACGCTGTTCCAGCACCTGCTGAATCTGGTTCACATCCAGCTTGTCATCAATACTGGCCAGCACCAAAGCCGGTGCCGTATTGATGTTGATACTGGTACTGCGGTTCGGTAAAGCACTGACATAAGGCAGCAACAGCTGATATCGGCCTTCTTCAAAGCCGCGTACCTGTTTCAGTTCTTCGACACTATAAAACAGGGAATTTGAAGGTAAATAACCATTAGGTAGGCCCTGATAATAGCTACTCTCGGCACCCATCGGCCCGATGGGTAAATCATCGGCATCTTGCCAGTCAATTACCGCTTCACTGATTTGGGCAGGCAAGCCAACACGCACCAGCAGCCGTTCAAAATACAGTTTGGCATTTTCATTAACATTGCCATTGTCATTCAGCAAGGCATTTAAATTGAACTTCCCCGATTCATCACTCAACACACCCGCCACAAAACCATCTTCGACAGGAAAGGCTGGCATCGGCTGGGCCCAGTTTTCTTGCAGATGATCGACCTCGGCAGCATTTTCAGCATCATCTTTGAGCAATTCAGCGAAGAAGGCTTCGGCACTTTTGGCATAGAGCAAGGATTGGTTCTGTCGCATTAAATAAGCAGTACTTTCTGCGGTATAGGCCTGACGTTTGGCAATGGTCGCCGCCAAAATGGTGGCCAATACCACCATCATTAAAATGGTGATTAGCGCAATACCCTGTTGCTGCTTCATGTTCTGTCCCATTGCCCCATTCACTGCCTATCTTTAGTGCCTGTTTTATGATGTGGTTTTATTGTCTGATTTCAGGAAGTCAGTATTTAACAGGCTAAAAATCCATTCATATTGTACATCTTGTACGGTTAAATTTATTTTAATGCCTTTTGGCAGTTTGCGTTTTTGTTGATTATCATTTAAGTCAATACTGCTGTCTGGCCAGTTACTCAGTTCCTGCGGATTCAGCACACTAACCTGAAACTGGCTAACATTGTCCAATAATACGCTGGAAACCGGCTGATCCTGCCCGGACTGATGCAAATTGGCATATTTCAGACGATACAGTTTTTGTTCGTCGGCCCGGTACTGATATTCAATCCGTTCAGTGGGGGCAATGCCCTGCTGCAAAGGATCGGTCACACCGGTCTTGCTAAAATTAAAACGGCCGTTTTGTAATACCAAAGCTGGCTGAATATCATTATTGATGTTGGCCGTCAGCGGTACAATCTGAATGCTGTCACGCAAGATTTGCTGATAGGCACCCTGCAATCCTTCTAACTGCTGTTCATGCCACTGGTTACGGTCTTTGACCTTGACCAGATAATCAAATACTTTCCAGCCTAAGGCAGACAGCACCGCAAAGATGGCAATGGCCACCAGCAGCTCGACCAGAGTAAATCCGCGTTTAGCCTTAATCATTGCGCCACCCGATGATTAAAAAACACCAAATGGGTGATGCCGGCTTCAACCTGACCGGTATCGGGGTTAAATAAGCTGACCTGCACTTCTACCCGCTGCACATTCGGGCTAATGGTCGGCTGTGCGCTTTTATCAATTTGCCAGCTTTCACCTTGCAGGGTGACCTGTTTTGATTGCGTACCCGTCAGCCAGTCCTGCTGGATTTCCATTAGAGCCTGTTCATTTAAGGCCACAAACTGTGCTTTGGTTCTTAAAATGGCATGAGAGGTGGACTGGGTATATTGCATGGCCACTTGAGTCAGCGCCATGGCAGCTGTAGCGAAAATCGCCAGTGCCACCATCACTTCTAATAAGGTAAAACCGGCAATACGCTTGAATCGGGTCTGATGCGGATATGCTCGTAATCGGTACGCGGATGTTGAACAGCTGGAAAAAAGCCGGCTCAGTTTTTGCAGATCAGGCGATAAGAAGGCTGAAAATAATCTATTCTTCATTCACGATCTTACCCAGATGATCAATTTCGATTTCAGCCCCAACCGGACGCTGCTCGAAATAAAACTGAATCCGTACCGGTTTAATTTCGCCATTACCGAGCCAGATCAGTTTCGGCGCATCGCCTTGCAGCAAGGCGGCATTCTGCGCATTCTCAAAGCCGTGTTGTAAGGGCTGAATCTGAAAGCTCACCCCATCGGGCAAACTTTGCATCTCAAATTCGGCATATTTTTGCCAGCGGGTCGCGGTTTGACTGAGCATGACGCTTGAACTGTCGGTAGCGGTGGTTGCTGGCAAATATTCCAGAACTTCATAACGAAATGGTGACACATCGCTGGCATTTTGAACATTTAGAGCCAGCACACGCGACTGATCGTCTGCTTCGCGTTGCAGCTTCTTCACATCCATCAAAAACACTTCACGTGCCTGCATGGCGCTGCGCTGGTCCACCCCGCCAATATTCATCAGCACCAGTGAGGCGGCAATGGCCATGACCACAATCACCACCATCAATTCAATGAGTGTAAAACCACGAACAGATGAGAAGTGATGCGATCTAGTCATGAGGTTTAAGCGATCTGTTCGAGATGTTGAACTTGTTTCGGCAAGGCCAGTGCCTGGTCAATATAGGCCACGCGCAAGGTGTCACGTGAACCCAGGTAACGCTGATAGAAACTGGAGTTTAGAATGGCCGCCGCGCCGTGCGTCAAGGACCAGATCGAAGCCAGATAGTCACGCACCGACATTTTGCTCTGAATTGATTCCAGATAATGCTCAGTCATGCGAATAATCAGACGCAGGCGCTGTTTACGTACCTGATACAGCTCGTTAAACAGATGGTTGATGCCCATACCAGTAGTCGACAGGCGCTCTTCAATCTGATGGAACAGTACCGTGCGCTCAGGATGATGCAAGTGATGCAGCATAAAGAAGGCCAAATGTTCAGGAAACTTTTTCTCAGCATCCTTGATCATTTCGAGCAGCATGTTCTCATTACGAATAATCAGCAACATGTACAGCTCGTCTTTACTCTGGAAATGTTTATAAAGCGTGCCTTTGGCCAGGTCTAATTCTGCGGCCAAGGCATCAAGCGTCATCCCTGCTTCGCCATTTTCTAATAGCAACTGCTCTGCCACTTGAAAAATTAAGGTTTCTCTTGCTCGAAATTGAGCCTGACGATCCATCTTCACCCTATAAACTCTCTCTTATGCACTTATCGGTCAGTTTTAAAAATTTCTAGATTTTTACTTTTGGTTCAAGAGGTTTTCAAAATTCTGCATGGTTATGAAAGCCATCTCTTCCAGTGACTTATCATATACATCACTCAGGGCTTTGGCTACATATGGGACATATTTTGGTTCATTTGATTTACCACGATATGGCATTGGTGCCAGATACGGTGAATCGGTTTCAATCAGAACGCGATCTAGTGGCACCTGCTTGGCCACATCCCGTAAATCCTGGGCATTTTTAAACGACACAATACCCGAGAAAGAGACATAGTAACCGCAGTCCAGCACCGCTTTGGCGGTTTCCCAATCTTCGGTAAAACAGTGCAAAATCCCATGGGTTGATTTTTCCGCGCGGATAATATCAACCGTATCATTCTTGGCTGAACGGGTATGCACCACCACCGGTTTTTTTACAATTTGCGAGGCATGGATATGGCGGGCAAAACAGTCTTTCTGCTCGGCAATAAAATCGGTACTGTGATAATAATCCAGCCCGGTTTCCCCCAGCGCCCAGACTTTTTCCGGTTGTGCCAGCTCGACCAGATAGTCAGTGGTGGCACGCGCCATGGTGGCAGCATCCTCACAAGGATGCACACCCACGGTATAACCGACATCTGCATGACGTGCGGCAATTTTTGCCAGTTCGATATGGTCGTCCAGATCGACCGAAATACTCATAAATTTAGATACGCCGGCTTCTCGCGCCTGCGCCAATGCCAGATCCAGATTTCCATCATACGGAGTTAAATCGAGCATGGTTAAATGACAATGCGTATCTACAAACACAGGCGTTTCCTACAACAACTTAGAACAGACTACATAGTGTAACTGTTTCGATTTGAAGACTTAAGTCCTGCCAGTAGTCTTTCTGCTTCTGCTTTGTAATACAGACCCTTTTCACCACTGAGTTGAATACCAAAGCCCTGTAATTTCACCCCATTCTGTTTTTGTGAAATCCAGATTACTTTACCGGTCAGTGGAATTTTTTGTGATTGTTCCGGCAAGGTCGCCAGTACAAAGATTTCTTCGCCCATCTGCACCGGTTGCTTGGAAGGAATAAACAGTCCGCCATCGACCACATAGGGCATATAACTTAAATAGAGCGTTTCTAGATCTGGAATATTGGCCTGGATAATTCCGCCCATACGTGGCTGCATACTGTTTCCCCTTAAAGATTCATCAATTTTATACACAGCTGATCAAGAATCAGATTGCTTTGAACATTCTGCTCTGTCATCTGTTTTGATTGTTGTATATCACTATAAATATCAAATAATGCTTCCAGCGAATACTGCTCGGCCAGCGCGCTTAGTGTCAGGTCGATGTTTTTCACCGGTTGATTTAGCTTGACACAAATCAAATCTGACAACAAGTATTCAAACATCTGACCAAATTCACTAAAACTCAGCTCTTTATTCCACTTGGTCGCAATTGCCATCGGCATATTTTTTTGACTGACCAATTTTTGCCAGTCTTGCACAAAGTCAGCGCGCTTAAAGAACCAGTCCTGCTCGGCCACCTGAATGGCTTGCAGCGGCATCTGATTGGACAGGTTCATCAGCAGCTGTTTTTGCTGCTCGCTGCTTTCCGGCAAGTGCTGGCTTAAAAAATCATGGGCCAGTTCCGGGGCAATCCGGTCGAGGGCAAAATGCTGTAAACGACTGCGAATAGTCGCGGGCAGCTTTAGGTAATGATCGGCCAGCAGGATAATCACCACCCGCTCGCCCGGCTCTTCCAGTGTTTTCAGCAAGGCATTGGCAGAAGCAATATTCAAGGCCTCTGCCGGCTCAATCACAATAACCCGCCAGCCATCTACGGTTTGTTGCACAAATGGTAATAAATCACGGATCTTCTCGATCTTAATTTTCGCGTTTTGTTTTTTATTCTCTTCATCGATCGTGATATAAACATAATTCGGATGCGTATCTGATTTTAACCATTGACAACTGCCGCACTCGCCACAGGGCAGATTGCGCTCATGACGATGCTGGCACAAAATCCAGGCCAGAAACTGCTGCGCAAAAGCTTCTTTGCCACAGCCTTTTTTACCATAAAACAGCAGTCCATGGCCCAACTGGGGAAATCTGCCCGTTAGTGTATCCCAAACTGTTTGCTGCCAGGGATAAATCTGCGCAGTCACTTCATTCTGCATGGCCAGCTCTACGATTCAAAATGCGCAAGATCAAGCGTATTCAAACGATCCAGATCTTCCTGGGTATCGACACCCGGTGGTAAATTGGCTTCAGCCACGGCAATCGCAATCCGATGTCCATTTTCCAGCACCCGCAGCTGCTCCAGACTTTCCAGACGCTCCAGCAGACCCATCTCCCAAGTCACATATTCCTGTAACAGTTTTACCCGATAGGCATACAGGCCCAAATGACGATAAGCCTGATCATGCAATTGCGGCACGGCATTTTTCGCCCCGTCACGATCATAAGGAATGGTCGCGCGGCTAAAATACAAAGCCTGATTGTGCTTGGACATCACCACTTTGACAATGCTGTCACGCTGGAACTCATCCAGTGCATGAATCGGTTCACACAGTGTCGACATCGAACAGCCGGGCTGATCAACCAAGAGCTGCGCCACCTGTTTCACCAGCTGCGCGGGCAACAAAGGTTCATCACCTTGCACATTGACAATAATGTCATCACTGGCCCAGCCTTTAATCCGCGCTACTTCACTTAAACGGTCAGTCCCAGAAGGATGATCTGCTGAAGTCAAGACCACATCCACCCCTTCAGCGCGGCAGACATCGGCAATACGTACATCATCTGTCGCCACACATAAGTCATCAAAACCTTCGACTTTTTTGGCCTGATCCACCACCCGTAAAATCATGGGACGGCCATGAATTTCAAGTAAGGGCTTACCCGGTAAGCGTGAACTGGCAAAACGTGCAGGAATAACGATGTGTTTCATAACTGTCCTTCATTCAGGGTCAAACCCAGCTGCGCTAACTGTTGATGCAAAACCTGATAACAAGCAGGTGACAATACCGCTTCAACCGGCACCACCCAGATTTCCCGGTTAAAATCAGGATACTGTTTCAGCAAGGGCAAAATTTTCACCGCATCTTTTTCGGTGGTAATAATCGGTTGATGATCTTCAAACTGCAAGTCATCAATTTCATAATCATGATGATCTGGAAATTCGTGGCACTGGAATTGCTGGATGCCCATCGACTCTAAGGTGCGATAAAAACGCTGCGGAAAACCAATCCCAACCACGGCATAAAAAGCATCTTGCGGATTAAACACCTTACCCTCTATGGCATTAAGTAAATAAGGCTCGGCCACTTCCAGATGCATATTCAGCGCTGAACCTGGCTGTGCTGCATGTTCAATCACGGTTGCCGTATCAAGGCGGCTTTTCGGCTCTCGCAAATAACCTTCAGGCAGAATTTTTTCATTGCCCAGACCGCGGTTATTGTCCAGCACAATCCATTCCAACTGGCGATTGAGCGCCAGATGTTGTAAACCATCATCACTAATAATCAGGTCCAGTTCATGTCTGGACAGCAGCAATTCAATACTCTGCTGACGATTGGCACCGACCGCCATTGGCGCACCGGTAGATTGTACAATCAGACAGGGTTCATCGCCGACCATGTCCGGCGTCGATTCAAAATCAACATAGGCCGGGAATGGGCCTTTGCCGCCATAGCCGCGGCTAATTACGCCAACACGCACATTCAGGCTATGCAGATAATTAACCAGATGAATCAGCAGCGGCGTTTTGCCGCTACCGCCTACGGTAATGTTGCCAATCACCATCACCGGCACTGGTGCGGTATAGGCTGCTTTCATCCCCGAAGCATACAGCTTCTGATTCAGCACACTGCCACCACGATATAACAGCGCCAACGGCCGTAGCACAACCAACCATTTGGCTTGCTTGTTCCAAGCGTCCTGAATGAATTGTGCAAATGACATGGCTGATTATTCCTCGAAATTGCGCTGATGCAACTGATAATAAGCACCCTGCTGGTTTAACAGTTCCTGATGGGTACCCTGTTCAATAATACGCCCTTGATCCATCACAACAATACGGTCGGCATTTTCGATGGTAGATAAACGGTGTGCAATGACAATGGTGGTACGATTCTGCATCGCTGCATCAAAGGCACGTTGAATAAAGTATTCAGATTCATTGTCTAATGCACTGGTCGCTTCATCCAGAATCAGGATCGGTGCATTTTTCAAAATAGCACGGGCAATCGCGATACGCTGACGCTGACCACCGGACAGGTTTAAACCCTGCGCACCGAGTGGTGTGTCATAGCCTTGTGGTAAGGCCATAATAAAATCATGCGCATACGCCGCTTTAGCCGCCGCGATAATCTCTTCATCCGAGGCACCTTCCAGCTGACCATACGCAATATTTTCACGCACGGTACGATTAAATAGCACCACCTGCTGATTGACCATGGCAATTTGGGTACGCAGGCTATTCAGTTCAATCTGATGAATATCCAGCCCATCCAGTTTGATCCCGCCTGAAGATAATTCCTGAAAACGCACCAGCAAATTGACCAGTGAGCTTTTGCCCGCCCCTGAACGTCCGACCAGTGCCACGGTTTCACCGGCTTTAACATTCAGGCTAAAGTCATGAATGGCATGATGGCCATCGGCATAGACCAGATTGGCCTGATCAAATTCAATATTGCCTTTTAAGGCTGGAGTTAAGGTACCAGTATTTTTTTCTTCCGGCATATCCAGCAGTTCAAATACAGAATGCGCCGCCGCCATACCGCGTTGCAGTTTTTCGTTGATATCGGTTAGCGCTTTAATTGGTTTGCTCAGCATCCCGGCAGCAGTAATATAAGCCACAAATTCACCAGCTGAGGTATCGCGTAAAATTTCCGGGCGCAGTGCAATCCAGATCACAATGGAAAGTGCAATCGACATGATCAGCTGTACCACCGGACTGTTGAGCTGCTGCACAGCTACCATTTTCAGGCCGCGGCGCAAGTTTTCCAGTGAGTTCTGTTTAAAGCGTTCCTGCTCGTATTGATGACCGGCAAAACCTTTCACCACCAGATTGCCGTTTACAGTTTCCTGCACCACGTGGTTCACATCACCCATGGTATCCTGCACCTGAATTGACAGCTTACGCATACGCTTGGCGGCTTTCCGGATTAACAGGCCAATCAGCGGGGCAAAAATCAGGATACAGATGGTCAAACGCCAGTTGCTATAAAACAGGTAACTAAGCAAGGCGATGGTAATTAAACCCTGTTGCAGCAAGGTACGCAAAGATTCGGTGGAAGCCGCTGTCAGCTGCTCCACGTTATACATGATTTTGGCAGTAATGTGGCCACTGGTATTGTCCAGATAATACTGCGACGGTAAGCGCAGCAATTTGGCAAATACTTCCTGGCGCACATTAAACACCAGATTACGTGAAATGACCGCGGTATAGTAGCCGCCCAGAAACAGGCCGACACCACGGAAAAACATCAGCAACACCACCAGAAAAGGAAACAGGTGGGTGAAGGTGTAGTCTTTTTCCTGAATTGCCGTAATAATTTTTTCCAGCAACTTGGCCACTGAAACTTCAGTCGCCGCATTGATGGCAAAACCCACCACAACCAGAATCGCGATTCCCCAGAAAGGTTTTAAATAACCGAGTAGACGCAGGTAGACTTTATAATCCGGATTCACTAATAGCCTCGAGTTGGTACTTTCGTACTGATGTTAATGTTGACGAAACCCAGTTGTCCCGCAACATCCATGACACGAATCACATCCTGATGAGAAGCTTTCGCGTCTGCCGCAATGATAAACATTAAATCACGTCGATCATTGGAAATTTGTTTAATTGCTGTATTTAAATCAGCAACTTCCTTGCTGGAAAGCGCCTGCCCGTTGACCGAATAATGCCCGGAAGCATCGACCACCACCTCGACTTTCTGGTCATAGGCTTTCGGTGGCACCCCTTGCGCTTCCGGCAAGGTCAGGTTCATCCGGCTAAACTGGTTAAAACTGGTGGACAGTAACAGGAACACCAGAATAAACAGCAAACAGTCAATCATCGGTGTCAGGTTAATATGAATATCTTCCACTTGCGAGCGTTTGAATTTCATAGGTCACCTTAGCCTGCTTTTTTAATGTCTTCATCAACAATCTGGGTTTGATGAAACAGCGCAGCATGAAACAATGTCGCCTGCTGTTCCAGCTCGGCCACATATTCCTGTACCAGACGCTGGAAATAACGGTAAGCAAATAAAGCCGGCACTGCAATCAGCATACCCGCTGCGGTGGTAATCAGTGCTTTGGAAATCCCCGGAATCATTAAAGTCGGATTGCTTGAACTGATATCAATCATCAGGAAAGATTCAATAATCCCCAGAACGGTCCCCAATAAGCCCAGCAACGGCGCCACAGCACTTAAAGTCCCGAGGAAATTAATATTTTTTTCCAGATAGCCAATTTCCTGAGAGGCTGTCGCTTCCATCTGCGCACGCGCAAACTGTTCAGACTGGTGTTTATTTTGCGCACCAGCCATAAAGATTCGGCCCAAAGTACTGTGCTGTAAATTTTCCGATTGCTGCAACTGCTGTAACACGCCTTGCACCGGCTGTCCGGTTTGTAATTGCAAGGCTTTCGGCACCACACCGGCACGCTTAAGACGTAAAAAACGCTCAATACTGATGGCCAGCGTAAACACAGAGCACAACAGTAACGGCAGCATCAGCCAGCCGCCTGCTTTTACCAATTCCCACATTCGATTTTCCCCAATAAATCTACAATAAAAATTAATCAGCCAAGCAGATATTTAAAATACCATCTAGTTCTTCTAAGGAGTGATAGCTGATCACCAGCTTCCCCTTACCCTGCTTGTTATGATCAATTTTGACATTGGCACTGAAACGCTCTGACAGACGTTGTGTCAGTTGCTGAATATCCGGTGCCGGTTCTGCTTTTGGTTTTTCTGTTTTTGGTGCGCTCCAGTCACGCACCAGCTGTTCGGTCTGACGGACCGACAAACTCTTTTCAATCACCAGTTCAGCCACTTTCAGCTGATCTTTGGCTTTTAAGGTCAAAATGGCGCGCGCATGGCCCATATCCAGCAGCCCTTGCTGCATCAGGTCTTTAACTTCTTCAGTTAAAGTCAACAAACGCAACAGGTTACTGACCGTAGTTCGTGCCTTACCGACGGTGTCGGCAATTTCCTGATGGCTCAGACCAAACTCGTCATGGAAGCGCTGCAAGGCCATGGCCTGATCAATCGGATTCAGATCCTGACGCTGAATATTTTCAATTAAAGCCAGTGCAATCGCCACCTGATCGGTCAGGTCACGGACAATTGCCGGAACTTCGGTGAGTCCCGCCAGCTGTGCGGCACGCCAGCGACGTTCACCAGCAATAATTTCATACGGATGCTGTTCGTCATCAATCGGACGAATCACAATCGGTTGCATGACCCCGTGTTTTTCAATCGAGGCGGCAAGTTCCTGTAAGTCCTGTTCATGGATAAAACGGCGTGGCTGATATTCACCCCGTTTTAATAAATGCACATCAATCTGTTTTAGCTGACCATGATCCAAAGACTGGGCTTCAAGTTGTAATTTTTCTTTCTGGATCGACCCAAGTAAGGCATCCAAACCACGACCTTTGGCGAGTCCGCGTTTTTTTATGGTCATGCTTTACTTCCTTTTTTCACTTTGCTTTTCTTTAACATTTCAGCTGCCAGATTCAGGTAAGCAACTGCACCCTTTGAACTTTTCTCAAAATAAATTACAGGCAAACCATGCGCCGGTGCTTCGGCCAGACGCACATTACGTGGAATCACGGTGTCATACAGCTTTTTGCCAAAATACTGTTGCAGCTCTTCAGACACATCACGGGTTAATGCATTACGCGCATCGTACATGGTTCGCAGCACACCAATAATTTCCAGCTCTGGATTTAAAGCCTGCTGAATCCGGTCGATGGTCTGGGTTAAATCGGCCAGACCTTCCAGCGCATAGTATTCACATTGCATTGGAATCATCACGCCCTGTACCGCAGCCAGCGCATTCACGGTAATTAAGCTTAAGCTTGGCGCACAATCGACAATAATGTAGTCAAAACTTTTTTCAATTTCGCCCAGTGCATCACGCAGAATAAACTCGCGCCCTTCCTGCTCGGCAATAGCCAGTTCCACACCGGACAAATCACGGTTTGCACCTAAAACCTTATAACCCACTTCCGATTTGGTAATGGCCGTTTCAATTGGCACTTCGCCCAGCAACACATCGGTAATGGAATATAGAAGGTCGTTTTTTTGGATACCAGAACCCATCGTGGCATTTCCCTGTGAATCCATATCCACAAGTAAAACGCGCTTTTTCAAAACAGCTAACGATGCTGCCAAATTTACTGCGGTTGTAGTTTTACCGACACCACCTTTCTGGTTCGCAATCGCAATAATTTGTGCCATGGTAACCCCAATCCTTAGAATGAATTAAATATGTTTTAATAAAAGTAGATGACGCTGTTCGTCCAGACGTGGAACTTTTAGCTCGATAATTTCACAGCTGAACTCATCTTTCAATGCTTCAACCTCATCGGCCGGAATCAGACCTTTCATGGAAGCAATAATACTCTGTCCATGCATAAACGGTTTTGATGCCGCCACAAAATCGGTCAGAGATGCAAAGGCACGGCTGGTGATGACATCAAACTGGCCTAACTCACGGATACTGTCTTCATTTTCGACTCGGGTTTGGACCGCCACCACGTTTTGCAGTTTCAGATCGGCAATAAACTGCTTCAAGAAACGGATTTTTTTGCCATTCGAGTCCAGCAACACGCACTGACGTTCCGGCTGACATAAGGCAATGATCATGCCCGGCATACCGCCACCGGTACCAATGTCCAGCAAACGGCCGGCAGGTAAATCGTTGAGAATACTCAGGCTATCGAGCAAATGCTTGACCAGCATTTCTTTCGGATCACGAATTGCGGTCAAGTTATACGCTTTGTTCCATAGCACCAAAGCATCTTGATATTGGAGTAATAAATTTAAAGTCTCATCGCTGAGCTCTAAACCCAAGGCCTGACTACCCTGCTTAAGTTCCTGAAAAAACGTATGCATAAACAATGAACGTCTCGAAAAAGTTAGCTGAAAGTATACCGATTTATCTGCCAAGTCACAGCAGCGAGTGCTTAGTGAATATGCACTTAAGCGTACACACCTTGCTGAATTTGTTGATCCAGTGCATTTAATCGCTCAGGAGTGCCAACATCTACCCAGACACCCTGCAATTTGCTGGCGGCAATTTTTTCATCCTGCATGGCCTGTTTCAGTAACGGTGCCAGTGGACGCTTACCGCCTTCCAGGCCCTGGAACATCTGCGGATCAATTACAGCAATACCACTATAGGTCAGATTTTCACCAGATTTTTCCTGATCAAAGGTATAGGCTTTTTGTTCCGAGAGGGTGAAATCGCCTTGCGGATGCTGCGCCGGATTCTCTACCAGCACCAGATGCGCCAGCTGATTCTCTAGCTGTACCGACAATAATGGCGCAAAATCCATGCTGGTCCAGACATCGCCATTGACCAGAATAAAGGGCTCATTACCGAGCAGCGGCAGCGCGTTAATAATCCCGCCTGCGGTTTCCAGACCTTCGCCTTCATGCGACCAGAGAATATTAACGCCAAACTGGCTGCCATCCCCCAAAGCCTGAGCCAGTTTTTCACCCAGCCAGGCGGTATTGATCACAATTTCGGTTACGCCAATACGCTGCAGTTTTTCGATATGCCAAACAATCAGCGGCTTACCGCCCACTTCCAGCAAGGGTTTAGGCGTATGCAAGGTTAAAGGACGCATCCGGTTACCTAAACCGGCAGCAAGAATCATGGCTTTCATCAGGCAGCCACCTCATAACGGCCATATTTGGCTTCAAATGCTGGCATAACTTTTTCACGAATAAACTGCATAAAAGGCTGCAATTCGGCATAAGGCTGCGATTCTTCCAGTAGATACCACATCACGCGCGGCAAATCTTTTAAGTAACCCGATTTGCCATCACGCTCGAACAGGCGCACAAAAATACCCAGAATCTTGATATGACGCTGAATCGCCATCAGGTCGGCGTCTTTCTTGAACTGCTCAAAATCACGCTCCTGCTTGGCGCTTTCCGGCAGCAAATCATAAAAGGTTTTAAACCAGCGATAGACACGATCTGCATTCCACTGCACGTAGGCATCACGGGTAATTGAAATCAGATCATAGGTATCGGCGCCAATTACCGCATCCTGAAAATCAATCACCCCAAGTTCGGTTTCACCTGCAATTTTCATCAGGTTCCGGCTGTGAAAATCACGATGTACAATCACTTGTGGCTGGGCCAAAGCCGCATTGGCCAGAATAGCAAAGGTACGCTTGATTAACGCGCTCTCTTCTGCGGTTGGCTGAATCTGTAATGAGGGCAACATCCAGTCGGTGAGCAGCTCCATTTCACTGATCAGTTTTTCATAGGAATAGTCCGGGAAATGGCCTTCGCCAGCAATGGACTGCAATTGGATCAGCTGCTTAAAGCTTTGTGCATAGTAGTCATCGACAGTCTGTTCATTTAACAGGGTCGAGAGCAATACATCACCAAAATCTTCCAGTAGCAAAAAGCCCTGCTGCAGATCTTTGGCGATGATATGCGGCACGCGTACACCATGCGCATCAAAAAATTCATCAATCGTCACAAAAGGACCACAATCTTCTTTTTCTGGTGGTGCATCCATCAGCATAAATGTTTTATTATTCAATTTGATTCGTGCATAACGACGGAAGCTTGCATCGCCTGCTAAAAAATGAGTTTCAAATTGATCTGAACCGAGTACAGATGTAATCCATGTTTGTATCAATTGTTCACGTTGTGTATTCATTTGCAATAAATTCTAATACAGGCTGAGTTTTTAAAGTGCTAAGTGTAGCTACTTCTGCGCTTTTTCTCTATGATGCGACAATAATTAATTGCGATTAAGCACTCTTGGTTAATGAGACAAATGAAGCATCAGTTTAAATTTAATCCTTTAGCGACTGCGATCTTGACCCTGTTATGTGGACACGCGATGAGCAGTCATGCAGAGACCACAGAGCCCGCTTCATCCATCACCAATCAACAACTCAAACAGAGCATTCAGGATGCTTATCCGGGCCAGTCGTTTTTTGAACAGTATTATGTCGATAAAACCGCGCCGGAAGCCCAGCAGCGTTTTGGCCAAGAGCTGAGTTCAGCCTATTGTCAAGGTGCCTGGGTCACGCCAATTAGCCCGGACACCGTGGCCGTTGCTGCTGAAGAAGCCACCTCGACCGTTACCGCTGATTATGGTCACTATAATCCTAATGGGGATTCGGTTTTAGAAGGCAATGTGGTAATTGACCAGCAAGGCCGCCAGATTCGTGCCGATAAAATTACCATTGACCAGACCCAGACCTATGCCAGTGCCGAAGGCCGGGTACAAATGGCGCAAGCCGGTTTACTGGCGCAAAGCGACCAGATCAATTACAACCTGAAAACCCAGCAAGGCGATTTACACAACAGCTTCTATATTGCAGAAGAACAGCACGCACATGGCATGGCGGAAAAGATTGCCCGCACTTCAACCAATACCTTGGTATTGAACAATGCCACCTATAGCACCTGCCCGCCTGAACAGGCACCGACTTGGAAAATTCAGGCCGATGAAATCAAGCTAAATCAGGAAACCGGTCGCGGTGAAACCCGTGGCACCAAACTGTATGTAAAAGATGTGCCGGTGCTGGCAGTGCCATATTTTAACTTCCCGATTGATGACCGTCGTACTACCGGTATTTTGACCCCGAGTTTTGGCTTTACCAATGATGGTGGAGTTGAACTGGCGGTACCGGTCTACCTGAACCTGGCTCCAAACTATGATGCCACCGTGACACCACGCTATATTGGTGACCGTGGCCCGATGCTGGAAGGTGAATTCCGCTATCTGACCGAGAATTTTGGTCAGGGTCAGATCTGGGGCGGCTACTTGGCCTCTGACAATAAATACAATGATGAAGATCGTAAGGATTTTCACTTTCTGCATAACTGGCAGATTAACGAGCAGTTCAATACCAATCTGGAATATAACTACGCTTCAGATAAAGACTATTTTGCTGACTTAAACAACAACCCGAACTCCAGAACCGACCTGAACTTACGCCGCGCCTGGGAACTAAATTATCGCAATGGCATTCCGGGTTTAAGAGCGCAGCTAAAAGTTGAAGATTTCCAGACGCTGGACCCAACTATTCCAGATGAAGACCGTCCGTATGCGCGTTTACCACAGTTCTTATTGAACTATAAAACCGGGAATCCTCAAGGTTTCCAGATCGAGTTTAACCACGACACGGCTTACTTCAAGAAAGATATTAACAATCTGGAAGCCAGTACCACCGACCTGAACAGCTATGAGCCAAGTGGTACCCGTATCTATAACGATTTTAAAGTACGTTATAACTACCGCAACCCATGGTCTTTTGTGATTCCAGAAGTATCACTTCGCAACGTCAACACCTTCTTTGACAAAGACACCCAAAACGCGCTGAATCAGTTTGATTCATCTAGCGAAACCAAATCGGTGACGGTACCGCAGTTTACCCTGGACGCCGGTCTGACCTTTGAAAAAGAAGGTCGCTTCCTGCAAACCATTACCCCGCGTGCCTTCTATGCCTACGCGCCGTATCAGAAGCAGGATGGCCATCCAAATTTTGATTCAGCCACTGCTTCCATTAATTATGACCAGCTGTTTAGCCCATACCGTTTCTACGGCCATGACCGCCTGGAAGACAACAACTTCCTGTCACTCGGTTTAAGCTACAGCCTGTTTGATGAAGTAGGTTTAGAGCGGATTCGTGCCAGCCTGGGTCAAAGCTTCTTCTTTGAAGATCGCCGTGTGACCCTGGAAAATACTGCAGACAGCTTTGATACCGAAAGCCGCACCGGCCCGGTAGTGAGTCTGGCCAGCCAGTTAACCGAAAACCTGAATATTGGTGCCAATGCCGCCTGGATGTCAAACGGTGACAATGCCCAGCGCGATCTGCACCTGTTCTATACCGGTGAACAAGGCAATTTATACAATGTCGGCTATATTAACCGTCGTCATATTCCAAACCGTCAGGATCATTATGATCAGGTGGTGGCCTCGTTCATTCAACCGGTCTACAACAACTGGCGTATTCTGGGTCATGCCCAATACGATTTGGACAATAGCGTCGCCCGTGAATATTTACTCGGTGTGAACTATGAATCCTGCTGCTGGGGCATCTCGGTATACGGCCGCTCTTATTATAATGATCTGGATGATGTCTCCGATCACAACGTCAAGCCGAAACGCGCCATCATGGCCGAATTAAACCTGAAAGGCCTCGGCAGTTTCAACAATAAACTTGCATCTTTACTTGAAAACCGTATTTTAGGGTTTAATAGAACTAATCAAACTTGGACACAACGTTAATGAAGACACCACAGTTAAAACAATTTTTTAAAGCCACAGCCTTAGCTTTATGTATTTCTTCAGCTGCACCTGCTTTTGCACAAACTGTAGATCAGGTCGTGGCCGTGGTGGATAACAGTGTCATCCTACAAAGTGATTTAGCGCAAACCGCTGCCGAAATGCAGCAACAATTACAGGCACAAAACAAAACCGTGCCACCGGCCCAATATTTACAACAACAAGCCTTAGAACAACTGATCGTGCGTCAGGCACAGCTGGAACAGGTCAAACGTTACAACATCAAACCTGATGAAAAAGCCTTAAATGAAGCGGTGATGCGTGTGGCCCAGCAAAATAGCAGCAAAAGTCTGGAAGATTTCCAGCAGAAAGTCGACCGTATTGCACCAGGAACCTACGCCTCGTTACGCAACCGTATTGCTGAAGATTTGGCAATTAACCGTCTGCGCCAGCAAGTGGTGATGTCACGGATTAAAATTAGCGATCAGGATGTCGACAACTTCCTGAAAACCCCGCAAGGTCAGGCCGCTTTAGGCAGTCAGGCGCATGTGTTGCATGTGCGCGTATCCGGTGAAAATGCACAGGCCACCGCGGAACAGGTTAAAACTGCACTGAATAACAGCAATGACCTCAATGCCATTAACAAGCAGTTCAGCACAGCTGCCACCAAAGTTGAATCGGCTGATATGGGTTTCCGCAGCCTTTCTGAAATTCCGGCTGAACTGGCTGCACGTGTAAGTGCACTTGACGTCGGTCAGACCACTGAGCTGATTGCAGTCAATGATGGTATTCATGTGCTGAAACTGGTCGATCGTAAAGCTGGTGAACAGCGCGCGCTGGTCCCACAATATCAAACCCGTCATATTCTGATTCAGCCAACAGAAGTGGTGAGCCCAGAAAATGCCAAGCACATGATTGACAGTTTGTATAACCGCCTCAAAGCCGGTGAAGATTTTGCAGTGTTGGCCGGTACTTTCTCAACCGATACCGGTTCTGCCCGTGATGGCGGTAGCCTGGGCTGGGTTAGCCCTGGAGTGATGGTGCCTGAATTTGAACAGCAAATGAAAAGCACCCCGGTAGGTGAAATCAGCCAGCCATTTCAAACCCAGTTTGGCTGGCATATTCTACAGGTGACAGATACCCGCCAGCAGGACATGACCCGCGAATACCAGGAACGTATGGCACGCCAGATTCTAGGTGAACGTCAGTTTGATACCGAACTGGACAGCTGGTTACGTGAAATTCGCAGTAATGCCTTTGTCGATATTAAAGATCCAAACCTGGACCGTAAAAATAACTAGGTCTTAAAAAATGAAAAACCAGTGCCTGCACTGGTTTTTTTAATTCTGGCTTTTCACCTCGCCATCAATAGCAATAAAAAAACCGCTGAATTCAGCGGTTTTTTATAAGAGGACTTAAGCCATTAATATTGATTAACGGTTGTTGTCATCTTCTTGAGAATCTTCAAATTTAGAGTCGTTGTCAAAACCAGAAGCTTGACCACCGAAGCCAGCGCCTTGACCACCGAAGCCACCTTGACCGCCGAAGCCGCCGCCTTGACCACCGAAGCCGCCTTGACCACCGAAGCCGCCTTGACCACCGAAGCCACCTTGACCACCGAAGCCGCCGCCTTGACCACCGAAGCCGCCTTGACCACCAAAGCCACCACCTTGTCCGCCGCCGAAGCCACCACCTTGACCACCGAAGCCACCAGCACCTTGAGCACCAGCAGGTGCACCAGCAGGACGTGGATTACGTGCAGGTACAACTGTAGAAATCGCGTGTTTGTAAACCATTTGGCTTACTGTATTTTTTAATAGCACCACATACTGGTCAAAAGATTCGATATGACCCTGTAATTTAATACCGTTTACAAGGAAAATAGAAACTGGAATACGTTCTTTACGGAGAGAATTCAAGAACGGATCTTGTAAAGTTTGACCTTTAGACATGTTATAACTCCAAAAATAATTAAAAATCAGCGCAAAAACTATCTTTATTTTTCAATTAAAATTTATAAAAAAGACAGTTCATAAATTTTGCTTTATCCGTAACAGTTTCGCAAGTCTTCTTGAGCCTGCTTTATCGTAAAATATGTTTGAATTTTATGCGATTCCTGCAACGATCTGAGCCAAGTATATTGACGTTTTGCAAGTTGTCGTGTTGCAAATAGGGCCTTATCCTCCATTTCCTGCTTTTTATTGAGACTTTTATCACTTTTCTTTAGAAATTCTAAAGCTTGTCGGTATCCAACAGAGCGCATAGAGGGTAAATTCTCATCTAAATCGTATTTTTCAATAAGCCTTTCTACTTCATTCAAAAAACCCATTGACCACATTATTTCTAATCGTTTTTCTATACGTTGATGTAATTCTACCCGATCTGGCAGCAAGGCGTGATTATGAAAAGTGTAACGATATGGTACATTTTTGGGCTGTTCTGCTTGTAGTTTGGTAATAGGTTGACCGGTTAACTTGAACACTTCCAAGGCCCGGATAATCCGTTGCTTATCGCTGACTTTAAATTTCTGTCCGGCTAAAGCATCTACCGTGCACAATTCGGCATACACCGCTTCCCAGCCTTCACGTGCAGCCTTATCTTCAATTTCAGCGCGCACCGCATAATCTGCACTTGGCAAATTACTGGACAACCCTTCCAGCAAGGCCTTGAAATACAGCATAGTTCCGCCCACCAGAATCGGGGTTTTGCCACGCGCATGCATATCATCAATTAAAGCACAGGCATCTTCTACAAACTGCGCAGCAGAATACACCTCTAAAGGGGTAATAATATCAATCAGATGATGCGGATAACGCGCCTGCTCGGCTTTGCTTGGTTTGGCGGTGCCAATGTCCATATCCTGATACACCAAAGCGGAATCGACTGAAATCAGCTCAAAATGCCCCAGTTCATAGAGTTCACACGCCAAAGCAGTTTTACCGCTTGCAGTAGGTCCCATTAAATTGATGACCGGCAATTGATTTGACATGTACCACTACTCTCCTCGAGCAAAAAGTTTATCTAATTGAGCCAATGGAAAGGCACGCCAGGTCGGGCGGCCATGATTACATTGGCTGGCAAATTCGGTTTGTTCCATCTGGCGCAGCAAGGCGTTCATTTCAGACAGGCTCAGCATACGATGCGCACGCACGGCACCATGACAGGCCATGCCAGCCAGAATCTGGTCACGTTTTTGCAGCAGTGCTTGTGCTTCATCAGCCGGGTCCAGATCATTCAGTAGTTCAGGAATCAGCGCATCAAAATTGGCCTTATGCAAAATCGCCGGCACCCCACGCACAATCACCTGCTCATCACCATATTGATCCAGATCCAGCCCTAAACGCGCCAGCTGCGGTTTCAGCTCTTCAATCCGCATCGCCTGCATCCGGCTAATGCTAATCACTTTAGGAATTAGCAGCTGCTGCGAGGTCCAGAATTCCGGCTTATCCCAGGCCGATTTCATTTGCTGTAATAAAATCCGCTCATGCGCCGCGTGCATATCGACAATAATCAAGCCTTCGGTATTTTGCGCCAGAATATAAATTCCGTGTAACTGGGCAATGGCAATCCCAAGCGGATGTTCATCTACCGGAGCTGGCTGCGTATCACCTGCGGCCGACTGTGGGCTGGATAATGCAGATTCATCCAGCTCACGTAACGGTGCCAGATAGCTTTTCAGCGCATTGTTCAGCTGCTGTGAACCGGTATAGGCATTGCTATAACCGGTATTCTGGCCACTGGCCATTTTCTGGCCTTGTGGTAGTGCATAATCCACACTTTGCGGGCGGGCATCGCTAAAATCTGTCAGTAATTCTGGTGCCGCCTGATTAGATACTGGCACGATGGCTTCGGCTGCTTTATGCAGCTGGAACTGTTCCTGATAACGTGGCTGCGCCGCAAACACCGGCTCCGGGGTTTCAGTTTTCATGGCCGTGGCCAAGTCGGCACTGGCGGTTTGGAACTGTGCTAGGGTTTCTTTGCCATAATGACGCACAAACTCATGCACTTCACGCTGGTTTAAAAAGCGGATTTCATGCTTGGTTGGATGCACATTGACATCAATATTTTCAGGTTCAACTTCCAGAAACAGCAAATACGCCGCATGCTGATGACCATGCAAAATACCATCATAGGCCATGCGTAGCGCATGTGAGATGGTCTTGTCTTTGACAATCCGGCCATTTACATAGACATATTGTAAATCGGCCTGTGCCCGCGCATCGGAAGGATGGCCCAACCAGCCCGACAGACGCATGCTGATACTATCGGCATCAATCCAGTAAGCATTTTCGGTAAACTGTCGTCCCAGCAATTGCTGTACACGCTGAAAACGCAGCTCGCCGCTGTCAGCAACCGGCAGGTTCAGCTTGATGCTGTTATTATGTTCCAGCACAAAACGGATATCAAAATGCGTCAGTGCCAGACGGCGCACAATTTCTTCAATATGGCCAAATTCGGTACCCGGCTTTTTTAAAAATTTACGGCGTGCCGGCACATTAAAAAACAGATCCTGCACCCGAATATGGGTTCCTTTCGACGCAGCCACCGGCACAATCTCCTGATGATCAAAAGCCGTGCCATTCACTTCAACCTGATAGCCCACCCCTTCATCTGTCTGGCTGCTGATCAGGCTTAAACGCGATACTGCGGCAATGGACGCCAGCGCTTCACCGCGAAAACCGAGGCTGACAATGGCATGCAAGTCATCGGCAGTTTGAATTTTACTGGTGGCATGACGCATCACTGCCAAGGGCAGATCTTCAGGATGAATGCCGCGCCCATTGTCAATAATTTCAATCAGGGTACTGCCGCCCTGTTCCACCCGGATAATCAGTTCGGTCGCACCGGCATCAATCGCATTTTCTAATAATTCTTTGACCACAGAAGCCGGACGCTCAATAACTTCTCCGGCGGCAATCTGGTTGGCCAGTGCCGGATCAAGCGCGCGGATACGACGTGTACTTAAATCAGCCGACATGGGTAAAACTCTGCTCCAGAGCGTGTTGCAAAGCGGCAGAAGACGAGTTGAGAGTTGCGGTGCGGCTCAGTTCATCTTCAGACTTTAGAATATTAATAATCAGGTCCGGTGCTGGAATTTCATCCCCACCTTTTGATGGCCATTCAAATAAAAATAAGGCGTTTGCTGTATCCAGATAATCGCGGATGCCCATCAGCTCCAGTTCATACGGGTCATTCAGGCGATACAGGTCAAAGTGGAAAATATCCTGACCATTGACCTGATACGGCTCCACCAGGGTATAGGTGGGACTTTTTACCGATCCCTGATGACCTAAGCTTTGTAACAGATAACGGGTCAGCGTGGTTTTCCCTGCGCCCAAATCCCCAATCAGATAAATCACCCCGCGCGGGAAATGCGCCGCCAAAACCTGAGCCAGATTTTGGGTCTCTTGTTCATTGTTCAGGTTCAGACAAAATGAATACTGCATAATACTCGCGACATGATTCAAAACAGCAATTATGATAGCATCGCAGCCGTTTAAAAGCCTATTCGACTGCGTCAGAATCTGTATTTTTTCACAGCATTTGTTACCTAATTTGAGATGTGCACCCGTTCATGAGCTCCACTGCCGATTTTATTCCCCCGATGATTAATGGTGTTAGCGCCAGCAAAGTTTACTTGCAGCCATCATCGGCAAGTACAGTGTATGCCTACCTGTGCCAGCAGTTTCCGCATATTTCCGCTGCTGAATGGCAGTCGCGCTTTCAGGATGGTCTGGTCTATGATGCACATGGTCAGCGTCTAAACACAGACAGTCCCTTTCAGGCACATACACACTGTTTTTACTATCGTTTTTTAGCCCATGAAGTAACAGTACCGTTTCAACACCAGATTTTATTTGAAAATGAAGATTTGCTGGTGGTAGATAAACCGCATTTTCTGACCATGAGCCCAACCGGACAATATGTGCAGCAAACCTTACTGGTGCGTTTGAAACAGCAAACTGGCAATGAACAGCTGACCCCGATTCACCGTTTAGACCGGGAAACTGCCGGCGTGGTGCTATTTTCCAAACAGCCGGCCAGTCGTGGTCTTTATCAGCAAATGTTTGCCGAACGTCAGGTCCGCAAGACCTATCATGCGATTGCACCTTTTCGTGCCGATTTAAGTTTTCCTTGCACCACCCGTTACCGCATGGAAAAAGGTCAGCCGTTTTATACCATGCAGGTGGTGGATGGAGTACCCAACAGCGAAACCGATATTGAGCTGTTAGCGCATAACGGTCATTTGGCAAAGTATTTGCTTAAACCTGTCACCGGTAAGCAGCATCAATTGCGGGTGCATTTAAATCAGCTTGGAATTGCCATTTTAAACGATCCATTTTATCCGCAGGTGCAGCATAAAACGGAAGATGATTTTTCTGCGCCTTTACAGCTTCTGGCCAAAGATATTTGCTTTCAGGACCCAATCAGCAAAGCAGCAATGGCGTTTAGCTCCCAATTTGACCTGACACTGTAATCTAATTGTCATTACATTTATTTCAATTTTTCCTGTGTATGAATATTGAAATTACAAATGGTTAGATTAAAATGTGTCTACACAGTTAAGTGCACTTAAATTAATTAAAATCATGAGAAAAACTGAAGTTTATCAAATTCGCCTGGATTCTCAGGAAAAGAAACAGGCTTTTGCCGTGTTTAAACAGTTGGGGATTACACCGGCACAAGCGGTTCGTCTGTTCTTTAAACAGGTCGTTCTGACCAAATCTATTCCTTTTTCTATCGAAAACCAGAATATTAATCTGGAGCAGCTGATCAAGTTAAGAAAGCTCAAGCAAGAACAGCAAAATACTCAGGCCACACCAACACCTGCGCCCGTCAGCACCGACACTTCCCCACTGGACGATGAAGATCTGGACCTGTTTGCCGAATTAAATGCCCTCTTGGGTGAAACTGACAAAAGTTAACAGTGTTGTATTTATAAACAATATTTTAATTTAATCTGCTAAAAACTTGGTTATGCTGCATAGACAACAATAAGATATGCAGGGAGTCATGGATGATTGTCAGACGCGCAACCGTAGCAGATCTCGAGCAGCTGGCCGTATTATTTGATGAATATCGTCAATTTTATGGTGCATCTTCTAACCTGAAGCTTTCACACCAGTTTTTACAACAGCGTTTTGAAAATCATGAAAGCGTGATTTTTATTCATGTGAAAGATGAGGTGATTACCGGTTTTATCCTGCTGTATTTAGGCTTTTCTTCGGTGGCCTGTACCACCTATTATATTCTGGATGATGTCTATGTGACGCCGGTCTATCGTCGTCAAGGCTCGGCCAAACAGCTGATTGATACCGCAATTCATTTTGCCCGTCATAACAATGCACTACGGATTAGTCTGCAAACCCAGAACAACAACTATCAATCGCATCAACTGTATGAACAGATGGGCTTTATTAAAGACAATGAGTTTCAGACCTACCACTGTTTCTTAAAATAGCCCAATCTATTAAAAGCCGGTTTAATCCTGCATCCGGGTACGCGCCTGCTGTACCTGGGCGTCATCTAAATAGATCCACTGCCCCAACTCGAGTTCTGGCAGGTTTAAAGCGCCAATTTGCTGACGATGCAGCTTTTCCACCTTATTGCCAACTGCTGCCAGCATCCGCTTTACCTGATGATAGACACCCTGATGAATGGTCATTTCCAGCTCGTGCTCGGCCAGACGGCAAATATCGGTGGCAGCAAAAATGCCGCTTTCATTGCGCAGTTCGACTCCATCTGCCAGTTGCTGGATTTGCGCATCTGTGACCGGATCTGCGGTGTACATGCGATAGACTTTGGCCACATGCTTTTTCGGATGGGTCAGCGCCTGTAAAAACTGGCCATCATCAGTTAGCAATAACAAACCGGTGGTGTCCTGATCTAAACGTCCCACACATTGCAGGCCACGGTTCAGCAAAATATCGTCAAACAGATCAAACACACTAAAATGATGGGTGGCCTGATGTGAACACTCATAACCTTGCGGTTTGTTTAACGCGATATAGACCTTCTCCCGATAGGTATAGTCCTGCCCATAGACCGAAAATTTTAAACCCTGCAACTGCAGTTTCTGTTTGGGTTGGGTGATGACTTCACCCTCAATGGCAATCGCACCATTTTGAATCAGCTGCTGGCAGTGTTTGCGTGAACCAAAGCCTTGCGATTGCAACATTTTTTCTAAAGTCATCGAATTACCTGTGGAGTGAAAGCTGTATCAATATGGAAGATGGCGTATTTTATACTGAAACCGCGCTGGAGTTGGAATCTATCAGCAGGCCCCGCTGAAAAAGGCTACAATAATGGCCTCTTTTTCTCCCATGCCACCGTGTTCAGCCTGTATGTCACACCTCGATTTAAACCTGATTGTTCTGCTTATTTTATTGGCCTGCGGTATTTTTAGTCACAATACTGCCGTCACCATTGCCGCCGCGGTGTTAATCGTGTTTCGCATCACACCACTGGAAGTATATTTTCCGCTCTTGCAACAGCATGGTTTAAATATTGGCATTATCATTTTGACCATTGGCGTACTAACGCCCATTGCCAGCGGTAAAATCCCCGGTGATGAAATCCTGAAATCATTTATGCACTGGAAATCCATACTCGCGATTGGCATAGGCCTGTTTGTGGCCTGGCTCGGTGCACGTGGGGTACAGCTGATGAGCCATCAACCGAATATTGTCGCTGGCCTGCTGATTGGTACGGTTGCCGGTGTGGCCTTGCTGCGCGGTGTGCCGGTCGGACCATTAATTGCCGCCGGCATTTTATCGTTATTGATTGGTTCTAAATAGCCGCTTCATACAGACACGGCTTTAAAGAGATACGGATACACGATTAGGCACGTACATCGGCCTGAAACAGCTTTTGGCATAATAGCCAGCCCATTGCCGAGAACGCAGCCATCACAATACCGACCCAGAACCAGTCTCCGGTGGCAGAAACAATCGCAGCAATTGCTGGTGGCAACAGAAACTGCGATGTCGCTGAGCACTGTAAAATCATGCCAATGGTCGCACTAATGGCCACCGGACTAGGCGCAAAACGCAAGGCTTGAGCAAAGACCACCGCGGCGACCAGACCACCAAATAACGAAAAGCTAAACACGCAGGCAAACTGCAGTAAAAATGGTAACTGGGCCTGAAAGATATAGAAACTTAAGGCACACAGCATCAAGATGATAAAACCGGTTTGGACTAAAGTTTTAGGCAGCAAACCGCGCTGCAACATGATGCCGCAGGCAAAGGTCCCGACTGCATTGGCAATCGCCACCGAGGCAGTTAATGCGCCTGCCAGCGTCAAGGAAATCTCGTTTTGCTGATAAATCGTCGGTAAGAAACCGACCAGACTAAACCATTGTCCGGCATAGGTGCCGAACATCAATGCCAGCATCCACGCTGGTGGATGTTTGAGCGTGGTTTTGATCAGCTGAAACACTTCAATTTTCTGGGTTGATTGTTGCGGTTTCGGCACTCGGGTGGCGACCAGCGCAAACAGGTTTAAGGTCAGTAGTGTTAGCGTCAGCCATACCCCTTGCCAGCCCATCATGGTGATTAGCCACGGCGTCAGTAATAAGGAAATCCCCATGCCGCCGCCCATATAGGCACTCCACAAGCCCATTTTGGCGGAAATTTCTTCTGCCGGCACCAGCTGGCGAATATAGGCCGGACCACTTAAGGTCACCAGTAAAAAGCCAAATCCTTCCACTACCCGCAGCAGCAGCAAACTGCTGACGCTTTGGCTAAACCCACCGAGCAAACTGGCTGCGCTTAGTAAGCCCAGTCCAAGCAAGACACAGCGTTTCAGTCCAATTTTTTCGACATAACTGCCCAAGGTCAGTGCAAACAGCATACCAGCCCCTTGCACCAGCGACAGCAACAAACCAGCTTGTACCAGCCCGATCCCCAGTTCCTGCTGTAATACCGGCACCGCTGGCGGTAATTTACCGACATGCATCGCCGCGACAAAACCTGCACAAATAATCCAAATATCCCTGCTGAACCATTGTACTTTGGACATATCCTTACTCACTTCAATCTTGTGACTTGAGCTTATCAAGTTCAGTAACTGCCATTTATTAAAAAAACATCTCATCTTATGTTTTTCCTGAATAAATGGCGTAGCTGGCAGATGATTCAACGACCTGAATCCTCACCATTATTTACTCAAAAATTACGCTATTTGTGCGGATGTTATTGTGCATAGTAATGACTACGCTTTTGCGAAAATTTTTCCAGCTGTTTCAGGAAGCCTTCAAAATAGCTTTTTTCTTTTTCTTCACTGCGATAACCAGCATACAGCGTGCGGCGTAGTCCTTCTGCCGAAACACAATGCAGACGGCGTGAAGTGACCCAACCTTTTTGTTCATATTCATTTACCACCCAGTCCGGTAAGGCCGCCACACCCCGACCGCTGGCCACCAGCTGGATTAACATCTGGGTTAAATCTGTGGTGCGAATGGCTTTCGGATAGATATTGGCCGGAATAAACAGCTTGGCCATAATATCCAGGCGGTGTTTATCCACCGGATAGGTAATTAAAGTTTCTTCGGCCAGGTCCTGCACCGAAATGTCCGCAGCACGTACCAATGGATGGGTATTGGACAGCACCAGACGCGACTCATATTCAAAAATCGGGAAATACTCGATGCCTTTTAAGGCAATCGGGTCGGCGGTAATCAGCAAATCAAATTCGGCATGTTGTAATAATTCATGCGGATTGGCTTCAAAGCCGGAAGCAAAATCCAAATCAACATCGGGATATTGCTGGCGGTACTGATTTAACAGCGGCATCAGCCAGTCAAAACAGCTATGACATTCCGAAGAAAAAATAATCCGGCCGGTTTGCCCATGCACAATCCGGGTAATATCGGTTTGGGCAATCTGGATCTGCGGCAAAATATCATCTGCCAGTTTCAGCAAACGCTGCCCCACATTGGAAAACGTCACCGGACGCGAGCGACGATTGACCACTTCCACCCCATACCAGTGATCCAGCTCTTTCAACTGATGGGAAATGGCAGATGGGGTCAGGCATAAATCATTGGCCGCGGCCACCAGTGAACCATGTTCGCGTAAGGCCAATAAGGTTTTTAAATGACGAATTTCAAGCATGGGAAATGAAGTATCTCAAAATCAGGAGATGCACTGCGCTGAATGCAATGTCGCCTTAAAAATAAAAATATGAATTAAATTCATCTTAGCATAAATTCCATGAGTTGGTTTCATTATTCTAAATAAGGCAGCTGTTAAGAGATGGCGCTGTTTTTAAGCAAGATGAAGATGAGTTGAAATACGTCTAAATAACGAATAAGCATAAAAAAGAGCATCTTTAAGATGCTCTTTTATTACGGAAGGATGAAAAGTTTATTCTACATATAGCAAGGCCAGACGCACCTGATCATAGCCCATGCGCGGACTGGTCAGCTCGACAATCGGGCGCAGCTTGATCGTGCCATCATCATTAAAATGATCACTTTGCTGACGTTTTTGCAGGCGTTTATAAATTTTGCGGATTTGCTCCACCACTTCCTCACCCGGATGCGCCACCGAAATATCCAGTCCCTGTTCCTTATGCAAACGCGCCAGATGATTAATAATCGTCGCTGGAGTCAGGCCACGTTCATGGGCAATATCTTCAATCTCATAACCTTCTTCAAACAAGGCCCGGGTTTCATCTAGCGTTGCTGAGGCATAATTCTGCTTGCCGCCACTGCGTACGATTTTCCGTTCATTGCGTTCAATTTCAACCTCATTCAAGGTACCGCCACAATGCCGGATAAAGGCTTTATGCTGTGCGGTCAGGTCAATCTCGGCGAAATTCTGTTCTGCTTCATCTGACAGTTCCTGAAAACGGCGATCGGCTTTAATTGCCAGACTGTCCAGCTCCAGTGCCTGCTCGTTAAAGCCCAATAAACGCAGGCCATCTAGAGTTTTTAAACGTGACAGTGCCACATAGCCCTGACCTTTTTCAAAGGTATGGCTCAGGTTAATTTCTGCCGCTTCTAAAGTCATGCCTTGTGATTTATGAATGGTAATTGCCCAGGCCAGACGCAACGGAATTTGCTGGAAACTGGCAATGGTTTTTCCGGCTTCATTGTCAATCGACCAGGTTTCCGGTTCGACCAGCAGCACCGTGCCATCGGTTAATTTGACTTTCGGCAGGCAGCCATATTCATCATCTTCTTCAAAGCCAATCACCTCGCCCAGACTGCCGTTGATATAACCCATATCAAAGTTGTTTTTAACAAACATCACTTTGGCATGTTTTTTCAGGGTCAAGGTTTCAGGCGCACGTACCGAAGATTTTAAGGTTTCTATCAGTTTGTCATTCCCATCACAACTGGCATCAAACTGGCGACTTTCAGCATCAATTTCATTTAAATGCTTAAAGTTAATGGTATCGACATCCATATTGTGGGTATACAAACGGGTAAAGGTGTCGCCAATATCCTGCTGGCGGGTATTTTGCAGCGCCTGCAGATGCTGCGGGCCAATATTCTGACGACGAATCGCATTGAGAATATCATTTAAAAAGTCATTGCCCTGACGATGCTGCTCGGTCAAATAGCAGACCCGGAATTTGGCCTCGACCCAGGCCTCCGACATAAAGCAGAATTTATCGCGATTACGTTCATCATTTCTGCCCACTGGCGGCAACTGGAAGAAATCACCAGCGACAATCACCTGAATACCACCAAAGGCTTCATCGCTTTCCTTAAAATATTTCAGCACCTGATTGACCAGATTCAACTGCTTGGCATGCAGCATCGAAATTTCGTCAATAATCAAGACCTGCGCATTTTCCAGATGTTCTTTCAGGTATTTGCGCTCTTTCATATTTTTCAGGTCGGCATCAGACAAGACATCTTTAATACCAATGCCGGCCCAGGTGTGAATGGTCATACCATTCATATGTGTGGCGGCAATTCCGGTCGAGGCCGTAATCGCCACCGGCACTTTACGTGCTTTTAAATAGTTGATGTACTGATTGAGCGTATAGGTTTTCCCTGCACCGGCCGAGCCTGTTAAAAATACATTTTCGCCCGCTTTTAAGAGTTTGAGTGCAGTTTCCTGTTTCATAAGACCTATACCGTAGATGAACGGCTATAGCCTACCCATTTTTCAGCAAAAAGTTAAGGCAAAAACCACATCTGGCGACATCACTTGTCATAAAGTTCCGGCAGATGGGTCCGGTTTTAAGCGGCTGTTCAGCCATTGAATAAACTGTTCCGCAATATTGACCAGCAACTGTTCGGCTTTATGATTGTTCGGATATTCCAGCTGATCAAAGCGCAGCTGTCCATCGAGCAGATGACAACCCAGCGTTAAGGACTGGCGATAACACGGCGATGACATATGAAAAGCCACATATTCGCCTTCAATAATTTTCTGGCTATAACTCACCGCCAGACAATGATGAAAACTGCGCGACTCCTGAATAATCCGGTCCAGACTGTTCAGTTCCTCAAAGCACCAGCCCAGATACTGGGTTCTGCCTTGTAGCGATACGGGCGGCCAGTGGCGGACGTTTAACTGTTTTTTCAGCTTAGCCAGAATTTCGGCTTTATGCACCTCATGATGCCAGCGCACCGCACGCTGAAAAATACTGCTCCAGCTGACATTTTTCGGGGTGTAATTTTTTTCATTAAAATAATCGACCAGATAATCGCGCACATAGGCATCAAATACCGATTCACGCACCGGCCCGGCCTTTAAATAAAACAGCTGCCGGAATTGCTCCAGCGTCAACTGATGACGGCGTAAACAGTGCATAAAGTCACGCGATTGCTGACTCTCCGGATGAATAAACTGCATTAATTCAGCCGGCAGTTCTGCCGTGACCTTATGCAGATGCAGCATATAGGCCTGCATCACCCGGCTTAAACGTGCATAAACCTGTTTCACCTGCAGTTCATCCTGTGCCGCAACAATCGCCAGCAAATTCATCCATTCATCTAAATACAAAATAGACGGGCTGATGCTAATTCGCGGGTCTTCCAGTGACTGGCGCTGGCCTTTTTGCACCACCCGGGAATTATGCTGATGTTCAAACCATTGATGTTGCAGCGCAAAATGATCACAGCTCTGAATAAACAGCCGCGCCGAGGCATACTGGAAATACTGCAAGGTGGCCAGAATAATCCGTGGATGAATCTGGCTGCAATCGACAAAACTTAGCGCCACCACCGCCACGCGGACACTGGAATGATGAATATTGTCACTGAGCCAGTCCAGCACCAGTTTCGATTGCCGAAACAGCCAGTTGACTGCACGTGGATAATCAAACAGTGGCAAGCGCGCAACTTTGGTCTGCCAGATGCGGGTATTTTTTTCCAGAAAATGCCGTTTGGCCAGAATATTATCTTCGGCCCAGACCGCGCGGTTCATAATCCGGACAAAGCCTAATAAATGACTCTGCTCTACCGCGTGTCGATACAACAGCCGAATATCGTCCTGATGATCGATTAAATCCTGTAAATTAAATCGCTCTGGAAATGAGATACTTAAAATACGATACATGGCTTTAGGTAGAAATTCTGCTGCACTAAAACAAAAATCATCATAACTTAGCATCAGTGCTTGCACTGGCAAAAAGGTTTCACCCTCTACAAATTCCAAAGCGCATAGTGTCGATAAAGCAGTTAAAACATCTTCAGGAATCGGCTGCCCTTGCTGCACAAATTTGGTCAATACTGGCTGATACTGATCGTCTGCCTGCATTAATGCCTGATCTAAAATTTGCGCCTGCATGGCATCTAAATGCAGTAGCAATTGTTGAACACGTGCAGCACCATCCACCCATATATAGGCTTGCTGCATAATCAGATGTCGTAATTGCTGCGCCTGATTACGCAAAAATAAGGAGTGTTGTGGCTTTAAATCGCCCGTATGAAACTGTAAATCATGCAGAAAAAAATCTTCAAACGCTTCTTGATGCTGCCCCGCAAACTCAAACTGCGCCTGAATTAAACTGGTGTTAGATTTAGGCGGATAAAATTCGAGGCTAAATAGACCGTTTAGCAATTCAACCCGATGCTGCAAAGGATCAATACGGAACATATTTTGCGCAGTGAGATGCCCAACTAGCTCCATTTGATCTTGATATATTTCTGCGGCCACACTGGAAATACGTACCAATTGCTGTGCAACGGCATGCAACTGGCTATGCTGGCGACTTGGCTGCATATACGCTCCTCATGCTTAAGTGCGGTCTATCTAAGTGTCATCTTATTTTTATTTGATTACACCGAATAGACCCATCACGTGATACATCCCTATTTTTTGTTTTTTATTTCCCATCCACAAAAAGTGGACAATTCTTCAATCTAGCTTAAGCCACTTATTAATTGAATTACACTTTAAATATGTGTGTGCTGTATTCACACCTTAAAATTAGAGATACAAAAAATACTATAAACAAGATTTGTGCTCTTGCCTATAGACTGCGCACTACTTCAGATAATAAAACAAATTAAAAATCCATAATTTTCAAGTGATTATTTTACACTCTTTGATCAGCAACTAGGGTTGGTATTTGGTAGGTAGGATTTCACAACAAAGCAATGGATACTCAAATTACGGTTCAACACCGCGATAACAACACATTATTCCAATATCCAATGCAAGAAGGAATCTGAGCATGGCTTTTAAAAATATTGCAGATCAAACCAACGGTTTTTATATTCCTTGTGTGTCACTCTTCGGCCCTGGTTGTGCCAAAGAAATTGGCGTAAGAGCACAAAATTTAGGCGCCAAAAAAGCCCTAATTGTGACTGATGAAGGACTGTTTAAATTTGGCGTTGCCGATACCATTGCAGGCTACCTCACCGAAGCAGGCGTTGCCAGCCATATCTTTGCTGGTGCAGAGCCAAATCCGACCGATATTAACGTGCATAACGGTGTTGATGCCTACAATGCCAATCACTGCGACTTCATTGTGTCCTTAGGTGGTGGTTCTTCCCACGACTGTGCCAAAGGCATTGGCTTAGTGACCGCAGGTGGTGGGCATATTCGTGATTATGAAGGCATTGATAAAAGTACTGTGCCAATGACCCCACTGATTGCCATTAACACCACTGCAGGTACAGCTTCGGAAATGACCCGTTTCTGTATTATTACCAATACAGACACGCACGTTAAAATGGCAATTGTCGATTGGCGCTGTACACCACTCATCGCCATTGATGATCCAAAACTCATGATTGCCAAACCTGCAGGTTTAACCGCAGCAACGGGCATGGATGCCTTAACCCATGCTGTAGAAGCCTACGTTTCAACTGCAGCCAATCCTATTACCGATGCCTGTGCAGAAAAAGCCATTCGTATGATTAGCCAGTGGCTTAGCCCTGCTGTGGCAAATGGTGAAAATATTGAAGCACGTGATGCCATGAGCTATGCGCAATATTTGGCAGGTATGGCATTCAACAATGCCTCTCTAGGCTATGTGCATGCCATGGCGCATCAACTTGGCGGTTTCTACAACTTGCCGCACGGCGTTTGTAATGCAATTTTATTGCCGCATGTTTGCGAGTTTAACCTGATTGCCTGCCCTGAGCGTTATGCCGATATTGCAGAATTGATGGGAGTCAATACTGATGGATTAACCATCACAGAAGCTGCCTATGCCGCAATTGATGCAATTCGTGAATTATCTAGCTCGATTGGTATCCCAACAGGTTTAGCTGAGTTAGGCGTTAAAGAAGATGACTTGGCGATTATGGCTGAAAATGCACAAAAAGATGCCTGCATGCTCACCAACCCACGTAAAGCCAATCATGCACAAGTGGTCGAAATTTTTAAAGCCGCGATGTAATTTGAATCTCCTGCTGAGTGAATCACGATTTGCTCAGCATCTCCCATTTTTTTTCAATTTTCCTCTTTTGCTGTTTTATTTTTATCCTTCCCTTTGGCAGAACCATCTCAGATGCGTTCTGCTTTTTTTTGCTGTTTAGAACAAAATGAACTCGCAGCATAAAACTAAAGCGATGTAGATGCAGAGGGTTTGCATAATTCAATTTGACAAATGCGCACAGCTCATCAAGGATATAGTCAAAATAAAATGGATGACGAACACCTTATGCTGTTAAGCAAAAAACAAAAAACAACACCAAGCTATCAACCCGATATTTTGGGTGCCGATTACCAACAAATGACGCTGGATTTTCCTTCGGATTATGAAGGCAAAGTCATTTCTACCTTGGTACGCAAAAAAGCCGAACAGGAAACCCGTAAAGCCGTACTTTATATTCATGGTTTTATTGACTATTTTTTTCAAACAGAAATGGCAGACCAGTTTAATCAGCACGGTTATGACTTTTATGCCCTAGATTTACGTAAATATGGGCGTTCGCATTTGTCACATCAACATTGGTACAATGTGCGCAGCTTGTCTGAATATGATGCAGAAATTTCCGCTGCACTTGAGCAAATTGCCACAGAAGAACATGACTCGGTAATTTTGGCGGGACATTCAACAGGTGGATTAATCACCACGTTATATGTGGCACATCATCCCAATCATCCACTGATTCGTGGTTTATGGTGCAACAGCCCTTTTTATGATTTCAATATGAGCGAGATTGAGAAAAAATTCGGCATTCCTCGTTTGAGCCAATTGGGCAAATTGCTGCCAGAAATGAAATTTCCAAGCCGCCTTAACCCATTTTATGTACCAAGTCTACACAAACAATATCATGGTGAATGGTTATTTAATTTGGAATGGAAGAAACCGCGTTATCCAAAAGTGCGATTAAGTTTTGTACGTGCAATTCATGAAGCGCAAAAAGAAATTCATGCCAGTGTGCATTTAGGTGTACCCACCTTAATTATGCATGCGAGTCAAAGTAGTTATCCACGCCAATGGAATGAGATTGCGCAACGCACTGACGTAATTTTAAATGTTGCAGATATGCAAAAATATGGGCATCACATGCATGGCGATATTCAGCTTTGCCAAATTGAAAATGGCGTGCATGATTTGGTACTTTCTGCGCCCGAAGTCCGTGCGGAAGTGTATCAGTCCTTGTTTGACTGGTTAAACCGCAAGGGGCTATAAAACTAAAAACTAGAACTAAAGGAAGTGAATTAACGGCTAAATGACTTGATGCATCCCTTAAGCTGTGTATTTTAATAAAATTTGATGTGCAGGATGCCCCTTTGGCATCAATTCAATTAAACGCTCCACTGCGTCAATCGCTTCAGGGCTGCGTGCCAAATGTTTTAGCAATACATCAGTATCTTGTGCATTAAAAATGGCATCACTCAGGCGAGATTCTAAGCAATCTCGCCATGCACATAAAAATGGACTTTCAGTTTTCGCCAAAAATACTCCTGCACACGTTTGTAAGGCAGACTGCACATAACCAGCATCTAAAGCCTGCTCAGCTTGTAAAAAATCGGCTTCTATATGCGCCAAAATTCGGTAAGGACGCGAACCAAGCATCCCGCCTAGAATATCACGTAATTGAGACATCTCAGCTTTAAGCGTGCCCATACTGACTTTACGCTCACCATATAGAGCTTGGTGTAAAGTATCTAAACTCATGCCTTGTGGACAAAGTGCTAAAATCACCAATATTTCAATTTGACGCGGTGTCATCACCACCACTTTGCCATTAAATAACACCTGTGGCACGCGAAACGCGCGAATATAAAGCTGCTGTTTTTGCTGATCAAGCAGTGCATTTTGAATCAAAGAAGCACAGCGTTCTGCTGCCAACATCCCCAAACTGTTATGGTTTTTCCAAGTAGTCGATAAATCAATTACACCCAATACTTGTTTGGAATAAGGGTCTAAAATAGGCGCTGCATAACAAACCCAGTCATGTAACGATGACATAAAGTGTTCACTGGAAAACACACAACTTGCTTGCTGAGTTTTAAGTGACAAAGCCAAAGCATTGGTACCCACCAACTCTTCACGCCACTGCCCGCCTTCTACAAAATGCACCTGTTCCGCCACATTACGCATTTGCGCGCTCGCTGCCGTCCAAATAATTGTACTGCCCACATCGCCCACGGCTGCCACCATGTCGGACTGCTGTGCGATATGTCTTAAATCTTCTGCACAGTTTTGCACAGCACGTTGTAAGGCCGAACCACCATGTGTATGCGTTAGACTATAATTTAACGGGGCTGCCAACCGATCAAAAGGAATTTCAGCAATTTGAGAGCGTTGCCAAGATTTTAAAATACTCTGCTGAATTTGCTGCGCATGCAGCGGCGATAAACTGCTGCTTTGTCTAAACTGTTCAATATGCTGCCTTTTTTCCAATAGGTCTTGTTTTTTCATCATTATTGATTCTCACAATCCTGTGGGCATTACATCCATTGTACCGCTTACTTTTGTAAGGATTTGTTCGCTGCTTGTAAACCTGCAACTTTCCAACCTTTTTCCAACCTTATATTGGTATGCTAAACAAATAACGTACTAAAGTACCTTATACCTTAGCCGTAAATTTAACCTGATTTTAGACACAGGATTGTGCTAAACGGTAAAGATGACGGCAGATTATAAAAAACCATCAAAGGAAGAGAATTATGCGTTACGTAGATCCCAATCAACCCGGTTCAAAAGTTCAATTTAAAGCACAATACGAAAACTTTATTGGTGGCGAGTGGGTCGCCCCTGTAAAAGGCGAATACTTTGAAAATATCTCTCCTGTAGATGGCAAAGTATTTACCAAAGTCCCACGCTCATCGGCAGAAGACATTGAACTGGCTTTAGACGCAGCCCATAAAGCCAAAGCACAATGGAACAGCTCATCTCCTACAACACGTTCTAACATTTTGTTAAAAATTGCAGATCGTTTAGAACAAAATCTAGAATTATTGGCAGTGGCAGAAACATGGGATAATGGTAAGCCTGTTCGGGAAACATTGGCTGCCGACATTCCATTGGCGATTGACCATTTCCGTTATTTTGCAGGCTGTATTCGTGCCCAAGAAGGCGGAATTTCTGAAATTGATGAAGATACCATTGCCTATCACTTTCACGAGCCGTTGGGCGTTGTGGGGCAAATTATTCCATGGAACTTCCCAATTTTAATGGCAACATGGAAACTTGCACCTGCTTTGGCTGCGGGTAACTGTATTGTACTTAAACCTGCAGAACAAACCCCTGCCAGCATTTTAGTTTTGGTCGAACTGATTCAAGATTTATTGCCAGCAGGCGTATTAAACGTAGTCAATGGTTACGGTGTAGAAGTGGGTCGCCCATTGGCAACCAATCCACGTATTGCCAAAATTGCATTCACAGGTTCGACCCAGGTCGGTCAATTGATCATGCAATACGCCACTGAAAACATCATTCCAGTGACTTTAGAGCTTGGTGGTAAATCTCCAAATATTTTCTTTGAAGATATTATGGCGCAAGATGACGACTACTTAGACAAAGCACTCGAAGGCTTTGCTATGTTTGCGCTGAATCAGGGTGAAATTTGTACTTGTCCATCACGTGCGCTCGTACAGGAAAGTATTGCTGACCGTTTCCTTGAAAAAGCCATCGAACGTGTTAAACGTATTAAAACAGGTCACCCGCTTGATACTGAAACCATGATTGGTGCGCAGGCGTCACAAGAACAACAAGACAAAATCTTGGGTTGTATTGCGACAGGTCGTGCCGAAGGCGCGCAAGTTTTAACAGGTGGCGGTGAACGTCATGAAGTGGGTAGCGGTTTCTATATTGAGCCGACAATTTTCAAAGGCACCAATGACATGAAAATTTTCCAAGAAGAAATTTTCGGCCCAGTGCTTTCTGTGACTACATTTAAAGACTTTGATGAAGCCATTAAAATTGCCAATGACACCATTTACGGTTTAGGTGCAGGTGTTTGGTCACGTTCTGCGCACACTTCTTACCGTGCAGGTCGTGCTATTCAAGCGGGTCGCGTTTGGACGAACTGTTACCACATCTACCCTGCACATGCCGCTTTCGGTGGTTATAAAAAATCAGGTATTGGCCGTGAAAACCACAAGATGATGTTAGAACATTATCAACAAACCAAAAACTTGTTGGTGAGCTACTCAACTAAACCTGCTGGCTTCTTCTAAAGACTCATCTTTAGGATTCCAACAGCGTTGAAGTTACCGTTTCAAGCTGCGCCCGATGTATTTGCATCGGGCGTTTTTATTGCAACATGGAATACTATGACTTTCGCAGCACGCTCTTTCAGCGTTGTATAAACCGGAAGATCAAGTTAAAAGTCTATCCTTTATTCATACGCTACGCTTTAGTTCGAGTGTATTTCACGTTACATTAAATCTCCCTTTCAGCCTGAAGTATCTGCCATGTTCGATTTACCCGACACTATCTATGCCATTCAACATCTTGCGTTTGAAGACCTCGGCGCGTGGGAAGATGTCCTGTATGAACAAGGTTTACGGGTACGGTATTTTGAAGCCGGTGTGGAAAATCTAGAAAAGGCGTTTGCGCATGAAGGATTGGTGATTATTTTGGGTGGCCCAATTGGCGTTTATGAAACCACAGACTATCCTTTCTTACAAAAAGAAATAGACTTACTAAAAGTACGTCTAGAAAAGAAATTACCCACTATTGGTATTTGTTTGGGTGCACAGCTCATTGCTCATGCCTTGGGTGCCAAAGTCTATGCCGGCCATGCCAAAGAAATTGGCTGGAGTACGCTCAGTCTGGCTAATGCCGCCCATCATCCACTGGCGGCATTAGCCAACACACCGGTTTTACATTGGCACGGCGATACTTTTGATTTACCAGCACAGGCTGAATTACTGGCCAGCTCCGACCTGTATCCGAATCAGGCATTCCGGGTCGGACCACATATTCTGGCACTACAGTTTCATGCTGAAGTTGCAGCAGACAGTTTAGAAAAATGGCTGATTGGCCATACCTGTGAATTACGTCAGGCCCAGATTAATATTCCCGCCTTACGCGCCGCTCATCAGCAATACGCGCCGCAACTGCAACAGGTCAGCGCGACGGTTTTGAGCCAGTTTCTAACCAGCTTAAAATCTCAAAGCTGACCGGAAAGCTTTAAATTGTCCTTACATTTATCATCGTCATAAAAAAAGCACCCTGAAGCGGGTGCTTTTTGTGCTGTTCTTGCGATTATTTTTTCGCAGCAACAGAAGCTTCAGTGGTGATGTTTACAGTAATTTTATCACCTACATTTGGTACAAAACCGGCGATACCAAATGCTGAACGGTCAAATGACGTGGTGGCATTAAAACCAACAGTTGCCGCTTTGGTCATTGGATGTGGACCTTGTTTGTTCAGTACCGCATCCAGAACTACAGGTTTCGTTACACCTTTCACAGTTAAATCACCTGTGATTTTAAAGTTCTTTTTGTCCTGAGTTTCAACTTTGGTACTTTTGAAAGTAATAGTTGGATATTTTGCTGCATCAAACCAGTCTGCTGCCATTAAGTGCTCATCCAGCGCTTTGACGTTGGTGTTCAGGCTGTTTAATGGAATAGTCACGTTGACAGATGATTTTTCTGGCTGTTTCTCATCAACATTAATGGTACCTTGAATGTTAGAGAAGTTACCTGATGGCGTAGAGAAACCGAAGTGATCCCAGCTAAATACAGTTGCCGTATGGGTCGGGTCAATTTGATACGCCACTGGTTTTGCCAACGCAGCTGTTGCTACTGAAGTGACCGCCAAACCAAGTACAAGTGCTTTAAAGTTCATGCTTTTATCTCGCTTTTTGAATGCTTATTAGTGTATAGATTTCTTGTTAGAGTTCATTGCTACAGATAAAACGTTCTGTTGCAGCAATGAAACGATTAACGCATGGATGCCGTTACAGACTTTGTTTATATTGAATAAATCCGGTCTTGTGTGCCACTTTATCATACAATATTTGTGCAGTTTGATTGGCTTCTTGTGTCAGCCAGTAAACCCGGTCGCACTGGCGTTTTTTGGCTTCCATATAGACCTGTTCAATCAGTAATCTGGCCACACCCTGCCCGCGATAATCGGGGTGGGTAAATAAATCCTGCAAATAGGCATAAGGCCTGAATGTCCAGCAGCTGTCATGTTCAATCACATGAACAAAGCCGACCATCTGCTGTTCAAACAGTGCCGCAAAACCATACATATGCGCAGACTCGGCTGATGTCAGACGCTGCCAGGTATGGGCACTCAGTTTATCTGATAACTTGGTTTGATAAAAGGCCTGATAACCGGCCCAAAGTGCGTGCCATTGCGGCTGACTGGTCTGTGCCAAAGGCACAATGCTAATTGCTGTCATGTGGATCTTCTTTTATATCATTCAGCTTTTTAAACTAGCATAAAAAAACGCCCCTTTCGGAGCGTCTTTTTTTGAAATTTCTGAGCGATTAAGCCGTCAGTTCTTTCACTGCAGCAACCACTGCTTCCGTGGTAATACCGAAGTGCTGGAACAAGTCTTTGGCTGGTGCAGATTCACCGTAAGTGGTCATACCAATCACGCGACCGTCCAGACCCACAAATTTCCACCAGTAATCGACATGCGCTGCTTCAACTGCAACACGGGCACGGATATTCGATGGCAGAACCGCTTCACGATACGCCGCATCTTGCTGCATGAATTCTTCAGCACATGGCATAGACACCACACGTACACCTTCAAGCTGTGCATGTGCTTCCATCGCCAAGGCCACTTCAGAACCGGTCGCAATGATGATTGCTTTCAATTCACCTTTTTCTTCAGCCAGCACATAACCACCTTTGGCCGCGTTTTCAATTTGTGCTTGAGTACGCGCCTGGAATGGCAGGTTTTGACGAGAGAAGATTAACGCAGATGGACCTTCCGCACGGCTTAAAGCAGATTTCCAGGAAATCGCTGCTTCAACCGTATCACATGGACGCCATGTGTTCAGGTTTGGCGTACCACGTAACGATGCAATCTGCTCAATTGGCTGGTGCGTAGGACCATCTTCACCCAGACCGATCGAATCATGGGTATAAACATGAATTACGCGTTGCTTCATTAACGCAGACATACGCACGGCATTACGCGCATATTCCATGAACATTAAGAATGTTGCTACATAAGGAATGAAACCGCCGTGCAGCGCCACACCGTTGGCAATCGCGGTCATACCAAATTCACGTACGCCGTAGTGCACATAGTTACCTGCGGCATTGTCTTGTACGCCCTGGCAACCTTTCCAAAGCGTCAGGTTTGAACCAGCCAGGTCCGCAGAACCACCCAATAATTCAGGTAATAATGGACCAAAAGCCTGTAGCGTATTCTGGCTGGCTTTACGGGTCGCAATAGTTTCTGCTTTCACGTTCACTTCAGCAATATAGGCATCGGCCTGTGCCAGGAATTCTGCTGGTAATTCACCGCTTAAACGGCGTTTTAATTCAGCCGCTTCTGCAGGATATTTTGCTGCATAGGCAGCAAAAGTAGCATTCCAGGCAGCTTCAGTTTCAGCACCTTTGGTTTTCGCATCCCAAGCAGCATACACATCTTCAGGAATTACAAACGCTTCATCGGTCCAGCCCAGCGCTTCGCGGGTTAACACGATTTCATCATTACCCAGCGGTGCACCGTGGCAATCTTCTTTACCCTGTTTGTTTGGTGAACCTAAACCGATAATGGTTTTACAGATAATAATGGTTGGTTTAGCGGTTTCAGCTTTGGCAGCCACAGTTGCTTCGCGAATAGCATCTGCATCATGACCATCAACTTTCAGCACTTGCCAGCCATAAGACAGGAAGCGCTGTTCAGTGTCATCAGAGAACCAGCCTTCAACTTCACCATCAATTGAAATACCGTTGTCATCATAGTAAACCACCAGTTTACCCAGACCTAAAGTACCGGCCAGTGAACATACTTCGTGAGAAATACCTTCCATCAGGCAGCCATCACCCAGGAAACAGTAGGTGTAATGGTCAACCACTTGCATATCATCTTTATTGAACTGCGCTGCCAGCGTCTTTTCAGCCAGAGCAAAACCAACCGCATTGGCAATACCCTGACCAAGTGGACCAGTGGTGGTTTCAACCCCTGGTGCATAGCCGTATTCCGGGTGACCTGGTGTTTTAGAGTGTAGTTGACGGAATGCTTTTAAATCTTCAATTGAAAGATCATAACCGGTTAAATGTAACAGTGCATAATGCAGCATAGAGCCATGACCATTGGATAAAACAAAACGGTCGCGGTTAGCCCATTGCGGGTTCGTCGGGTTATGATTTAAAAATTCACGCCACACCACGTCAGCGATGTCTGCCATCCCCATCGGCGCACCTGGATGTCCGGAATTTGCTTTTTGCACGGCATCCATAGCCAATACACGAATTGCGTTTGCAATACGACGTTCATTAAGCGGGGTCGTCATAGGTCAGAGTCCAAATAAATCGTTTAATAAAGGAAGATGAATAGGAATTCAAAACACGTCTATTGTCTTAAAAAAAGCGTATGGGGTAAAGCCTCAGCGGTAATTTTTCGGTATTTATTCGTTTGCCTGCGCATTTTCGTACAATTCCTGGCTAGAGGCATGAGAAAATTGAAGTTCTGGCGAATAACCGGGTGGCTTATCCAGATTTTCATGTTACACAACTGGCCTATTTGGATGGTTTTTTATACAAAAAAGCGCTCATTGTGAAATTCATTCAATTTAATTCAAAACTGCACAATCCTGCTCAACAGCAACAGACTTCATTTTAGAGCATGATGACGACCAAAAGATGACAGGTAGAATGCACCCCACACGTTTAAAATAAGATAATTAATTGATTTTTAATATAAATTATAAAAATACAACCGCTTTTAAAATAGTGATTTATTGAATTAAAACTCAAGTTTATCCGGATGATGAATCTATACCGTTTTGGATTTTATATCAGTTTTTTAAATGCCTATATCAGATAAAAAGTCATTGAATTGAAATAAATTCAGCCAATTTGGTCGTATTGAACTAGTCCTAAAGTCTAACTCGATGTAACATATTGCGTCTTTTGAAATAACTGTGATAGGACTTATGCGCGAGTACGCTGTATTTACCTCGGAATCTGTAAGCGAAGGCCATCCAGATAAAATGGCTGACCAAATCAGTGATGCCATTTTGGATGCAATCTTAAAAGAAGACCCATATGCGCGGGTTGCTTGTGAAACGCTTGTAAAAACCGGTGCGGTCGTACTTGCGGGTGAAATCACAACCACAGCCAATGTGGACTTTGAAGCGATTGTACGTCAAACCGTAAATGGTATTGGCTATCATCATTCTGACCTCGGCTTTGATGGTTCAACCTGTGCCGTAATTAACATGATTGGTAAGCAGTCACCAGAAATTGCCCAAGGTGTAGACCGTCAAAAACCTGAAGATCAGGGTGCCGGCGACCAGGGCTTGATGTTTGGTTATGCCAGCCGTGAAACGGATGTGCTGATGCCTGCGCCAATTTCTTATGCGCATCGCTTAATGGAAAAACAGGCTGAACTGCGTCGTAGCGGTGCCCTGCCTTGGTTACGTCCAGATGCGAAAAGCCAGGTGACTTTTGCCTATGAAAATGGCAAACCGGTACGTTTAGATGCGGTGGTGCTGTCAACCCAGCATGATCCTGAAATTAGTCAAGCACAGCTGAAAGAAGCTGTGATTGAAGAAATCGTGAAAAAGATCATCCCTGCGGACATGTTCCATGCTGACACCAAATTCCACATCAACCCGACCGGAATGTTTGTGATTGGTGGCCCAGTGGGTGACTGTGGTCTGACTGGCCGTAAAATTATTGTAGATACCTACGGTGGTATGGCGCGTCATGGTGGTGGTGCCTTCTCTGGTAAAGACCCATCGAAAGTAGACCGCTCTGCTGCTTATGCGGGTCGTTATGTGGCGAAAAATATTGTCGCTGCTGGCCTGGCAGACAAATGTGAAATTCAGGTGTCTTATGCAATTGGTGTGGCGGAGCCAACTTCAATTTCAATTAACACCTTTAACACCGGTAAAGTGGCTGATGAACTGATTGTTCAGCTAGTTCGTGAACACTTTGACCTGCGTCCATACGGCATTACCCGTATGCTGGACCTGTTACAACCAATGTACAAACAGACTGCTGCCTACGGTCACTTTGGCCGCGAAGGTTCAGACACTGCCTTTACCTGGGAAAAAACCGACAAAGTCGATATCTTAAAAGCCGCTGCTGGCCTTTAAGCTCTGAAGATATTAAAAGACCCATCTACGTGATGGGTCTTTTATTGTCTGCTTTATCGCAATTCTGGGCAGAAATATCATTTTATAAAAACATAAACTGTTTACAATAAGATGGAACATTTAAAACAGGATGAACATGATGGCGGTAATTCTTCAGGTTGATTTCCCTTCAAATGGCCCTTTTGGCGCAGAAATGGCCACGGCCTATCGCGAGCTGGCAGCCAGTATTAACCAGGAACCAGGTCTCATCTGGAAAATCTGGACCGAAAATAGCGATACCCAGCAAGCTGGCGGGATTTACCTGTTTGATACAAAGCATCATGCAGAACAATATTTACAGATGCACACGGCGCGTCTGCAAAGTTTTGGCATCGACAAGATTCACGGGAAAATTTTTGACATTAATACTGAACTGTCGGTGCTGAATCAGGCCACTTTTCTGGCGTCATCCCGCTAAACAAAAGTTGAGCTAAGCTCATCAGATTCAAGGAATCCAGTTAGCTGGATTCCTGTTTTAAGACTTCCAATAAAGTCGGCTGTGTCGGGGTTTCCTGATGATCCTGCAAATAGACATGCACGACTTTAAAAATAACCGCAAAGGCCAGACAACTTAAAATACAGAACATCCAGAAACCATAAGGACTACGAATATTGTGTGAACCGCAATTTGGACATTCTTTTTCTGTTGACGCCACCACTTGATTGCAACATGAGCAATGGTATTGATGGTACAGCATAGGCAGTTCTCCTAATTTACTGTAATTCTTGTTTTTATTTTTACATCATGCGAAAAACGCTTTTTGTAATATTGTTTTATCTTATGTGAGCCTGTGTAGCATAGCAAGCTCTATTACTGGTGAGTCTATGTAAGCTTAAGTAAACCCTGCCTGCTTTTGTTGACTTTATTTATCTTTTTATGCACGCTTTCAGACACTTAAGCTGCTGCTTTAACACCGTATTCTCTGCCAATAATTTTATCGGACTACTCTTAAGTCAGATGCATCCGGCTGCCCTTTTGTTTAAACTAGCGGACTGAAATACAGGAGGATGAAGATGGTACAACTGATCAAAAAAGGCGGATTACGCGAACGCGCCAACCGCAGCCGCCGTTTTCATGGCTCTGAAAATACCGAAACCACTCTGGCACCAAACCGTTATTCATCTGCCCATAAAAAAGCAGAAACGGCTGTTTCTGCTTTGGTTAGTGAACAGGATCAACCAGATTCTGAATCAGAACATACCGATGGCGTCATAGCCCAGCCACAGGGCAAAAATCAGGAATAAGGCGCCCGATAAAATATCAATATAACTGCCTGAACGCTGGTACACCGCCTTAATTTTCGGCTGTGACAATAACAGCATCAGCAACACAAAGGTCAGGAAGGTTTGCAGCGGAATAATCACTGCCAGCTGTGCTTTTAAATAATCACTGGCCGATGAACTGAGCGCCAATGAAAATACACTGCTAAAATAAATCAGGGTTTTAGGATTAGATAAATTGGTGAACAGGCCCAGTAAAAAATAGTTTTTCTGTGCAGAGCTCTGTGCCTGCACATCCTCCAGTGCACTAGACTGTTTTAAACTGCGTAGTCCACCACTGAGCATGGCCCAGCCCATTTTCGCCAGAAACAAACCGCCTATCAGCATCAATACCTGCTGAATCCATGGAAACTGCTCGACCAGAACGGTAAAGCCCAGCAGGGTTAAAACCACCCACAGCACAATGCCCAATGAAATTCCGGCAATAATATGAATGGTATTGCGACGTGTGGTCGATGCCGAGCTTTTGGCAATCAGAATAATATCGGGGCCGGGACTAAGCTGTGCCACAAAATGTAAGGCACAAATGGTCAACAGTAAGGACATAACACAGGGAGAAGCTTAAAAAGTCATTTATTATATCGCCCGTTCAAAAATATACGAGCACTGCAAGCATAAAAAAAACCGAATCCTTGCAGATCCGGTTTTTCAAATAAAGATGGCTTAGTGTTTATTCACATCTTTCATTTCAATTTTTTTTGCTTCTGGCGTCACTTCGCGCGCTTCACCATCAATAATAGTCGAGTCGCGGCCCGCCTGCTGGTTTTGCATGTCCTGCATCTGACGCATCAGATCGGCGAACGGATTCTGGCCTTGTGCACCACCACCCATGCCATTCATATCGCCCATCATGCCCCCCATCATCTGGTTCATCATGGCTTGCTGACGTTTCATCATCGCTTTCATCATGGCCGCTTTAAAGGCATTTTGTACGCCCGGAATCATAATCAGCACAGCCAGCACATCGGTGATCAGACCTGGAATCAACAGCAGGAAACCTGCAAAGATTTTAGGCAAGTTATTGCTTAATGCCGGATCTGCACTCATTTGTCCCATCTGCATCTGCTGCATTTGTGGCATGATGCCCGCAGAATACTTACGGATCAGATTCATACCAATAAAGAAGGCGGCAATAAACCAGAAGAACACGTACCACATGCTACCGACCAGGTCACCCACGCCGATCCAGACGAATACTTCCAGAATTAAACCAGCCAGAATAATAAGAAATAATTTCATGAAAATTAATCTAATCTCAACAAAATAAATAGAGTGCAGGCATCAACTGCTTAATCAGCATCAAGCTTTTTTTGACACGCTTATGTAACAATATGGGCATTATTCTATTTTTAAAGTGCAGGCCTGTCATTAATATTTTCAATGACAGACCTGAGCTTTATGCTGTAGCACGATAAAAATAAACATAAGCCGCATACACGAGCAGCAGCCACAGCCCGATAAACACTGCCGCGGCCACTGTACTGCACGGCTTTTGACTGTAGATGTACAGTATAAACCCCGAAACTTAAGCCAAAATGAAGATGCAGCTTTTTTACCAAGATAACCTATATATTGTCCCTGCTATTTTTAATAGCAGCTCCAGCGAGTTTGAAGCATTGTTGATAGTCTTGAGTATCCGCACCGGTTGCTGCAAATTCCCTCACACAATACCGCTGTAAAATCATATAATTCATTTTGATGTAATTTTTTAAGGCTTGGCATGTCACTGATTATTGGTATCGATCCCGGTTCCCGGCTTACCGGTTACGGCATTATTGAGCGTGATGGCTCAAAATTGCGTTTTGTAGATGCCGGCACCATTCGGACCGAAACCACGGAAATGCCTGAACGCCTGAAACGTATTTTTGGTGGTATTGACCGGATTGTAAAATTTCATGGCCCGACTGAGGCCGCAGTTGAACAGGTTTTTATGGCGCAAAACCCGGACTCGGCACTGAAACTGGGTCAAGCGCGTGGTGCTGCTATTGCCGCACTGACCAATCTGGATTTACAGGTGGCGGAATATACCGCCCGCCAAATCAAGCAGTCTGTGGTCGGCTATGGGGCAGCCGATAAAGAACAGGTGCAGATGATGGTGATGAAGCTGTTAAATTTAAGCATTAAACCGCAAGCTGATGCAGCTGATGCGCTGGCTGCTGCCATCTGCCATGCCCACGCCTCCGGCAGTATGAGCAAAATGGCGGTACTGAATGCCCTGGGTGGTATGGCGCGCGGCCGTAGCCGTTCTAGCAGCAGACGGCGCTAACTGGAAGCCATCTTGATCCCGGTGAGGGGATGTCCAAATCGGGAGTTTCTACTTAACGGATCATCTGGAAATGGGTGTATTCACGTTCTGCCGGATCAAACGGGATGCGCTCAATTTTAGTGACCTGTGCCCGCAATGGTCCAACCAGACTGCGTTTCAGAATTTCCTGAATCTGCATTTCCTCGCCAATAATTTCTGCTTCGACATCACCATTGTCCAGATTTTTGACATAGCCGGTTAGCTGCAGTTCTTGCGCCTGCTGTTCAAACCAGCGGCGATACCCCACGCCCTGCACATTTCCCTGAATAATAATTTTAAGTGCTTGCATCTCTCACCTGTTCACGACCTGATAAATGGCCTGATTCATCTGCTGTGCCTGAAGTCCGCGCATACCGGATTCCGCCAGTACATCTCCAGCTTGCGCATGTAAAGTGACAATCTCATGTAAACTGAGTTCAGTATGATATTGTGCTTTTAAACTGGCGATCATGCCGGACAGAACATCACCCATGCCACCCGTGCCCATCCCGGCATTGCCGGCAGTACATAGCCAGAGCTGATCTTCCAGAATCAAGCTGCCCGCGCCTTTAAGCACCCACTGGCCGCCATAACGGGCCTGTAATTCATGAATAGCCTGTAAGCGGTTCTGCTCAACCTCCATTGTCGTTAGGCCTAAAAGTTTCGCCGCCTCACCCGGATGTGGCGTTAAATAACTACCTTCAGGTAACTGCTGCGGATGTGCGGCCAGAAACCATAAGGCATCGGCATCGAGTACCCGTTCCAGTTCAGCCTGTAACAGTTTCGGCAACCACATCGCATATTGACAAGCCGCCCAGTCATCACGTCCAAGTCCCATACCAAAACAGATGGCATCGACCTGCTGTAGCAGCTGTTCAATGGCATCATCCTTCAAGCTGTTAATATCACGCAGCATGATATTCGGAGCGCGACTTAAAATGGCGGTATGATGTTTGGCATCACAGACCACGGTTACTTTGCCACAGCCAGCCGCAAACGCCGCTTCCGCCGCCATTATTACCGCGCCGCCCATATCGGCATGACCGCCGACCACCAGCACATGCCCATAACTGCCTTTATGACCAAAAGCCTGACGTGGCGGCAACTGAATCTGGGTGGGTGCCAGCTGGGCGATGGCGTGTAATTCGGCATCGGGAGGAATGGCGGCAATCAGCTCCACCTGTCCAGCGTAGGCTTTGCCCTTACCGGTAAAGAGTCCAGCTTTTAAACCCAATACGCTATAGGTCAAATCGGCCTGAATCGCACAGGGTAAAGGCTGACCGCAATTGGCATCCAGGCCACTTGGAATATCAATCGCCACTTTCAAGCCGCGCTGCTGATTCATCTGATGAATAATCTGTTGCCACTCAACGCTCAGTTCACGATTCAGGCCAATCCCAAACAGCGCATCAACATAGACCTCATAAGCCTGTTGAAACTGAAAGCCAGATTGAATATCCAGGCCAGCCGCTCGAGCCTCGTGTTCAGCCTGCTGCAAATCAGGTGAAGAACCCAATTCAGCCGCATAAATATGCACCTGAAAACCGGCCTGCTGTAAATATTTGGCCAGCAGATAGCCATCTCCGGCATTATTGCCCTGCCCGCAACAAACCGCCACTGTCTGATATTTATGTTGCTGTAAAACGGGAATGACGCGCTGGGCAATCGACCAGGCCACCTGCTGCATCAGACCATAAGACGAGTTTTGCCGAGCAAACCAGCGCTGCTCCCATGCTTGAATATCACGGCTATGATAAACTTGTGGATGCATTGTTTTTCCCTTGTTTTGTCATTATGAACTCATCGCCTGCCATGCAAAATATTCCGGTCAGTCAACTTGATCCCGTCCAGTTAAAAGCATGGATTAAAGCGCAGGCTTTAGCACTGGGCTTTGCTGATTGTGTCATTGCCCGGCCCGATGCTCAAGCAGAATTACCCCGTTTGGAAGCCTATTTAGCACAAGGTTATCAGGCAGATATGCATTTTCTGGGCGAAAATCTGGAGAAACGTGCCAGCCCGGCCTTACTGGTGCCGGGCACCAAAAGCATTATTTGTGTGCGCATGAATTATCTGGTCGATCGGCCTACACCACGACAGGTGCCAGATGCACCCAATAGCGCCATTATTGCGCGTTATGCCCGCGGCCGCGATTATCATAAAGTCATGCGCGGTCGTCTTAAAACTCTGGCCAGCCTGATTCGGGACAAAGTTGGTGATTTTGAATCGCGCCCTTTTGCCGATTCAGCCCCCATCTTTGAAAAATCGCTGGCCGAAAGTGCCGGCATGGGCTGGACCGGTAAACATACCCTGCTGATTCATAAAAAATCCGGCTCATTCTTTGTATTAGGTGAGCTGTTTAGCTCGCTTGAGTTGCCGTTTGATGAACCGGCCACGGCGCACTGCGGTTCCTGTAGCGCCTGTATCGACATCTGCCCGACCAAAGCCATTGTCGAGCCCTACGTGCTGGATGCTGGTAAATGTATTGCCTATTTAACCATTGAATATAAGGGAATTATTCCTGAAGATTTGCGCCGGCCGATTGGCAACCGGGTTTTTGGCTGTGATGACTGCCAGTTAATTTGCCCCTGGAACAGTTTTGCCCAGCTGACTCCGCTGGATGATTTTTCCCCGCGTCATGGGCTAGACCGGATGAGCCTGCTGGAACTCTGGCAATGGGATGAAGCCACCTTCCTGGCCTGCACCGAAGGCAGTCCACTCAGACGGACCGGTTATCAGAGTTTTAAACGCAATATTGCGATTGGTCTGGGCAATGCGCCTTATTCCGCAGATATTATTGCCCAGCTGCAACAGGCCAAAACGCTGCATGATGAGGTGGTGAATGTGCATATCGACTGGGCCATTCAGGAGCAGTTGACCAAATCTGCATAATTTTTCATTTCTTTACCTGAGCTCACAGATCCCCACACAAGCCCTACAGCGCGTGGTACTGAATTGTGGCTCAATAGAGGAATCCAACAGAAAAGATGTTGTCATCAGGAGGAATTTATTATGCAAACGCATCATAAAAACCAACAGCAGCAGAAACAACAGCAAAAGCAGGAACTTGAACAGCAGACTGAACATTTAAAACAGCAACAGCAGCAACCCCAAGGGCCTATTGATAGCCCTAAAAACAACCAGCATGAACAGGATGACCGGATGCTGAATAAACAGCATCGCGCCGATCTGCAAAACCAGAACATGCACGGCAATCATCGTGAATAATGCTGAAGTTCATGTTCCCTCGCTCAACAAAGTCCACTTCAGGTGGACTTTGTTTTTGGATTACGTCATATTTTGCTAATGAAGCGCCTGCCGCTTTTGCTTAATATGCAGTATGCAAAATATGGATAATTAGGGACAGACTTATGAGCAGTATGCGTCCGGTACGTAATGATTGGTCTCGTGAAGAAATTGAGGCACTTTATCAGCAACCGTTTTTAGATTTGGTTTTTGAGGCGCAGCGTGTACATCGTGAGCATTTTGCTGCCAATACCATTCAGGTGAGTACCTTACTCTCGATTAAAACCGGTAAATGCCCGGAAGACTGCAAATACTGCTCTCAATCGGCTCATTATGATTCACAGCTGGAAGCTGAAAAACGTATTGCCGTTGAAAAAGTGATTCAGGAAGCCAAGGAAGCGCTGGAATCAGGTTCTTCACGTTTTTGTATGGGCGCAGCGTGGCGCAATCCGCATGAACGCGATATGCCTTATGTGCTGGAAATGGTGCGTGAAGTAAAAGCGCTGGGTCTGGAAACCTGTATGACGCTGGGTATGCTGAACCAGTCTCAGGCAGAACGTCTGAAAGATGCCGGCCTGGATTATTACAACCATAACCTCGATACTTCACGCGAATACTATGCCAACATTATTAGTACCCGCAGCTTCGATGACCGTTTAAATACCCTAGAGCATGTGCGTAATGCCGGCATGAAAGTCTGTAGCGGCGGCATTGTCGGTTTAGGTGAAGATACCCAGGACCGGATTGGCCTGTTACATGAACTGGCTACCTTGCCGATTCATCCGGAATCTGTACCGATTAACATGCTGGTGCCAATTGAAGGTACACCACTGGCCGATATAGAAAAACTCGATGTCACCGAATGGATTCGTACTATTGCCGTGGCACGCATTATCATGCCAACCAGTTATATCCGCCTGTCTGCCGGTCGTGAATCTTTATCTGATTCAGATCAGGCCCTGGCCTTTATGGCCGGTGCCAACTCGCTGTTCTCGGGTGAAAAGCTGCTGACCACCCCGAATGCCGGTGAAGGTAAAGACCGTCAACTGTTCCAGAAACTGGGACTGGTGGCGGAAAAAGCCAAACCGACCGTTCAGGAACTGTCGGTAGATGCGATGGCGGTTTAATCCTCATCACACGAAAAAGCCCATCTTCTGGATGGGCTTTTTTTATGAGGTAATTAACAGGCCATAATTGGCATTCAGATACATGCCCGGTTTAATCAGATCGGCACCATTGGCATGATACACCGTGAGCTCCTGCTTGATGACATCAAAATGGAAGGCATCAAAACAGTCCTGATGCTGACACAGCCAGGCCAAGGTATCGCTGAGCTGATCATCTACAATATAGGTCGGGGCATTAAAATCTTTGGCCATGTGCACATTCAGTTATAGAGAGATGACAGGATTTTAGCCTGAAACGGCAGTAAATAAAGCAGCTTGGAATGAGATTTAAATATTTAAAGGCGGAGATGAGCCTGCGCGAATGTTGATGCAGTGTATAAACAAAAAGAAGTGAGTCTAGCCCACTTCTTTGTTGAATCTGGTTTGATCCCCTCTATGATTTATTGGCCCCACACTTACGACACTCAATATGCGCACCAATTTCCTCCATTTGCTCATATTCATAAATATGTAAGCAGAAAAAGTTTTTTAATAATTGAAGCATCCTAACACTCCTATTTTTGATTATTTTTTCATTCAGCTTCTTGCCGCTTATTTCATCCTGAAACAAGCATAACCAAAATTGGTTATACTCATTTTTTAACACATTTTTTAAAAAGATCAAGTGTTATTTCAAGGACTTCTTTTGAACGTCATTCATCATAATTATTGAAGCTTTTACTCTATATTCAAATAGCTAGCGCATTTTTCGGTTTAAGTCTGCACAAAACAGATTTTTTGTAATCCCCTCTTGATTTCATCACGCAAGTGTTTAGGATGAAAAAACAGCCTTTTTCGGCAATGATGCCTCGGAAAAGTAGTCAAGAAACAAGACATTATTTAAACAACAAAAAAATGGAATAAGGATATCAACATGCTTGGACGTATGATGTATCAACCGTTATTGATTAGCTCGCTGATTGAACATGCAGCACGCTATCATGGCGATACACCCATCATTTCAAAAAATACCGATGGCAGCATGAGCAGCACTGACTGGGCCGCTGTGGCAGAGAATGCCAAACGCTTTGCCAATGCCCTGCAAGCCTTAGGGCTAGAGCAGAGTGACCGTGTGGCGACCATTGCCTGGAACAATCATCGTCACCTGGAAAGCTGGTATGCGATTTCCGGGAGTGGTCTGGTCTGCCACACCATTAACCCGCGTCTGTTTCCTGAACAGCTGATTTTTATTATTAATGATGCTCAAGACCGGGTGGTGATTTTTGATAAAACCTTCCTGCCGCTAATTGTCGGGGTAAAACAGCATTTGCCGCAGGTGGAGCATTTTATCTGTCTGGATGCACCGGATGATGCGGTCCGGGAAAAATTGCCTGAAGTTCAGTTTTATGATGATTTGATTGCCGCCCAGTCCAAGACATTTGACTGGCCAGAACTGGATGAAAATATGGCCAGTTCCCTGTGCTACACCTCAGGCACCACCGGTAATCCAAAAGGCGTGCTCTACAGCCACCGTTCCACCTTGCTGCACAGTTATGGCATCAGCCTGCCCGACTCCCTGAATTTATCGGCCAAAGATGTAATGCTGCCGGTGGTTCCAATGTTCCATGTCAATGCTTGGGGCACACCGTATGCTGCGGCGATGGTTGGCTCGACCCTGGTGTTACCGGGACCAGGGCTGGACGGTGCCAGTCTGGTACAGCTCATTGATAATTATAAAGTCACCGTGGCCTTGGGGGTACCAACCATCTGGCAAGGTCTACTGGCCGCAGCCAAACAGTCTGGCAGCACGCTGGAAAGCATGAACCGCAATGTGGTTGGTGGCTCAGCCTGCCCGCCGGCGATGCTGAAAACCTTTAAAGAGCAGTATAACTGCGACACCATTCATGCCTGGGGCATGACTGAAACCAGTCCGCTGGGTTCTGCCAACCAGCTCAAAGCCAAGCATGAACTACTCAGTCCGGAGGAGAAAACCCAGTTACGACTGTCTCAAGGTCGTCCACCATTTGGGGTAGATTTACGTCTGGCTTCGGCAGAAAAAGGCACCGACTTGCTGCCACGTGATGGCCAGACCACCGGCAATTTACAGATTAAAGGCCACTGGATTATTGAGCGTTACTTTGGCAAAGAGGAATCTGCCCTGACCAGTGATGGCTGGTTCGATACCGGCGATATTGCCAGTCTGAACAGTGATGGTTTCCTGCACATTAGTGACCGTTCTAAAGACCTGATTAAATCGGGTGGTGAATGGATTTCATCGGTAGAACTGGAAAATCTGGCCATGTGCCATCCGGAAATTGCCATGGCCGCAGTGATTGCCGCCAGCCATCCAAAATGGGATGAACGTCCGGTAGTGATTGCCATGAAAGTGCCGGACAGCCAGATTACCGAAAACGAACTGCTGGATTATTATGCCGATAAGGTGGCCAAATGGCAGATTCCCGATAAGGTTATTTTTGTTGACAGTATTCCACTCAGTGGGACCGGCAAAATGCTGAAAAAAGATTTACGCGAACAATATGGTCAGGTGCTGATGGAAGCGCCCGTGTAAATATTGGTCTATGTAGAGATAAGATAGAAAAAGCGCTGATAGATTCAGCGCTTTTTTATGGGATCAACAATGCGATATACCTAAAGATCACAGGTTTTTATATTCACTTAAGCCTGTTTTTTAATCACATGCTCGGCGGAAAAATCGCGATAGGTACGGCGTGAGGCAGTTTGTTCAGGCAATGGCTCAACCTCGTGCATGCTCTGCAGACAGCGTGCAGTCAGTTCAATATATTGCTGGGTGCCATGACGTTTCCAGGCAATTTCCTTGTCTTCCAGTGGCCGCACCACCTTAGCCGGACTGCCGAGTGCCAGGACATTGGCCGGAATCTGGGCTTTGGCTTTCACGGTACTGTTGGCGCCAATAATGGTATTTTCACCAATTTCCGCTTCATCCAAAATCACGCTATTCATGCCAACCAGTACGTTTTTACGAATGATGCAGCCATGCAAAATTGCCCCATGTCCGATATGGCCATATTCTTCTACCAGCGTCACGCTGTCTGGAAAACCATGCACGGTACAGGAATCCTGCACATTGGCATTCTGCTGAATATGGATTCGGCCAAAGTCGGCACGTAAGGCAGCAAATGGGCCAATATAAGCCCCGGCTTCAATAATCACATCACCAATAAGTACAGCAGTTGGATGCACATAAGCCTGCGGATGCACCACAGGAATCACACCATCAATGGAGTAACACGGCATATTTTATTCCTTTAAAATAAGCGGAGTAGATGCTTCCCCACCACGAGGCAAGGAAGCTCTATGAATAAGCTCAAGCCAATGAGCTGGGTTCTTCTATTTTAATACCGCCAAAACGCTTCAAGAATTGCGGATGCGCCGGTGGCATTGAACCTTCCGACGTGCGCGCCAGTTCCATAAAGAATTCTTCTCCGGCACTGACCACACGCTGATACAGGTTGCTACTTAAGTTGCGTGCATTCAGCGATAACCAGTCCGATGGCAGCAGCTCAAACGGCAGGTTCGGATCTTTCAGCAAAATCCGGCGATACTGATGAATCAGCAAAATCCGGATCTGGAAGGCCTGTACCGGGTCCAGTTCATCTTCGGCATCAACCAGATTCAGAAATTCACGGAAATCACCCATGAATTTTTCATAACGCTGATGCAGTTCAGGCACCGGCCAGTTGGTTGCCACCATGCGTTTAATGGTTGGATACGACTCCTGCCATAACTGCAAGGTTTCAGCTTTAAAGATCACCACCTGATCGGTCATTTGCAGATTCAGTAGCAGATTTTGCAGTTTCAGATGATCACAACCCGGATAAGCCATCACGTTGGTGGCAATATTGGCAAAACCGAGCCATTCCAGTTCTTTCTTTAAAATGGCTTTATTTTCCAGCTCGACCGAACTGAGCAGTACCAGATCCCATTTCTGGTCCCATTCCTTGTGCTGGAAGCTGTAAATTTTCTGGTCCGCCATAATAAAACGCTGGCGGCTGTTTTCGGTAATACGGTAATAACTGGTGCGGCCAATTTTTTCCGATACCAGCCAGCCGTTTTGTACCAGACGAAACACAGCGGTACGCACCGAACGTTCGTTCAGGCCAAACACATCCATCAGCTGGATCAGGCTAGCCAGACTGATAATCCCACCGCGATGAAAAATACAGTCACCAAATACGGTCATAATCAGCGATGTGCCACTTAAGGCTTCATGCTGAATAAAATCATCAATACTTTGTTTTAGTTTTGGATTCATTGCGATGTATTCACACCCTGTTTGTGAGGGCAATTGACCGCAGTCAATCGCCCACTGAACCTATGCAGACTTTCGGATATCAAATACCCGCTGCGCCTTACCTTCTGAGCGTGGCAGACTACCTTCCGGCAACACATCCACCGTCACGCTAATGCCCACCATGGTTTTAATCTGGGCTTTTAACTGCCCGGCCAACTGGTGCGCCATAACATCATTGGTATCTTTACGCATTTCTGCCTGAATATGCAATGTGTCGAGGTGTCCCTGTTTACAAATATGAATCTGATAATTCGGAATCAGCTGCGGAATATGTAAAATCTGCTCTTCAATTTGTGACGGGAACACGTTCACACCGCGGATAATCATCATATCATCGCTGCGTCCAACGATTTTGTCCATACGACGCATGGTGCGTGCCGTGCCAGGTAACAGACGGGTCAGGTCACGGGTACGGTAACGGATCACCGGCATGCCTTCTTTGGTGATGGTGGTAAAGACCAGCTCGCCCAGCTCACCATCTGGCAGGACTTCACCGGTTTCCGGATTGATAATTTCTGGATAGAAATGATCTTCCCAGATGGTTGGGCCGTCTTTGCTTTCCAGACATTCCATTGCCACACCTGGTCCCATTACTTCGGACAGGCCATAAATATCCAGTGCATCAATGCCCAAGCGCTCTTCAATTTCCTTGCGCATTTCATTGGTCCACGGCTCGGCACCAAAAATACCGGTACGGATAGAACAGTCTTTGGCTGTGCCAAATTTCTTTTCCAGCGCTTCAATAATATTCAGGCAGTAAGATGGCGTAACCATTAAAGCGGTGGGCTTAAAGTCATGAATCAGCTGCGCCTGACGCTCGGTTTGGCCACCCGACATTGGAATAACCGTGGCACCTAAGCGCTCTACGCCATAATGCGCCCCCAAACCGCCAGTAAACAGACCATAACCATAGGACACCTGAATGGTATCTTTGGCACTTAAACCGGCTGCACGTAAGGAACGTGCTACCACATCTGACCAGGTCTGAATATCCTGCTGGGTATACCCGACCACGGTCGGCTGGCCGGTGGTGCCTGATGAGGCATGCACACGCACAATCTGTTCCTGTGGCACGGCAAACATGCCAAACGGATAGTTGTCACGTAAATCTTGTTTGGTGGTAAACGGGAATTTGGCCAGATCTTCCAAAGTATTGAAATCATCAGGATGGACCCCTGCTTCATCAAACTTCTTTTGATACACCGGGCTGTTCTGGTAGGCATGCTGCAGCGTTTTTTTCATGCGTTGCAGCTGGATGCTACGTAACTCATCGATTGAAACAGTTTCGATTTTTTCCATTGCATTGTTATTCATCTTATTACTCCTTTTCAATCATCCTGATTGAGTGCTGTATTTTTTACTTGGATGTGTCCTCATCCACATTTTCGATAATCATGGCCACGCCCTGGCCCACACCGACACACATGGTGCACAGTGCATATTTCCCTTGACGACGTTTTAATTCTTTCATGGCGGTAATCACCAGACGCGTTCCACTCATCCCGAGTGGATGTCCCAAGGCAATCGCGCCGCCATTTGGATTGACCCGGGCATCATCATCCTGCAAGCCCAGTTCACGGGTCACCGCCAGTGCCTGTGCGGCGAAGGCCTCGTTCAACTCAATGATATCCATCTGATCTAGGGTTAGCCCGGTCAGCGCCAGCACTTTACGTACCGCCGGCACCGGCCCGATGCCCATATATCTGGCTTCAACACCGGCACTGGCCGAGGCCACGACTTTGGCTAAAGGTTTTAGCTGATGTTGATTCACAAAAGCCTGATTGGCCAGCATGACACAGGCAGCGCCATCATTCACCCCGGAAGCATTACCGGCGGTGACTGAACCGCCTTCTTTACGAAACGGGGTTTTCAGGCTGCCTAAAGCCTCCAGCGTGGTGTCAGCACGTGGATGCTCATCGGTCTGGAAGATGATGCTGTTTTTCTTACGGTCTTTAATTTCAACCGGCATAATTTCTTCGGCCAGAATCCCGTTTTGCTGGGCCACTGCGGTTTTCTGCTGGCTACGATAGGCAAACAGGTCCTGATCGGCACGATGAATCTGGTATTTTTCTGCAACGTTTTCGGCGGTTTCCGGCATGCTGTCGACGCCAAACTGCGCTTTAAATTTCGGGTTAATAAAGCGCCAGCCGATGGTGGTATCAAAAATTTCCGGGGTGCGGCTAAAAGCGGTTTCCGGTTTGGACTGGACAAAAGGTGCACGGCTCATGGACTCAACCCCACCGGCCAGTACAAACCGCGCTTCACCGGCCTTGATCATACGCGCGCCTGTGGCAACCGCATCTAAACCTGAGGCACAAAGACGGTTTAGGGTGATGCCCGCGACATTGTCCGGCATGCCGGCCAGCAAGGCAGCCATACGCGCCACATTACGGTTATCTTCACCAGCCTGATTGGCACAGCCTAAAATCACCTCATCCAGTTCCTGCCAAGGCAGTTCAGGATGCTGGGCTTTTAAATACTGTATTGGCAAGGCAGCCAGGTCATCTGCACGGATGCTGCTGAGTGCACCGGCATAACGGCCAATTGGGGTGCGAATTCCATCGCAAATAAATACCTGTTCCATGTCCTGTGGTTTCCTTAGCCTGCTTGGCGAAATTCTAATTCTTGCTCTGACTGCGTACGTTCCTGTGCAGCCTTCTTGCTTAAATATATACTACAACGGTAGCGTTCTTCAGCATAAATACGATACATATTTTCCAAAATTTGTAAAATAGTGTTATATCCAATTTTTTCTGCCCACTGGAATGGACCCTGCGGATAATTCACACCATATTTCATTGCTGAATCAATATCTTGTTCGGTTGCTATAGCATGCATTACTGCTTCGCTGGCTTCATTGACCAGCATGGAAATGGTACGCAGCACATACAGACCTGCATGATCTTTAGTCCAGATTGGTATCAGATCAATCGCAGCAAAAAACTGCTCGACTTTGGCAATATCGGCTGCGTTACAGGCCGGTGATGCCACGATTGGTAACGCCTGTGCCACATTCCAGTCAGCATGCCAGTCCATCAGCACCACTTTGTCCTTGCTATAGTCCAGCTCGACCGACTCACCGCGGCTTAAACGCAGGCGTACATCACCCAGCACAATCTCTTCATCTGCCTGCGGCTGACGCTGCACCTTCAGCTGTGAGGCAGCCTGAATCCGCGAGATCAAGCCGCTAGAATGTGACCAGCTTCCATTGACTGCAAGCTCAAGTTCACCCGGTGCAACGCTCGGCATAGCCGGTAAACGATAGGCCGGTGAACGTTCAGCCTGACGATAATCATAAAAACCCTGCCCACTTTTACGGCCGAAACAGCCGGCATCCACCAGCTCTTTCTGGATTAAAGACGGACGATAGCGCGGCTCATAAAAGAATTCCTGATACACGCTTTGGGTCACGGAAAAATTGATATCCTGCCCGATTAAGTCGGTCAGTTCACACGGCCCCATAGCAAAGCGGCCACATTCACGCATGATAAAATCCAATTGTTCAGGCGTGGTGACATTTTCCTGCAAGGCACGAAAAGCTTCGGCATAATAAGGACGCGCCACCCGGTTGACAATGAAACCCGGCGTTGATTTGGCCGTCACTGGCACTTTATTCCAACTTTGCATCAGGCTGAACAATGCCTGTGCAATCTGGGCTGAGGTTTTCAGGCCACGAATAATTTCTACCAGTTTCATTACCGGTGCCGGATTAAAAAAGTGCAGTCCGACCACACGCTCAGGCTGTGGAATTGCCGCGGCAATGGCGGTAATGGAAATGGATGAGGTGTTAGAGGCAAAAATCGTTTCTTCTGGACACAGTGCCGCCAGTTGCTGAAACAGCGCTTGTTTGACCTCTTTCTTTTCCACAATGGCTTCAACCACCAGTTGTGCATTCGCCAGTGCCTGAAGATCGCTGGCAATTGTTAAATTGGCCAGCGTTTGCTCTAACAGCTGCGCTGTCATTTTCCCGGCCGTAACACGTTTTTCCAGCTGTGTTTTCAATTGCGCCAAAGCAGCCTCAGATTTTTGCACATCCACATCAAACAGCTGGGTTGGATGGCCATGCATCGCCGCCAATTGTGCAATACCAATGCCCATGGTGCCGGCGCCAATCACCGCGACACGGGCCTGCTGTAAACAAAGTTGTTCCATGATTAGCATCCTGTATATTGCGGTGTGCGTTTTTGCATAAAGGCTTGGACGCCTTCTTTATAATCACTTGAACGGCCGGCCAGACGCTGCAGGTCACGTTCCAGAATGAGCTGTTCATCCAGATTATTGTCGGCTGCAGCATGAATGGCTTTTTTAATTAAGGACAGGCCATAGGTCGGCTGTTTGGCTAAATGCTCGGCCATTTTCTCGGCTTCGGCTTTCAGCTGATCATCTTCTACCACCTGCCAGATCATGCCCAGTTGCAGCGCCTGTTCTGCGCTGACTTTATCGCCCAGCATGGCCAGACCCATGGCTTGGGCACGGCCAACCAGACGCGGCAGGAACCAGGTGCCACCTGAATCCGGAACCAGACCTAAACGGCAGAAAGCCTGAATAAAGGATGCCGATTTCGCAGCCAGCACAATGTCACAGGCCAAGGCAATATTGGCACCAGCACCGGCCGCAACCCCGTTAACCGCGCACAGCACCGGTTTTGGCATGTCGGTAATCAGCTTGATTAAAGGGTTGTAATATTTCTCAATTGACAGGCCTAAATCTGGCGCATCGGCATTCGGATCGACCACGCGGTCATTCAAATCCTGTCCGGCACAGAAACCACGACCTTCGGCAGAAATGACCACCGCGCGAATCTTGCTGTCTTTGGCCCAGGCCTTCATAACCTTGGACACTTCCTGATGCATGGTTTCATTAAAACTGTTGAGCTGCTTCGGACGGTTAAAGGTCAAATAGCCCACTGCATTTTTTTCTTCGACAATAATTGTTTGGTAATCCATTACACACCTCTAAATTCCGGTTTTCTTTTTTCTAAAAATGCCTGAATGCCTTCCTGACGGTCTTGGGTCGCGGCCAGCCAGACAAAATGTTGACGTTCCAGTTTGAGGCCCTGACTCAAGGTCACTTCATGAATCGACTTTAAGGACTGTTTGATGGCGCGGATGGCCAGTGGCGCCTGCGCTGCAATTTTTGTTGCCAGTTCCAGTGCATATTGCACCGTAAGGCCGCTTGGACAGACCTGACTGCTAATGCCGTGTTGCAAGGCGGTATTGGCGGAGACCATCTCCCCGGTCATGGCCCAGCGCATCGCCAGTTGCTGTCCGACCAGACGCGCCAAACGCTGGGTCCCACCGGCGCCTGGTAACATGCCCAAACCAATTTCAGGGAGTGCAAACTGGGCATTTTCACCGGTGATGATCATGTCGCCATGCAAGGCCAGTTCAAAACCTGCCCCCAGCGCATAACCATTGACCGCCATAATCAGTGGCTTGGAAAATTCATCAATACCTTTCCACAGCAATGGACGCTGATCCTGCTGGATGCTCACCACATCCAGTTGTGCCAGTTCATTTAAATCTGCCCCGGCAGCAAAACACTGCGGATTGCCGGTAATCACCACGGCTTTTACACTGGAATCTGCATCCAGCTGCTGCAGATGACCAGCCAGTTCTTTTAAGGTGGCATTGTTCAAGGCATTACGCTTTTCCGGGCGGTTCAGTTCAATTAACACCACACCCGGCGCAGCCAGACTGCTTTTTAAATAATCCATGGCTTGTGACTCCCTGTCCGCTGCTTATTCGTCAAAACTCAAGCGTACATTGGCACTGGTCGGGCGTGCCTGACAGCTCAGCACATAGCCTTTGGCCACTTCATCTTCTTCCAGGCTGTAGTTGATGGCCATTTCGACCTCACCTTCCAGCACCTTGCATTTACAGGTCGCACAGACCCCGCCTTTACAGGCATAAGGCAAGTCAGCACCGGCGCGTAAGGCGGCATCGAGAATGCTGTCATCCTGTTTGGAAACGTCGACAATCAGTTCACGGCCATCGAGAATAATATTGACCTTCTCTTCGCTACGGCTTTCAATTTGCGCAGCGCTGGCTTTCGGCACAGTACCGGTATTAAAACGCTCGGTGTGAATTTTGCTGCGCTCGATGCCCAGTTCTGGTAACACTGTTTCCACCGCATTCATCATCTCTTCCGGGCCACAGGCAAAGCAGTGATCGAACTGGGAATGAATTAAACCCGCCTGAAACAGCTGTTGCAGTTTTTCCGCATCAATCCGGCCATTGAGCAACTGGCTGTCATTCAGTTCACGCGAGAAAACATTGACCAGTTGCAGACGCTCTTTATAACGGTCTTTTAAATCCATGATCTGTTCCGAGAACATGGTCTGTTTCCAGGAACGGTTACCATAAACCAAGGTAAAATGCGCACCCGGCTGATGGTTCAGCACCGATTTTACAATCGACAAAATTGGGGTAATGCCGCTGCCGGCAGCAAAGCCGAGATAATTCTGGCCGCCAGTTTTGGCTGCTTTTTGAAAAAATACGCCTTGTGGTGGCATCACTTCCAGTACATCACCGGCCTTAAGATGTTCATTGGCCCAAGTCGAAAACTGGCCCTGATCAATTTTCTTAATAGCAATGCTCATGTCTTCAGCACGATCACTGCAAATTGAATAACAACGACGGATTTCACCCTGCTCGGTCAAATGACGGATGGTAAGATGCTGGCCCGGCTGATACTGGAATAAATCGGCCTGTTCAGGTGCCAGATCAAAGGCAATACAGATGGCCTGTTCGGTTTGTGGCTGAATTGATTTAATGGTTAAAGGTATAAATTGGCTCATGTAAAAATCCCTCTTGCATGCCGACGGTGCTTGTCATGCTTATATACATTTGAAATAGTCGAACGGTTCAAGACAGTCCTGACACTTGTATAAGGCTTTGCAGGCTGTGGAACTGAATTCGCTTAATAATTTGGTCTGCTGGCTATGACAGTGTGGACAGCGAATGCCATCACTGAGCGCCACATGCGTACCACATTGATGTGACTGGCCTTGTGGCGGTGCAATACCGTACTGCTGCAGCTTCTGCTTGCCGCTTTCGCTCATCCAGTCGGTGGTCCAGGCTTCAGATAAATCTACCACCACCTGAACCGGGGTTAGACCTTTACTTTGAAACGCCGCGGTAATTTCATCTTTAAGCAGATCTGTGGCCGGACAGCCGCTATAGGTCGGGGTCAGTCGCACCACAATTTCATCTTGCGCGTTGAGTTCAACGCCGCGAATCATGCCCAGATCCAGCACCGACAGCACTGGAATTTCCGGATCAGACACCTGCGCCAGCGCATCCCAGCATTCATCTAGACAATGTCGAATTAAATTCATGCGACTCACTCCCTGTGATCAAGCTGAATTACCAGGCCATATTTGGATAGGAACGTTGCATATATTGCAGTTCGGCCAGAATAAAGCCCAGGTGTTCGGTATGCAGACCCTGTTTGGCGCCACTACGATACGCACCCGTGTCTGGCAGGCTCAGGCCAAAACGTTGCAGTTCGGTCTGTACCTGTGCCGTCCAGGCGGCTTTTAAAGGTGCAAAGTCTGGTAAAATGCCCTGTGCGACCAGCTGCTGCTCATCTGCGGTCTGTTCAAACAGCTCTGCAGTAAAACGCCATAACTGGTTCAAACCCTGCTGGGTTTTCTCATGCGCTTCGGCAGTGCCCAGACTTAAGCGCTCCATCCAGGTGGTAGAAAAACGCAGATGATATTTGACTTCTTTTAAAGATTTCACCGCAAAAGCAGCGACATCGGCCTGCTGGCTCTGGCTTAAGGCTGTAAACAGTTCCAGGTGATACAGATCCATCAACCATTGGCGTACCATGGTCTGGGCAAAGTCACCATTCGGCTGTTCACATAACAACAGGTTGCGGTATTCACGTTCGGTGCGGAAATAAGCCAGTTTGTCTTCATCACGGCCCAAACCTTCGATCTCACCAGCCAGACTTAAAGCGGTACGTGCTTGACCGAGCAGGTCCAGACCGATATTGGCCAGTGCAATGTCCAGCTCCAGTTCCGGCGCATGGCCACACCACTCGGCCAGACGGTGCGATAAAATCAGCTGGCTGTCGCCCACATGCAGGAGAAATTGCGCTAATACAGTTTGATTCATTGTACTGCTCCTTACATGTGCTCAATGCCATCTGGAATATTGTAAAACGTCGGGTGACGATAGACTTTGTCCAGTGAAGGATCAAAAAATTCTGGTTTTTCATCTGGTTGAGATGAAGTAATCAGTTCCGATTTCACCACCCAGATGCTCCCCCCTTCATTGCGGCGGGTATAAACATCACGTGCATTTTGCAGTGCCACTTCATCATCAGATGCACGCAGGCTGCCAACATGACGATGGCTTAAACCCTGTTTGCTGCGTACAAACACTTCATATAAAGACCAGTGATTTTTATTGTCCATGAGCGTATTCCTTCTTCATTTCCGTATGTGAGCTGTTTAAGCAACTTTCTGTTGTTGTTGCTGGGTCTGTTGTTTCTGGGCATAAACGGCTGCGGTATCACGCACCCATTTGCCGCCTTCCCAGGCTTTACGACGTGCTTCAATGCGTTCGTGGTTACATGGGCCTTTGCCGGCAATCACATCAAAGAATTCGGTCCAGTTAATTTCACCAAACTCGTAATGGCCAGTGTCTTGATTAAAACGTAAATCTGGATCTGGCACGCTCAGACCAAGCTGCAACACTTGTGGTACGGTGTTATCGACAAACTTCTGACGCAGTTCATCATTACTGAAACGTTTGATTTTCCAGGCCATGCTTTGCGCGCTGTTCGGCGAGTTGTCATCGCTTGGACCAAACATCATCAGCGCCGGCCACCAGAAACGGTTAACCGCATCTTGCGCCATCTGTTTTTGTTCTGACGTACCGTTGGCCAGTTGCATCATGGCTTCAAAGCCCTGACGCTGATGGAAACTTTCTTCTTTACAGATGCGCACCATGGCACGGGCATACGGACCATAAGAGGTACGGCAAAGCGCGACCTGATTCACAATCGCTGCGCCATCGACCAGCCAGCCAATCGCGGCTACATCGGCCCAGCTCAGGGTTGGATAGTTAAAGATGGATGAATATTTCATGCGACCGGCAATCAGCTTGTCCATCATGTCGTCACGATCGGCGCCCAGAGTTTCTGCCGCGCTGTACAGATACAGCGCATGACCGGCTTCATCCTGCACTTTGGCCAGCAATACGGCCTTACGTTTTAGGCTAGGTGCACGGGTAATCCAGTTGCCTTCTGGCAACATGCCGACCACTTCGGAATGTGCATGCTGGCCAATCTGGCGAATCAGGGTTTTACGGTAAGCCTCTGGCATCCAGTTTTTAGGTTCAATTGAAATGTCCTTTTCAATTGCCTGCTCAAAGCTGTGAAGTTGATTTGTCATTTTATCCTCACTTATCCCAAGTGTTCTGGTATTAAAATTAAAACGATACATTTTAAAAATCAATATTAATTTTTAAGTATCAAATAAAATAATTCACAAAATTAACTCAATTTATTGTTTTTTAATATTTTTATTTTTTAAAAAATTTTTTATTGCAAAATTTGAGCAGAAATATGATTGACAAAAGCGCGTTAAAGTCAGAAATTATGAAACATCAAAACTAAAATATTACTCAAAACGTATCATAAAAGGAGTTATATCATGCTTGAGTTAGACACCCAGACAGCGCAGACGGAATCGCAAGCGACTGATTATTCAAGCGTTCGCCCGGCACTGAAGACCTTAAGCTCACTGGTATGCGGTCAGGAATTTGTTGCGAGTCAGGATTTCCGTCCGGTACAGCATACCATTACCGGTGAAACCATTTATCAGGTCAGCAGCTTTGGCCTCGACACCCGTGCGGTGGTCGACTATGCCAAACAGCATGGCGCGGCGATTGCCTCCTGGACTTTTCATCAGCGTGCCAATGCACTTAAACAGGTGGCGCAATATCTACTGGAACGTAAAGAAGATTTTTATGAACTGGCCAAAGCCACCGGCTGTACCCGTAAAGATGCCTGGATTGATGTCGAAGGTGGTATTGGTACCCTGTTTGCCTATTCCAGTCTGGTGCGCCGCGAACTGAGCGATGAAACCGCCTGGGTGGAAGACAGCTGGATTCCGCTGTCCAAGCATGGCGCTTTTGGCGCCAAACACGTCTTAAGCCCGAAAGCAGGCGTGGCGGTGCATATTAATGCCTTTAACTTCCCGATCTGGGGCATGCTGGAAAAAATCGCGCCAACCTTATTGGCCGGTGTACCGTGTATTGTTAAACCGGCGACCGAAGGTGCCGAGCTGACCCATGCCGTAGTTAAAGCTATTCATGCCAGCGGGTATTTACCGGAAGGTGCATTACAGCTGATTTGCGGCCAGACTTATGACCTGTTTGAGCAGCTGAATCCACAAGATACCGTGACTTTCACCGGTTCTGCTGCAACCGGCCAGAAATTACGTGCGCATCCGCACCTGAATCAGTACTCGATTCCATTTAGCATGGAAGCCGATTCTGTCAACAGCGCCATTCTGACGGAACAGGCCAGCGATACGGCGATTGACCTGTTTGTGCGTGAAGTCTTCCGTGAAATGACCAGCAAAGCCGGACAGAAATGTACTGCAATTCGTCGCGCTTTTGTGCCACGTGAACTTTTAGCGACCGTGCAGGAACGTTTGATTGCCAAGCTGCAAAAAGTGGTAGTCGGTAATCCGGAGCTGGATCAGGTCACCATGGGTGCACTGGCCAGCCTCAAACAGAAACAGGACGTGGCGGCCAAGGTGGAACAGTTAAGCCAGGAAGCCCAAATTGTCTTTGGTAGCCATTTACGTCAGGACTTTAGTATTCAGGCCGATCAACCCGAACTCGGCGCATTCTATCCGCCAACTGTACTGGTCTGTGAACAGCCTGAACAGGCCAGCAGCCTGCATCAGATTGAAGCCTTTGGTCCGGTGGTAACGCTGATGGCCTATGATAATCTGGCACAACTGGCCGGTCTGGTGGCACGCGGTGAAGGTAGTCTGGTGGCCTCGGTGGTACGTGATTGCGAGCAGAATATTGAACAGCTGATTGCCAAGATTGCCCCGTGGCATGGCCGTGTGCATGTGCTGGATGAGGAAAGCGCCAAAGAAAGTACCGGTCATGGTTCGCCATTGCCGCATCTGGTGCATGGTGGTCCGGGTCGTGCTGGTGGAGGTGAGGAACTGGGCGGCTTGCGCGCGGTAAAACATTATATGCAACGCACCGCAATTCAAGGTTCACCGAATGCCATGACCCAGATTGGGCATAGCTGGACCGCCGGTGCTCAGGTGTTTGAAGATCGGGTTCATCCATTTAAAAAATCGTTTGATGAATTACGTGTTGGTGAACGTCTGCTCACCGCACGCCGTACCGTAACCGAGGCCGATCTGGTGAACTTCGCCTGCTTAAGCGGTGATTATTTCTATGCACATATGGACAAAATTGCCGCGGCAGAATCGCTGTTTGAAGAGCGTGTCGCACACGGCTACTTTGTAGTGTCTGCCGCAGCCGGTCTGTTTGTTGATGCTGCGCCTGGCCCGGTGATTGCCAACTACGGCATGGACAACCTGCGCTTTGTCGAGCCGGTGAAAATTGGCGATACCATTCAGGTCGAGCTGACCTGTAAACAGAAAACCCCGAAACAGCAACGCGACCCAAGCCAGAAGCCACACGGCGTGGTGGTGTGGGATATTAAAGTGAAAAACCAGCGTAATGAACTGGTCGCCACCTACGATATTCTGACACTGGTAGAACGTGGCGAAGCTTAAGCCGAACTATATTGAACCAAGAAAAGGAATCTTTATGATTCCTTTTTTTATTTATACTTAAAAATATGTATCTTTTTATTCAGAACAGATTGACCCGCTGTGCAGAAAGGAATAAATTGAAGATAGACGATACAAAACAAAAATAACAAGGTTTAAAACGTATCATATTATCTTATACGTTCAGCACAGGAAGTTGCACAATGAATGATAAAACTCTAGAGATAGATGCGGTTGAAAGGAATATTCAACCCGAAAGTAAACAGTTTGAAGCGGCTCATCCCATTGACCTGCCGGCCACGCCTAGTTCGCAGGAAAGCAGCAGTACCTATCAGTGGTATGTGGTGATTATCTGTATGGTGGCCTATATCCTGTCTTTTGTAGACCGCCAGATTCTGTCCTTAATGATTGAGCCAATTAAGGCTGATTTAATGCTCAGTGATACCCAGTTCAGCTTATTGCAAGGCCTGGCCTTCTCGCTGTTCTATGCCTTTATGGGCGTACCCATTGCCGCACTGGCCGATAAAAAATCCCGGATTAAAATTATTTCCATCGGCATTGCCTTCTGGAGTCTGGCCACAGCGGCTTGTGGTTTAAGTAAAAACTTCATCCAGATGTTTTTAGCACGTTTAAGTGTCGGTGCCGGTGAAGCGGCCCTGTCACCTGCCTTCTACTCGATTGTGGCTGACCTGTTCCCGAAAGAAAAACTTGGCCGTGCTTTAGGTGTTTATGCGATTGGTGCCTTTATTGGTTCTGGTCTGGCCTTCCTGATTGGCGGCTACGTGATTGGCTTATTAAAAGAAGTCGATTTTGTGGTATTGCCAATAATTGGTGAATTAAAAACCTGGCAACTGACTTTCTTTATTGTCGGTTTACCAGGTGTTTTATTGGCCCTGGTGATGATTCTGACCGTACGTGAACCCAGCCGTAAAGGTGTGAAAGTCGGTCAGGATGGTGAAGTCGTTAAAGCCTCATTTAAGAACTCGGTGGCTTTTATTAAATTGCACAAGAAAACCTTCTTCTGTCATTTTATTGGCTTCTCTTTCTACACCATGATGCTGTATTCGTTATTAGGCTGGGCACCGGCCTATTACATGCGTCATTTTGGTCTCGATGCCAGTCAGACCGGTTATGTCCTGGGCTGTATTATTCTGGTGGCGAATACGGCGGGGGCGCTGTTCTGCGGCTGGCTCATCGACTTTTTCTCCAAACGTGGCTATAGCGATGCTGCCATTCGTGCCGGTGCTTTGGGCTGTGCAGCGCTGATTATTCCAAGTGTGCTGTTTACCCAGGTAGATAATCTGTACTTATCGTTTGCACTGATTTTTGTGGCGATGTTCTTCTCGACCTTCCCGATTCCAGCCTCGGCTGCCGCGACACAAATGCTGACCCCCAACCAGCTCCGTGCTCAGGTTTCTGCCAAATTCCTACTAATCTCCAACCTGATTGCCCTGGGTGTGGGTACTACGGCTGTGGCTTTAATTACCGATAACTATTTTGAAAACACACTGATGGTCGGCAACTCAATTTCAATTGTCAATGCAGTAGCCGGTGTGATTGGCGTATTCCTGCTGTATAAAGGTTGTCGATATTATCGTGACAGTATCCAGCATGAAAAACTGAACTAAGTACTTCATCCATAATGAAGAATGAGCCGGTCTCATTCTTCATTTATTTCTGGCAGATCATCCATCCTATCTCATCTTCCCTGTTCAAATTGACTTTTCTATCTCCTGATCTGCGCGTTCTCAGCATCTTCAAAATTCCTCTGATTTCTGGTGATGATGCTTATACAGTATTACTACCATCTGCAATCTTTTTGCAGCCGCAACTGTGCTACATTCATGTATGTTGATCATCTGATTCCTTATAACGACAAGCTTTGGGAGCGACTCATGGCGAAAATGAAAAAAGCATCGATGCATATTGATATTGGTATTTCTGAAGATAACCGGGCCAAAATTGTCGAAGGGCTTTCCCGACTTCTGGCCGACAGTTATACCCTGTATTTAATGACTCATAATTTCCACTGGAACGTGACCGGGCCGCAGTTTAACAGTCTGCACACCATGTTTATGACGCAATATACCGAGCAATGGAATGCGCTGGATGTTATTGCCGAGCGGATTCGGGCACTAGGTTTTCCGGCACCGGGAACCTATAAAGAATTTGTAAAACTGGCATCGATTGAAGAAGTCGAAGGTGTGCCAAAAGCCAATGAAATGGTGGAGTTATTGGTTCGTGCCCATGAAACAGTTGCACGGACCGCACGCAGTATTTTTGATGTGGTGGAAGAAGCCAATGACCAGCCAACTGCGGATGTACTGACCCAACGATTGGAAGTCCATGAAAAAACTGCCTGGATGTTAAGAAGCCTGTTAGAAGAATAAATAGATGAAGAATAAAACCGGGGCGATGCTCCGGTTTTATTTTGGGTGATTTTAAGCTGCCTACATGGCAGTGAACGTGGTGAAGAGGCGCTGATTGCTTTGGCGAATTTTCTAAGCTGCCTATATGGCAGTGAACTAGACAGGTATTTCCAGCCAGCAGAGCGGAATTTTCTAAGCTGCCTGTATGGGGTCGTATCCATACTCGCACGCATGTCCATGGGCTGGGTAGACAACCAGATTTCATCGATACGGATCATTTGATCAAGCCCTGAAGGGCTTTGTTGCACAAAGCTGTTCTTAAGGACTTCTTCGGCAATATAATTTCCAAATTAAGAAGCCTACACACAAAATCTACCGCACAACCAATTGGCCCGCATATAACCGAGCTCTCATTAATCGTGGGAATATTGCCATTTGGTTCGATCCAAAAACACAATGGTATGCAGAACCTCAAGGCAAACAAGGTCGAAGTCAAACCTACTCCGACATAGCGATTCAATGCTGTTTGATGATCAAATCTCTATTTAGACTCACTTTACGCATGGTCACTGGCTTTGTTCAGAGCCTCATTAAACTTTGTAGATTAGATTGGACAGCGGCAGATTATTCGACTATTTGTAGAAGACAAAAGCATATTGATATTGCGATAAGCTATCAGAAAAGTCGTGATGGTCTCCACCTACTCGTCGACTCTACTGGCTTGAAGTTTTTAGGTGAAGGTGAATGGAAACGTAAGAAACATCAGCCTGAATATCGTCGCCAATGGCGTAAACTTCACATTGGTATAGATGCTGAAACTCTGCAAATACGGGCCGTTCAGCTCACGACAAACAATGTCAGTGATTCACAAGTACTCGAAGATTTACTTGATCAAATTCCACTTGATGAGCAGATTGATTCTGTCTATACAGATGGTGCTTATGACA
>NZ_VPBE01000029.1:0-24107 GCF_013418895.1 Acinetobacter sp. YH12116 | reverse complement strand
TGCCTTGAGGTTCTGCATACCATTGTGTTTTTGGATCGAACCAAATGGCAATATTCCCACGATTAATGAGAGCTCGGTTATATGCGGGCCAATTGGTTGTGCGGTAGATTTTGTGTGTAGGCTTCTTCATTTGGAAATTATATTGCCGAAGGAGTCCTTAAGAACAGCTTTGTGCAACAAAGCCGCCGTCAATTGCCAGCAGCTCATTGCGCGTTAATCCGGCCCGACTGAGGTTCTGATACTTAGACAGCTCAGCACTGCAAAATTCTAAGTCTTGTTTAGCTTGTACTTTGTCCGTCATGGGTACCACCAATAAGAAAAGAAAAAACCCACTCAAGTCTCCAGAATTGAGTGGGGTTTCATGCGCCGTAATTCGTCCGGCAAATGTAATTATTTGTTAATGCAACATTAACAATAATGCTTTAAATTTCTATCAACTATTAATTTATTGTGATGAAAGTCATGAAATACACTTTTTTACTGATATTCTCCGTATTATTACTTACTGGAGGTGTCATTGGTTTTGGGCTTGGGATTTATACAAAGGATTCATTTTTCATGGCAATTGGAGCATTGTTAGTTGTGGCCTCAATCTTAACTTACATTGAATCAAAAAAAGCAAGACGTGATCCATTCCTATGAGTGGGCCTACTTAACTTCTTTCAAACAATCACGACATACTTTGATTTCTTCATCATCAACCGTGTAATCGATCTCAGTCGCACCATGTAGACCGAATAAGCAGAACAGGAAGTTAAACATATTCTTTTCCCTTAAAAAAAAGCCCGCTTAGCCTGGGTGGGCTAAACGGGCTGTAGTTACATCATCTCTTTTTGTTGTGAAGTTCTAAGAATGAACACAAGATACCAGCTACTCACCATAAGTAAGTATAAGAAATATATGCAGAATGTTTTAGCGTGTAATAATTAAGTTATATTTATTAATAACTTGATCATCATTTATTCAAAAAGATCACTTAATAATCAATCTTGCTTATCTGGCACGCCATGTAGGACTCGAACCTACAACCATTGGTATAGAAAACCCATGCTCTATCCAGTTGAGCTAATGGCGCAAAGGGAGGCGGCATTCAATTTAAACCACTACGAATAAAGAAAGCCGCCATTGGGTGCCCCGATATTGCTTTCACGGACATTTCTCGGGGCAATAAAAAAGCCCACCTTCCGATGAGCTTTTTAAATTAAATTCATTTTTATTATCCAGAAGGGGTATACTTCTTAAATATACACATCTTCAAATTAAACAAACAAGCTCATCAATATCGCTCTGTAAAGCACTTATTTGTTTTTGATTTGCCTGAGTAGACTTACCATAAATTGAATAACATTTCGACTGCAATGAACTTAAAGGACACCCCTCGTGATTAATAATTGAAGCTAGGGTATTTCCATCTTTAATATTTATAACCCTCTCATGGCTTTGTTGCACAAAGATTTCATAACTATTTGATTTTAAAAGTTTTGATTATTTTTTGATCCAAAATTAAATTTATTTAAATCAGATGCTTACATATTTATGCAACAAAGCCTTGCTAATAATAAAAAGCTGGATAAAGCGGAATAAGCCCAGTCCTGCCCAATACGCTTCTCTGGTATAGCGTTGAGTTTGATTAAACGCTTCGGCAATCTCCATACCTCGTTTTTTCAGCTCAATTTGTACCACCGGTAAGCCATTAACCAAGAGCGTGACATCAAAACGACTGGTACGCCCATTATGGTCACGATGATCAACCGTAATTTGATTAGTGACTTGATAGCGGTTTTTACTCGGATCATCCGATAAGAAAAAAATGTGTTTGCTTGTACCATCATCAAATTTGACAGGGAATTGATCACGAAGCTTTTTAGCACGTTCAAATACTGTGCCGTTGTTGAGAAAGCTAATGACCTGTTTCCACTCTGATTCAGACAGTGGTGATAGTTCGTTGGCTTTTTCGATTTGAGCTTTGAGGTTCGCCACAAGCTGAGCTTCATCCTTGATAATAACCCAGCCAAACCCTAAGCGTTCAAGTTGTGCTATGAGTTCATTTTCAAGTTGTGCTTCGCTTTGTGCTGTCATTTTTCCCCTCAATATTTATTACGCAGACCTTAAAATCACTATCAATTATTCAATTTTTCAAACTACTTCATTAAGTAGTCTCAGTACGACTTTTTATACATATTAATATATGTGTTATATGCTTCTTCACTGGTTATCTTTGCGACTTTTTGAGAGAAGTTATAAAGATTTTCTTTTGTATCAGCTCTATATTTTAAACTTTTCCTAACTGCAACAAATGCAATATCAAAATACTCATCTGGATGAACCCCATCATTCACTGCCTTCTTTATTGCCTCTCGTGCAATTTTTACTTGTGTATCATTTTCTATCAAAAAATCAGTATCTGATGCATAACTAGGGTTTATAATAAAACTCATAATGGCTAAAAATATATATTTTTTCATTTGATACTCTATGATTTACTTTAATCTCATTTTAGAAAAATAATTATTAAAAATTATAGTTCTTCCCAAAAAACAGAATTAGATTCTTTGTTTGTTAAGGATTTTGATGTGTCTAAAGGTATTGTTTCTTCATAATTAGCTATATTATTGGTATAAATGAATGCCTGCTTATTTTTATTCCACTTAATAGAATTAACGCCATTATAATTCCAAAATTCATGTATATCATAATGATTTCTTGACATAAACATTTCTTCGTAGAGTTGATAATTCTTCACTACATGATCAAATCCACCCATTTTATTTTGAAATAAAATATTTAAAGTTCCATAGTCATTTTCTTTAGAGTCATTACTAGGATAAATTCCTTTTACTAATTCACAAGTAACACTGTAGGATGTAATAGCATAATCTTCCAATCCATCCCCATTGATATCAGCAGTGCGAATAAAACCATTATCAAATATTAGTCTTGGCGATGAGCTACCAGCTTCAGATGCTTTTTCATAACAAGCATTGATAATTTCTTCTTGAACAACTTTTAAAACTTCTGCAGGAAGTGTATTTAAAGGTTCACTATTATTAATGATTGGCAATTTCGCAAATGATTGAGAGCAATAAATAGAAATAGCACTTAGAAGTAATATTTTTTTCAAAATCTTCCCCTGATAAAAATCAAATATAATGAGGGGGTGACTCCCCCCTAAAAGACAAAATATCTTACGACCTTACTTTTTACATACTTCTGCATTTGAGGATGAGAAATCTAGTTCAAAAGAGTTCGAGCTACCGCCTGAACCTGCAGATTGAGACCAAATACCGTAAGTGTTCTTTTTACCTTTTTTAGATAAGAGATAAACTTTATTAAAATTGTCAGGTCCCATTTGATTTTCACAAATTTTCTTATAAGTAATTCCAGCTTTCTTTAAAGAGTTAAATGGTGTGAAATCACAATTTTCATGAGTTGATCCAAAACATATACTTGAATCATTAGAATTTTTTGCCAAAACATACGGATAGAATTCGACCGAATCAACACCAAACTTTCCTTGAGCCTCTCCACGCAAGGTCACTAGCCATGGCATTTCATAGACACGTTTATCTAAGAAAGTGCTTTTTACACCATTTACGTTCCCACGATATATCGCTCTACGAGTTGAATAAATCGTTCCATCATCGTAGCGTTTAGCTTCTACGTACTTACTATCTAGCCATTTAAAACTGAGATCATTTGCATTTTTAGACCAATCCACTGTTTCGCCTACAGAGGGGATAAATTTCAATATAACTTGACCTAACTCTTGGGATGGCAAAGTTTGTAGGGATGCTGGACTTACACGAATTACATCAGCAGTTGAAATAACAGGTAAGGCTAAGAAACTAATTAATAAAAATTTTTTAAACATTATTTATTCACTTTAGACTATAAAAAAACAAGTTAGAATTAAGATAAGCAAATCAATTGAAACAGTGACTTTTCAACTGTCCCAAAATTTATGGAAGCAAATTTAGTGTGTGGTGTAGAACCACCACCCATCAATTTTCCTGTGTTATCAAAATGAAATATCGTAGATGTTCTAAATTGTGAATTACGGCAATCAATTAAATATCTTCTTGCACTATAAGAAGCACCATTAATTCGTCTAGGACTTTTATTGGTGTAATGTTCTTCAACCCAAATTGAATATTTCGACGCCCCTACAGACTCATATTTAGCTGTTCGATAAAACTCGCTCCCTGAATCTATATTCATACGAATCATCTTTTTAGGTTCTTTTGCAGAAGCACTGAGAGTGCATAGCAGCAACAATGACACCCCTATTAATATTTTTTTCAAAAACCCGCCCTCATTATTATTAAGATATTGATTATAAGGTAAATATCTATATTAAATATTCAACTTTAGATGAATTTTCATTTTTCAAATGATCTACATTTAACAGTACCTATATCTGACTGAACACAATCATCAGGCACTTCAGAACACACTACACCATACGTTGCGAAATAACATTTCTTTGGTATATAGCGCTGGCATACTGACACCGTAGTCATACAATCACTATCAGAACCACATTGACCAAATTTAGTCATTTGACCTGAGATACACTGATTGAGATTCCGATATTTATTGCCAAGGTTGCTTTGCTGTCCACACACACTATGCATATAAATTGGGATAAGTGATTTTTCTAGAACTTTTTGCCATTCGCCGTATATCGGTCTACTTTTTGAATCAATTTTAATTTCTCTATACATATTTGACTGACATCTAAAATCATAGAGATGTCGCTCGTAAAATTCTTCGGTAGACCAATATTTAGAGATATGAACTCTTGGCTCACCTTCAACTTTTGGAGGTACTTTATTTACAAAATATTTAACATTATCAAGATATAGAATCCTTTCTTTCTTGAATTCTGTGGCATAGAGAAAGGGCGAAATACTAAGAAACAGTAAAATTAAAAATTGACGCATTTTATATACCAAATAAAATATTAATTTTCTTTGTAATAGATCTGAGCATTTAAAGTCTTTAACTCAATTTGAGGTTTACCGTTATATTCACTCACTAATCCTTTAACACATAGATGTTGCCCTATAGGTGGTAAATCCTTCTTTTCTACTTCTCCCCAAATCACGATACTAAAATCATGATTTGGATATCTATCACCAAAATTGATAAAGGCTCCCTTGCGTGTCACTGCTTTTTGAGTAACCTTCCCACAAATTTCCTTATGTTTACCAACGTAAAATCTTGCAAATGATGTAGATACTTCTGGGAACCAACTTTGATCAAGCATATGTTCGACACCATCTGAATCAACATACAATTGATCGATAGACGACCTATTGTCATTTTTTAATATAAGTAATTCCTCTTTAAAAAAGTAAGCACTTCCAGCAAGGATCAATATTATAAAAATAATCCCTTTTAACTTCGTTTTTTTGTTAAAGCTCATTCAAACCATTCTCGATCATTTTCTTTAAAAGAATAACTTTAAAATTCAATCTCATAGATTATTATCACACAGATATCAGATATAACCCTCATTTATCAACATCTGATTTTTTACTTTTATCGCAACGTCATTTCTATTTGATTCAGCAACGTTGCTTTTTCAAGAATCAAACTTTCAACCGATTCAAACGTATGTTCAGGTGAATACCAATAAATACAGAGCCATCTTTCAGCTCCACCCTTATATTTTTCAGTCTTACAATCTAGATAACGTGAATCATCATGGCTTTGTAAAATTTCAAGTGCCTGTTCGTACAAAGCTTCAGAGAGATTAAGAATATAAGTCGTGACTGCAAATACCGTTTCACCATTCTTTTCATGAATATATAAAGTGGTATTACTTGTATTGTCCCATGAACGATTATAAAAACGGATCCCACCCCATGACTCATATTTGTTATAGGAGTCATAGTTATCAATCATGAGATTCAATTGCTGGCTGATTTTCTCAACAACTTCTTTGATGGTATTAGTCTTGAGCTTTTGTAACTCTTGAATTTCTTGGTAATGGTCAAAAATAAATTGGACACGATTCATATCTAAGTTCTGTATTTTGTAATAGCTTTCAAGATGAAGCAAAAATTCACGAGCAAATAGATTCCATTTATTCATAGGATGACTGAGCATCTGCTCTGCCAAGTTCGGACGTACTGCATTCACCAATTGTTGATAAGAAATACCATACCAATTCTGTGCCTCACTTTTACCCGAAATGCTCAGAATCAGACCTAAAGGGCTTTGTTGCACAAAGATTTCATAACTATATGATTTTAAAAGTTTTGATTATTTTTTGATCCAAAATTAAATTTATTTAAATCAGATGCTTACATATTTATGCAACAAAGCCCACTGCCGCTAACAATGGTGACCGGCGCTTGATCGGCATGCAGCACCTGCTGTTGCAGCACCACCTCTTTTAAAGCATTGGCCAAAGGTTCCAGTTCCACACCGCAGCGACCAATCCAGTCAGATAAGGTCTTTCTCTTGTTTCTAGAAAGACCATGCTATCAGACCATATTAGAACTTTACTAAGTCACCTTTTAATGCCACCCCTGCTAATGCCGTACCTTTCGCACATTGGTAAGTCGTGGTGCTACGTGTTTCATTGGACTTATAGAAACTCACCAGATTGGTCACCGCATTGGCGCCTTTGGCTTTGGCTGTATTTTGAAATTGAATCAATGCCGAACGAAGTACATGATCACATGAACTTTCCGCAGATTTGGCAAAACCATTGGTCTTTTTATTGGTCACTAAGCCTTTTTCAATCACCTTACCGCCCGACTTGGTTCCCGCCAAATAAAATTTTACTGAACCATCCAAAACCCCATCAGCAACAGCACGGCTTACAGCTTCTTGGAAATTGAAATCATGCATTTGGTCAGCTGCATGTGCTGATGTAAATGCAGCTAGCCCCAGAATAGCTGTGAAGCCAAATTGCTTAATATTCATAGTAATTGCTCTCTTATTTAATTTAACGTTTTTGAAAGTTGTGTAAATACCGAATTATCTAAACGTGCCTTCCATGCCATCGCATTTTTATGAATTTTATTACCACGTTGATCGAGATTACGGCTACCTGTAATTTGTGAACTGACTTGATTACCTGAGATGAGATAGGTTACTTGTAAATAATGGCTACGACGGGTTAAACCCGCAACTACCTTTGTCTGATCTGCCTGTTCAACTACCCAACCAGTGCGCGCATTTTGCCCAACACCAAGTCGAATATTGTTCACAATATCAGCCGCAGTCGCATATTTTGCTGTCATTAATTGCCGCTGCGGATAATCAGAAATTTTTACAGTACTACAAGCTGTTAATCCCAGCATACTCACTGCTGATAAGATATATAGTGTTTTTTTAAACCCCATTTTTTACCCTCTGTTTCAGTTATGGTCTATATTATTTTTGAAAATTAATGATGTATTAATGCCACCAAAGGCAAAATTATTCGTCATAATAATTTTTGCTGACATCGGGCGAATATCACCACAAATATAATCTAATTCCGCACACGCAGGGTCAATGTTATCTAAGTTTAAAGTTGGCACGAATTGATTACGTTGCATCATTTCAATGCTGAGCCATGCTTCAATTGCACCACATGCACCTAAAGTATGACCAAAATAGCTTTTTAATGAACTGATTGGCTTTTGACCCAATATACGCACAGTTGCTTGTGATTCAGCAATATCACCCTGATCAGTCGAAGTGCCATGTGCATTAACATAATCAATATCCGCAGCAGTAAGCTGTGCATCTTTCAGTGCCAATTGCATACAGCGTCCCATCATCTCAGAATCAGGTCGCGTCACATGCTGACCATCAGTATTGCTGCCATACCCCACAATCTCGGCATAAATGGTCGCCCCACGTGCTTGCGCATGTTCATACTCTTCTAAAATCAAACAACCTGCGCCTTCACCCACCACCAAACCATCTCGGCTTGCATCAAATGGACGTGGGGTTTTCTCTGGATGGTCATTTTGCACACTGGTCGCCAATAGCACATCGAACACGGCTGAACCCGCTGCACTGAGCTCTTCTGCCCCGCCTGCAATCATCACGGTTTGCTTGCCATATTTGATTGCTTCATAAGCCTGACCAATCGCCATGGAACCCGAAGTACAGGCACTTGAGGTCGGCAGCGTTAAACCTTTTAGCCCAAAATACACCGTCATATTGACTGCACTGGTATGCGACATCATACGAATATAGGTTGTCGCATTCAGTTGGCTCATATTGTGCTCAATCAACATGGCACCAAACTCACGCACAGCATCCACACTGCCCGCAGAGGAACCAAAGGCCACACCTGCATCACCACTTTTTAAGATATCCGCATGCAGTAAACCTGCATCTTCCAATGCCTTTTCAGCACATACTGTAGACATTAAAGCAACACGCCCCATGCCACGGGTCACTTTACGGTTAAAATGCTTCGGTACAGTAAATGACTCCACTGGGCCAGCCAACTTACTGCGTAAATCAGGATAAATTTCCCAGTCAGGCATATAGCGAATACCGCTTTTGCCTTGTGCAAACTGCTCAAAAATTTGTTCTGCGGTTTCACCCAAAGAGGTAATCCCAGACATGCCTGTTACGACAACACGTTTCATTAGATCAAGCCTCCATTGACTGAAATCACTTGACGAGTGATATAACTGGCATCATCACTACATAAAAACTTCACCGCTTTTGCGACTTCTTCTACCTGTCCCATGCGTTGCATCGGGATCATTTTCAAGGCGTGTTCTTTAACTTCTTCGTTCACCATTTCGGTTTCAATCAAGCCCGGAGCAACACAGTTCACCGTAATTTTGCGTTTGGCCAATTCCAGTGCCAATGCTTTAGTCGCTCCAATCAAGCCTGCTTTGGCAGCGCTATAGTTCACCTGACCACGATTCCCCATGATTCCAGATACTGAAGACAAGGTCACAATACGTCCACCCTTTTTCAAGCGAATCATCGGCATCATCAGGGGTTTCAGCACATTATAAAAACCGTTCAGAGAGGTCGAGACCACATCATCCCAATCTTCATCGGTCAATGCTGGGAAAGCACCATCACGGGTTAGTCCTGCATTCAACACAGCGCCGTAAAAAGCACCATGCTGGGCTATATCTTGCTCCAAAATGGCAGCAATCTTTTCACGCTCATTCACATCGAACATCAGTACATGACTCGCCTGTCCAAGCGCTTGGATCTCCTGAGCCACTGCTTCGGCCTCAGACTGTCTTGAGCGGGCATGGACCGTGACATCAAAGCCTGCCTTTGCCAACTCTAAAGCGATCGCTTTACCTATTCCACGACTCGAACCCGTGACTAAAACTCTTCTGTTCACACTAATTTTCCAATGATTTCATTCATATTTTCAGGCTCAAATACGCTCAACATAGCGCTGAACCGATGTTCTTGATATTCAATTTCACAATTAAACTGCCCCAAACCTTCGTGCAGATAACTTTGTTCGACCCGAATCTGCACGGTTGTACCCAAACTAAAATAGGCACAGGGTAACTGCATTTTACGCGTTCCCAATAAAAAGCCAATTTTCGGTGGCCAACCCTTGGTTTGCCCTTTATAGCCTGCATAGGCACTAATGGTCTGCGCCATCAGCTCAATACTGCTCCATGTGGGCAAGCCATTTGGCTCACAAAACATCAAATCAGCTGTGATATGAAGTTCTGCAATCGCAAATGTATCATTGGCTTCAATCAAATGACTCACGAAAACCATCGGTTTCGCATGTGGAATAAACTGTACTGCGTCCATCATGACAAAACCGTCCCGAAAATTAAACTGATGTTGCTCCCACCAAAAGCAAAAGAATTACTCATCGCATAGCGAATCGGTGCAGCTAAATGCGGTGTAAACACATAATTTTGCCCAGCCAAAGCATCGTCCAATTCACCTGCATGATGCAGCGGCAACCAAGATTGATCTAATAAAACCTGCTGGCAAATAAAGGCTTCGATTGCACCCGCCGCCCCCAGACAATGTCCCGTTTTATGTTTGGTGCTACTAAGTGCAACTGGATAATCTGCAAAAACAGTCTGCACCGCCTTAATCTCCATCACATCATTTTGCGGTGTAGAAGTCCCATGCAAATTTAAATACCCAATATCGCCTGCTTCAAGCTGTGCCATATCTAAAGCTTTTTGCATCGCCTCCGCAGCCCCTCGTCCTTCTGGATGCGGTGCTGAAATATGCCATGCATCCATTGACTCACCACTCGACAGCAACATCACAGCTGCAGGTGCTTTGGACAGTAAAAATAGTCCTGCAGCTTCGCCAATATTGATGCCGTCACGGTTGGCACCACAGGGCTGACAAATTCCGCTCGATAAGCTTTCTAAACTATCAAAACCATTTAAAGTCAGCTTGCACAAGGTATCGACTCCACCGACTAAGACAGCATCGGCCAGATCTGCATTCAGCAGACGTTGCCCCGCCGCCAGCGCTTTAGCTGCCGAGGAGCAAGCGGTAGAAATGGTATAGGCAGGCCCTTCCCAGCCCAAATACTGTTGTAAGGCTTTCGCTAAACTGCCCATTTCTTGCTTTTGGTGCTGTACAGACTGCGGTACAGACTGTTGAAACTGGACTTTTAAGACAGGCTCATTATCTGCGATGCCTGAGGTTGACGTGCCGATAATCACAGCAAGACGTTGTTTAGCAAACTGTGCTGTATAAGCATGAATTTCAGTTTCAATGTGCGCCAAAGCCGTCAGGGCAAAGCGTAGATTCCGTGAATCTGCACTGCTCAAGCTTTCAGGCACTGCTTGAACCAAGGCTTGATCCGATGCACCGACCCAGACCGAACGCCCCGCGATCAAATCCTCTCGTTGTGACAAAGTATTTTCTGTGCTTGTTAAGGCATGCTGAAGCTCAGTGGCATTTTGCCCCAAAGCCGACAGCGCCACACTGAACTGAATACCCATGGCTGAAACATGCTGTAGATTTTTAGTCATGATGGTCACCTTGATCATCTTCTAAAGTATTGCTCACCGTGCTGATCACCATTTGATAAGGCACTTGCAGATTATCCAGTTCAATTGCTCCTTCATTTTGCTGAATTTTCAACACGGGTTGCTGCTGTATATAAATGGTATCGTCTTTCTGCACGACAGCATTTTGAGCAGTATGTAAGGCAGCAAAATTTGGATAAGTGGCATACAGAATATCACGCACCACATAATCAAAAGGCAACCGTTTCATTGGATCAATCCGCTGTTCAACTTCGACCTTTTGACCATCAAAACTGAGTTTAAACAACTGTTGCCCTGTGAGGCTGAGCGCTAACATATCAAGCGACTGCCCCCGTTGTTGCTGATACAGTAAAAAGCTGAAACTCTGGGTTTTCCACTGCACTTCGATTTGATCTTGACGTTGATAATTTTGCGCAGCCCACTGCGGGGTCGCGAGTCCCTGCGCCTTGGGAATCCAGCTTTGGCAGGCACTACAGAGCAGAGCACTGGCTAAAACCCAACTGACGGTTTTCAAACGCAGCTTAAGTTTCATCAGTCAACGACTCTTTTTGCGGTTGTTCTTCTCGGCAATATTCGGCCAAAGTGCTCAAGCGTTGCTTGGCATTACGATGAATCGGGTTGCTTGCATCCCACGCATAACCTGCCAGTAAGGAAGCAATCATACGGCGGATTTTTTCATCCTGATGAGTGGAGAACACCACATCCTGAAACTCCCCCGAATACCATGACTCGACATAGGCACGAAATACTTGAATGCCTTTACGTAGTGGCTTTTCATATTGCTCCATCCAGTCTACTGCCTGACCTTGCAGCACTTGCTCGACCAATGGTACGGCTAGACTGGACGATTTCAAAGCAATAGTCACTCCCGAAGAAAAGACAGGATCAAGGAACTCACCGGCATTGCCCAGTAGTGCATAGTTGTTGGAAGCCAAATGTTTCACATCGGCAGAGTAGCCCACCAAAGTACGGACAGAAGTATCATGTTTGGCGTGACGCAGTACATGTGACAAACTGGCATCATCGGCTAAAATACGTTTCTGCAAGGCCTCAAGGTCATAATCTGCACTGCCGTCATAACCATATTTTTCAAAGAAATCTTGCTCCGCCACGATGCCAAATGAAGAGCGCCCATCAGCAAAGGGAATCAGCCAATACCACGCACGATGATCTTTTTCATGCACAGTAATTAAAATTTTCTCACGGTCAAACTCAGGGTCATCCAACAAACCATCTTCAATATGGGTAAAGACTGCACGGCGCACAGGAAAGTCCGACGGGCTTTCTAAGTCGAGAAACTTCGGCAAAATACGGCCAAAACCACTGGCATCTAACAGGAACTTGCCTTGAATTTGGTAGCTGTTGCCTTGCTCATCTTTGACCGTCAAAATCGGCTGTGTGGATGTGACATCGACGGCCAAGACTTCATGGCCAAAACGGATGTCCGCGCCCATTTTTTCGGCTTGCTGTGCCAAAAGCTGGTCAAAGTTGGCACGTCGGACCTGCCATGTAGTGCCTGGGCCTTCACTAAATTTTTGGGTAAAGTCATAAAAACTACGCTGTCTGCCTCTTAAAAAAGCCGCGCCATTTTTAAACTGAAAGGCATATTCGTCGGCATGTGCACGCACCGTTTCCAATAAACCCGCTTCTTCTAAAAACACCATACACTGCGGCAATAAAGACTCGCCGATGGAAAAACGCGGAAAATATTGCTTTTCAATGACCGTGACTTGGTAACCTTTTTGGCGCAACAAAGCTGCAGCCGAGCTGCCTGATGGTCCCGCCCCAATAATTAAAACATCTGTCTGTTGCATGGTGCTCATTGCACTGTACCCTTTGACTCAGCTCTTTGGCTGATATTGTTGAACCACCACATGTTTTGCATCGGAGGATGTAAAAAGTGTGGCATAAATAAATGAAAAAATAACGCCCAGCAACACTGTTAAGCCAAAACTGTGAATGGCATAGGTATGACTAAAGGACAGCAAACCAAAACTAAAAAACGTCGACATCATGCACAGGAATAAAGCCATCCCCACCACCTGCGGATGATCATGTCCGTGGCGGTAGAAAATCGCATAGTCCACCCCAATCCCAATGATTAGGAAGGTACCCATAATGCTGAATAAATTAATCTCGACACCCAGCCATGCTTGAATCGCAAACGTGGTCATTAAGGCCATGCTGACAGGCAACACCAAAGGCAGAATGGATTTTTTGCCATATAGTGTCCCTAAGCCAATGGCTAAAATCACCAAAGCGCTGAGTAATAGCCACTGTGCCTGCTCACGGTGCTGTTTAAACAATTCAGACAGTTGATGAACGGGACGTAACAGTTGTACATCAGCATTCTCAAGCTGCTGTACGGCTTTGACATCATGCACATTTTGCAGCATCACCAAACGTTGTGTCGGACTCATCTGCAGAAAATGCAGAGGATGATCTTTAATGACTGCTTCGGTCAACAACGGTTGGTCTTTTAAATGGGCTTGCCAGTTTAAAACATCCGCTGCGTTGAGCTGTAGCGCTTGCGCATATTTCACTAAAGCTGGCTTGGGAATCGCCTGCAACATCGCGATATTGTGCTTCTGCTGCTCAAGCGAGGGAATCCACTGCCCTAAAGCTTGTACAGCATCCAACTTGCCAGCCTGTTGTAAGGGCGCAAGCTCTGCCAGTAGTTGCTGTTCGCGCTGCTCCAACTCTGCTGGGGTTCTGCCCTGTACCACAAAGTATTCACTGCTTTGCTGTTGCATAAAACGCGAACGAATATATTGATCTTCCTGCTTTAAGGTGGCATCCATACTTTGTAAATTACGGATGTCATCATTGCTTTTCAGCAAGGCGAGACTACTACCCATCACCAGTAGAATCAGTGCAATCATGCCATAACGCAGCGTATTTCGACTCTGCACATAACTGCGTGCTTTGCCAATAAAGCCCAAAGCACGTATCGCAGGTTCCGCATTCAGCGCAGGCAAACGTGGCAACAATAAAATACTGGTCACCCATGCGGCGCTCAGTCCAACCATGGAAAAGACCGCAATCTGCTTAAAACCCGGAAATGGGGTAAAACTCAGCACTACATAAGCCAACAATGTAGTCATCAAACCCACAAATAGGCTTGGCAATAATGGTTTTAAAACTGCAAATCCATCCACCTGTCGGTGCTGAGACTGCATGGCCATAAAGTAAAATGAAAAATCGACACAAACCCCTATCAGACTGGCGCCAAAGACCAGTGTCATCAGGTGAATTTCACCGAAAACCCAATACGTCACCGCAAAGGCCACCAGACTGCCGGTACCTACTGCAACCATTTCCGTCAGCATCGGGCGTATCGAACGGAAGCCAAACCAGACCAGTAGTAATATTCCGATGGTCGAACCCACGCCAATAGTCGAGATTTCCTCTTTGGCAGAATTGGTGCCAAACTGTGCAAACAATAACGTGCCTGTCCAGTGCGGTTTAACCTGCAACTGGTTGAGCTGCCGATTGATATTCTGAATAAATGCAGCAGTCTGCTCTTGGTAGGCAATGTTATAGGGACTGCTATTGAGCTGAAGCACCATCAGGCGCGAGATGCCCTGCTCATCACGAATGGTCGCAAAGCCCTGCTCTAAATTGATATCGGCATTATTTTGTAAGGCACTTAAACCCACTGCATAACGGGGAAACAGCAGCAAGGGATCTTGCTTGAGAATTTCAGCCGTGATTGGCATGCCCGGACTCATCAGTTGTAATAAGCCTTGCTCTGTCAGTGCGACATCATCCTGCTCCTGCACAATCTGTTGATCTGTCTTGGATAACAACCCCGCCTTATGTTGATACAGCGCTTGGGCAAATTGATCAGGATCAAGCTGCGGACGAACGGGTAAAAACAGCTGACTTTGGTCGGCTTGGGTTTTGAGTACTTGCGTTGCCTGTTCTAATTGCTGATCTGTTTTGGCATCCAACACCACAAAAACTTTGTCATTTAACTGTCGACTGACATATTGCTGTGCTTGTTCCAGATGAGCATCTTGATGGGCCTCAGGCAACAAAGCAAAAATATTGGTCTCAATCTTAATGCCTTTATTCAGCCAAGCCACGCCCAGTGCCAAAGCAATGACACACAACAGCAACAACCACAGGGCGCTAAATTTATTTTGCCAATTGGAAAAGCGCATTTTCCGCAGCCGTTAAAGTTTGAGGTTGAGCCGTTTGCTGGCTAAAACGAATGATGGTGCGATTATTGGCTTGTTCCAAAATCGTAATACGGTCCACATAACGCTGACCTTGCGCATCGACTTGGACAAAAAGCTTTTTAAATAGACTGCTTTTCGGCGTTAAGCTGACATTCCACTGCGTCGGACTGTAATTGGCAGACACCACGTTAAAGTTTTTAGCGAGTGCCGCTTCATTGCCCGACATCAACTGCAAAAACATCGTCGCTACAGAGCCATAAGGAGTCTTATCGACTTCAATTTGACTGGACGTGCGCTGCGTCTTTTGTACCAGCTTACGCGGTGTCACCACCAAATCGGCTTTGACTGGACTTTGAATCTGCCACAGCACCCCTTGGTTTTTGCTGAACAGCACCGTGCCTTTGGACACATAGGTTTTATTCAGAGCGGCCAGTTTTTTCTGCTGCTCAAATTGGGCACGCACCACAGGCGTTGCACCGAGCTGAGCAAACACCTGTTTCAATTCAGTATTTTGTGCATTCACTGCGGGAGCAAGCACAGTCATCATACTGGCTGTACACGCAACCAAAATCGGCTTAAAAAATTTGTATCGAATCATGCTTGCATTACTCCGCTTTAAATTCAGGCCATGCATTTAAACAGTCCAGCAACACCTGTGGTGACTGGAAGCACATTTCACGTTTTTCAATATGTACCGCCACTTGCGAGGTATAACCCTTGGTCAGCTTTCTGCCTGAAACTGCATCGAAAATCAGATATTCGATTTTTAAGCGATTTTCCCATTCTTTCAAAACGGCGCGCACACGAATTTTTTGCTCAAACTCAATGCCTTGTACATAACGCACATGACTTTCAATCACTGGCCATGCATAGCCCGAGTCACGCATTTGGTTATAGTTATAGTGAAATTGATCCAGCAATTTGCAGCGTGCAATTTCAAAATATTTTAAATAATGCCCGTGCCACACCACATTCATGGTGTCGACATCATGAAAAGGCACTTCAATGATTACATCAGCATGCATGCTCATTTCCTATGAATATTGAACAGCAATGCTGTCTAACAGTTCTAAATCCTCAAAGCGATGAACCAATGCCTGAAGCTCTTGTTGCAAAGGACGATCTTCCACTACATAGGTGAAGCTCTGAAGCACCCAGTGTTGAAATGCTGTTAAAACAGGGCTGAGTTCTGTATCTACCCCTTTGAGTTTGACCGCCTGAACCGCTGCACAGCTGAGTGCCGCAATCACTTGTTCAGTCAGGGTAATCACTCGACTGGCATCACGCGCAGCAATGGTACCCATACTGACTTTGTCTTGATTATGACATTCGGTTGAGCGTGAGAAAATCGACGCAGCGAGGGTTTGTTTCAAGGCTTCTGCTGTCCATGCCGAAACCCCAATTTGCACCGCTTTAAAGCCATGATTCAACGGCAAACGCTCAGGGCTTGAACCGGTTAAATTGCGCGGCAAACCATTGTTCATTTTATAGTCGACCAACTGCGCAAACTGACGATCCATCAAGTCAGCAATATTCGCGATCATAATTTTCAGGCTGTCCATGGCTTGGGCAATATGTCCGCCATAGAAATGTCCACCATGCAGTACCCGCAGGTTCACTGGGTCAATCAATGGGTTGTCGTTACTTGAATTCAGCTCATTTTCAATAAACTGACGCAGCCAGACTTTAGAATCTTCAAACACCCCAATCACATGCGGTGCACAGCGCAGTGAATAACGGTCTTGCAGGCGCGAACTTTGGTGTTCGGTCTGCACGTCACTGTTTAACCAGTCACGTAACTGAGCTGCAATATGTTGTTGTCCCGGATGTGGTTTCTGCGCAAACAAGACTTCATCAAAATGGCTTGGATTCCCTTCTAAAGCCAAAACATTCAGGGCGGTAATCAAAGTACTGGCAAAAGAAATCTGTTCGGCTTTTTTATAATTCAAACAGGCAATCGCGGTCATAACCGCTGTACCATTCATCAGGGCTAAACCTTCTTTAGGACGCATCACCAAAGGCTCCAAACCTTTTTCGGCATACACTTGTGCAATCGGTACGATCTGGTCTTGATAGTACACATCGCGCTCACCGACCAAGGCCCCAGCAATATAAGACAAAGGCGTCAAGTCACCACTGGCACCCACCGAACCTTCTGAGGGAATCACCGGAATGACATCTTCATTCAGCATCCAGACCAAACGCTGTAACAAGGCATGCGAAACACCCGAATAGCCGCGCGCCAATGAACATAAACGCACCACCACGACAGCACGTGCGGTAATTAAGTCTAAGTTTTGTCCCATGCCACAGCCATGAAAACGCGACAAATGTAGTGGTAGCTCATGCACTTGATGGGCCGGAATTTCAACCAAGCACGAGTCTCCATAACCCGTGGTCACGCCATAAATGACGCCTTCGTCTTGCAACAGCTGATCGAGGAAATCTGCGCCACGTTGAATCAATGCTGTCCATTCAGCAGAGGCAGGCAATGCCACCTGTTTTTCTTTACGCGCTACAGCCACAACATCTTCAATACTGAGCGGAGTTTCCCCAACAATTAACACAAGACTTATCCTTTATTCCAAAAATTATAAAAATTAAACCATTGAAAGGGCGCGCGTATGCAATGCTGTTCCAAAAGTTCCACATACTGTCGTGTGGTCTGCTGCATGGCCTGTAAACGCTCTTTACGTGGCCAATTTAACTGCTCCGCCACTGGGTGAATATGCACTTCAAAATGTGTATCAACTCGATAGCAAAACACTGCCAGCACAGGAGCTTTCAACAAACTGGCCAAAATCCATGCACCTTGTGGCCACAGCGCCTGCTCACCTAAAAACGCAACCGATTGTACCCGATCTGACTGCACAGGTACGCGGTCTGCAGCCACAATCACCCATTCACCTTGATCCAACCTATCCTGTAAAATCAGTGCTGTTTCAATTCCCAACTCATCCACCGAAACCAAATTGACATCGGCATGTTCATTCAGCTTTTTTAAAAACTCATTGAATTTGGTGGCATGTTTTTGATAGACCAACACATTAATTCTCTGCGGATGCTCTGCTTTGACGGCACGAAGCAATTCAATATTGCCAAAGTGTGACACCACAATCACCGCACCTTTTTGATAGTGCGAACGAAAATGCGCATGACCATGCAGCTTTAAGTTCTGCTCAGGAATATGCCCGAGCCAGCCCTCAATTTTATCTAAAATACATTCGCCAAATTGCATCAAATGCGTATAGCTATGCCAAAGCTGCGGCTCAGCCTGAAACGGTGACTGTGCACCTGCAAAATGATGCAGTTTTTTTAAGTACAACAGAGAAGCCTGACGCGCGGTATTGGAAAAGAGCCAGTACCATAAAATCACAAAGTACAAGATGACCCGACACAGCCAGCGCCCACCCAAACGGTAGAAACCCAGCATCAGCATCAGCGGCAACATCCCGCCCCGCTCTTTCACGGCGCTCCATTTCTGCATATGCTTCTCTGACCGCCTTAGCCTTTAACTTTCTGATAAATCAGTTTGGGGAACCGCAGCAGCATGCCACCTAACAAGCGACTATGCGCGCGCGCCATGCCCAAATTGTCACGCCAAACATCAAAATGTGAAATGCCACCTTCAGGGTAAACGACATGCGTGGGCAAATTGATAAACGGCACATTATCCCATTTCAAACGCACCAAAATTTCCGAGTCAAAGCCCATCCGCGGTTGAAACTTGGCTGTATTTAGAATGTTCACCGTCTGCGCCAAAGGATAAACACGAAAGCCACACATGCTGTCTTTAATGTCAAAAGACAGACTGTTAATCCACACCCAAATATGGGTTGCATAACGTCCATAGAGACGTTTTTTTGGAACAGTCGCATCAAAGATCGGCTGACCAATAATCATGGCTTCGGGATGCTGGATAGAGGTGTCTAAAAAGCGTTGCACATCCTGCCAATCATGTTGTCCATCCGCATCCAGTTGCAAAGCATGGCTATAGCCACATTGAAAGGCATGCTTGAGACCCGTGATCACCGCCTGCCCCTTCCCTTGATTGTGGGTATGTTCAACCAAATCGACCCTTGGGTAGTCCTGCTCAAGCTGATGTAACACTGTTGTACAATCAGCATCACTGCCATCATTCACCATAATAATGGGTAACTCAAAAGCGCTTAAATGTGACAGTAACGCAGCCAAATAATGCGGATGGTTATACACAGGAATCACAAAGCAGTGTTTCATTTTTGTCTCTCGGCTTAAACGTCTACAGGGACAGCAAACAGCAAACGTCCTGATGCCAATATTTTGTCATGATTTTTCAGCTCAAAACTGATCTTATGTGCTTTACGGCTGAGCACCAGTTCCAGCGTTTGATAGGGTTGGATCAGTCCTTGAAATTTTAACTGCTCAAAACCATTGCACCACAGTAAATCTGCCCAGTTTTGTTTGGCAAAATGTTGAATAAATCCAATTTGCCCTACGCCCGGATAAATCGGGAAGTTCGGAAAATGCCCTTTAAAGCATTCCAGCTCAGGCACAAACTCCAAAGCATAAGTGATCTGCATATCCTGTGACTGCTGTGTCAATACCACAGGCAGAGTCATCGGCTGAAAGAGTGATTTTAAATACTGTTTGTTCAGCTTCGATTGTGCATTTTGTGGCATTTGCGTTAAAAACCGCCACTGCCGCGGAATCGCGATACTTTCCAATTTCAGTTGTAAGTGTTTTTTCAGCTGTGCGGTAAAGGCAGCTTTACCCTTTTCAATGAGCAGCGCCCTTGCATCATCCGTTAACACTGCCACCACCGCCAACATCTGACGCTGTTCTTTTTCATGAATTAAAACATGGCACTGCTGTATTTCTGCCAACTCAGCGATTTTTGCTTCAATCGCATCGAGACTTAACCGCTTTTCTTCGAGTTTGACAATGCGGTCCAAACGCCCCAACAACTGAAACGAACTTTTGGGATTATCTGCATCCATAACCTGCACTTTATCTCCCGTCAGAATCCAATCCTCGCTATAGGCATGGTTGGTTTTAACGGCTAACTCTTGCTGCTCGGCGCAGTTAATTTCGACATTGGCAAAGGGTGTCCATAGTGCATCATCCGCCTGACGGTGAGCAATCCCGCCTGTTTCAGAACTACCAAACACTTCAGTAATCGGACGGTTCAGCAAAGGACGCACGCCTGCATCCAACTTTCCACCAGAGGAATAGACCCGATGGCAGTCTTGCAACACTACATCTATGGTCCAGCGCTTCAACAATGCAGGACTTGAAATCAGGTAATTGGGCAGTTGCAGATGGGCAATTTTCTTTTGAAGATCGACCACATCTTCAGGGAAAGCCTGTTGTTTTTGATAGAAACTGCGTCCACTGGCTAAGGGCCACAACAACTTAAACAACAAACCATAAATATGTTGATGACTCACCGTGGCAATCGCAACTGCCCGCTCAGGCAAATCAAAACTGGCTTCCAAACCACAGACTTCATTGAACAATTGTTGCAAGGTGCGCGGAATCTTTTTCGGCTGCCCTGTTGAACCCGAAGTATAGAAATACAGCTGTGCCTGATTGAGAAAGGCAGCATCAAATTGAAGCTCAAAGGTTGACGCGGCTGTCGACGGCAAACGTTTTAAAAAATAAATCTGCTGTTCAGCCAATTCTTTTTCTAAGTCGCTGACCCGATGCGGCGGCAACAGCACTTGCTTAGCTGCTTGCAAGGCTGCAAACAACAATACCAAAAACTCATAACTGTCTTGTTCCCAAAGCGCCCATACTGGCTGTTCCAACTGCTGAATTTGCGTAGCCTGCTCAGCTACATCCAACCAAAAAGTGTGAAAGGACACAAAACTTGAGTCCGCCTGAATACACAAGGGACGCGATGAATGGAGATGGTGTTGAAAATGACAAGACATAAAATTTGTTTTTAAAAACCGTATTTCTAATCGCTATAGTTCGAGGCCACTGTTTCAGTTGCCCTGACGGAAATGCTGTTATTTCTGTGCCTGATGCAGTCGTTGCTGGCGTTTACGCAACACAAACTCACCCAGTAACAGTCCACCCATCAAGACATAAGAGATCAAGCCGTTATACATCACCCAAATTTTCATCGGTGCAAAGAAAACAGTGATCAGGGCAATGACCGCATTGATGCAAAAAAAACCACACCAAACTTTGGTCACTTGACGGGTCCATTCGACTCCTTCTTCTGGCAGATTAGGCTCTGCCAAACGTGCAAAACGCTCAATCATTGAAGGCGGTCGAATCAAGGTGCTGGCAAAAATAAACAGCGCCCCAAGACTCATAAAGACAGGATAGAGTTTAAGCCACGCATGATCTTTTAAAATCAAACTCAGCCCGCCACATAAAATGGCAAAACCTGTCAATGGCCACAGCAGGGCATTGCCCTTACTCAAGAGACGTAAAATGCCCAGTACAATCAATACCGCACTGCCCCAGACATACTGTCCATGTGCCAAAGCATAAGCGACAAAAAAAGGATAGAGGATCAAACCGATCCCTGCTACCCCTTTTAAGATGTTGTTCATGCAACTGACATATTCTGAATCACGACCACCACATCTTGAATGGTGCGCACATTTTTAAAATCTTCAGGGTTGACTTGTTTGCCTGTCAACTCTTTAATTTTTACCACCAAATCAATGGCATCAATACTGTCAACATCGAGGTCTGAAGCTAGGTTTGACTCTAATTGCACATCTTCAGGCGCAATTTCAAACAACTCTTCCATCCATTCACGTAATTTTTCTAACACGGTTTCTTGTGCAAGCATAGCAACCTCTTATGCTGTTTTCTGTGCTTCAACCAAAGCCACTAAGCTTTGAATTGATTTAAAATGTTCTTTGGTTTCTGCAGACTCTGCATTCAAATGAATGCCATAACGTTTTTTCAATGCCAAGCCTAATTCAAGGGCATCAATCGAGTCCAAACCTAGACCATCGCCAAACAAAGGCGCGTCTGTATCAATGTCTTCAATACTGATGTCTTCAAGGGCAAGGACATCAATAATCATTTGCTTTAATTCATCAGCAAGATTCGTCATTTAGGGATAACTCTTGGTTAAAAAACCATTGTAATTGTTGATTTAATTGACGTACATTTTTTGGATTAACCGTTACGTCATCCAATACGTCTTCCACTTGGATCGCATCCAAGACTTTTACATGGATATGAAAAGGCTGTTCTGGAATGTGATACCATTTTTCGTTTTTGGTGAGTGTCGAGGGCGTACAGCTAATTAGCACAGGCCGAATCGGTACCCCTGCCCTTAGTGCAATATTGGCTGCGCCGCGCTGAAACTCGTTCAACTGCTCACCTTTTGCTGTTCTTGTTCCCTCAGGAAAGATCAACAAGGACGCGGCATGATCCTGCTGCAATTTGTGTACACAGTCCTGAATAAATTGTTCAGAACCCGCATTTAAAATATAGCCCGCACTTTGCACAGGACCTTTGGTAAATGGATTTGACCACAGTGCCTGCTTAACGACACAGTTTGCTTGCTCCATTAAACCAATTAAAACCACCACGTCAATCAGTGTCGGATGATTGGCAATCACCAACTCCTGTTGACTGTTTTTTAATTTCTCTAAACCTTCAACCGTATAAGTCATAATGCCCAGTTTCACCATCATTTCGGTGAAACCTTTAAAACTGTGTTTAATCACCTTTTGAGTGCGCTGTTTTCGGACATCCAGATCAGACGAACTCAGCTTAACCAGAGGGGCAACCAAACCGCCAATCGCCACACCGCCTAAGCCAAAGCTGGCAAAGCTAAATCCTGTCGCCCCAACCCGCCATGCATAGTTGGCTTTTTGCTTGATTCGATTTAATTTCAGCATTTCGTCCACGCTTCAGATTCAGTTTGCTCAGGATTAATCCAAAACGTGTTAAATGCTAAAGCTTGCTGATAGGCTGGCGTTGCATTCGTATGCTTTGGCATCAATATCAAATTTGCAGGCGCTAATGAAATCATCGCTGCCATCGCAAAAGCAGAAAATGGCTGATGCTCGATATACATTTCAGGCAAGGCTTCATCATAATACACCAGCAAAACCTGACAGGCTTCTGGCCTTGTTTTTAACCATGCATAAGCTTCAATCAACCCATCATTCCACGAACCTGCCAAACTGGTCGCAGGTGTCGCATCCTGACATAAAATAGAATATAAGCCTGAAATTGCATTATGTACCGAGGTTGAAAATTGAGTCGGTGAAGGCGTTTGCCCTCTCAAGACATCTTCTAATATATTCAGCGTTTTGGCTTCATCACCATATTGCGACACCCAAACAATATAATCGACATTGCAGGCATCTAAAGCTTGTATGGCACAATTCAAAGCCAGTTTTGCCAGACGAGACAAACGTCGGCGTTGCATCGCAGGAATGTATTCTATAGCTGATAACTTTTGATCAATCGAACTTAGATTTAAGTGGGATACGTGGAGTTGCATCATCGTGATCAGTGTTTAAAAAATTGACAAATTATCAGGTTCGCAATTATAGCACCGTGTCAAATTTTTCACAAAATTTAACAGAACTACGTTGTTTTCAAAAAGGCTTTGTTGCACAAAGATTTCATAACTATATGATTTTAAAAGTTTTGATTATTTTTTGATCCAACATTAACCTGAATCGCGGATAAGAAATTGACTTGAAAAATAAGAGGACTAGAGCCATCAGTTGAGTTACCACACCAAACTCACAACTCTAGTCCTGATGTTCAATAGTACCGAATTATTCTGCGTAATTGATGATTTTTTTCTTAAATTTGAATCAACTTATTGGGAGTTTCTCAAACAAAACTGTGGTTCCTTAAGAATCAGAACTGCTCAACTCACAATTTCAGAAATCTGCTTTATTGCCATTTGGTACAAATGCTCTCATTTCAATAATTTCAAAGCCTTTTTCACCTGGTTAAAAGAAGA
>NZ_VPBE01000028.1:0-25163 GCF_013418895.1 Acinetobacter sp. YH12116 | reverse complement strand
CAAAGTAAGCCCGTTGAGGATCAGTTTTCATATTGCATCTATTGCCCTTCTTAATTTACTCAGATTCGACTCCTTGGCTTCTGCAGGTAATCTACCCAAACATCTGGAAAGTTTAATGGAGAAATCTGATAGATATGTTTTACCTGAGAGACGGATGAGGAGTTACCCAAGAGTTGTAAAAGGAAAACCTCAAAAATACCCAAGAAAAAGCCAGTCAATCTCTTAACTGACTGGCATTACCTACCTGCGGAGCTTTTTCATGTTTAATTTACAGCGCGTACTGCGAGCTTATTCTGGTAATGGAATAAACTGTTTATCACTGTTTTGCACTTTACGCTCACCAACCACCACTTGCAGCTCTAAAGACTGTTCTTCACGTTCAATCAGGATATTCACCGGCTGGTTCGGTTGCTGCAGCGCCACATAATTAATCAGGTGTGATGTTGAGCTAATCTCTTCATCATTCACTTTCAGGATTTTATCGCCACGGCGAATACCGGCTTTGGCCGCAGGACCATTGGCCAAGACATCTGCCACCACCACGCCACTTTGTTTTGGCTCCAGAATATTCTGTTGCTGTACCGGCAATAAGCTAATACCTAACCAGCCACGTACCACGCGACCATCTTTTAAAATCGAGTTCAGTACCTGCTGACAGACCTGTGCCGGAATAGCAAAGCCAATGCCCAAAGAACCGCCCGATTGCGAGAAAATTGCGGTATTAACCCCAATTAAGTTCCCGGCCACATCAATTAGCGCACCGCCGGAATTCCCCGGGTTAATGGCAGCATCAGTCTGAATAAAGTCTTCATAGGTATTAATGCCTAAATCCGAACGGCCGGTCGCGGAAATAATCCCTTGGGTAACGGTTTGACCCACCCCAAACGGGTTACCAATCGCCAGCACCACATCACCGACTTCATTGCCACTGAGTTTAAATGGTAAAACCGGTAACTGATCCAGCTCAATTTTAATTACCGCCAAGTCGGTATCCGGATCGGTGCCGACCACTTTTGCCTCGGCACGACGGCCATCATGCAAGGCCACCACAATCTGATCGGCCTGGGCAATCACATGGTTATTCGTCAAAATGTAACCATCGGCACGTACAATCACCCCGGAACCGAGGCTGTTTTCATTGGGTCCCTGACGATATTGTTCCGGCAACTGATCACCAAAAAATTCACGGAACGCCGGATCATTAAACAAAGGATGATTAGGCTGCTTGATTTTCTGGGTGGTAAAAATATTGACCACGGCCGGTGCCGCCACTTTTACGGCAGCACTATAAGACACCACCCCGCCAGTACGGGTGGTATCAATCAGCGGTTCTACTTTTTCAGCAGGCATTTTTACCCCATCCGGGGCAACGGGAGCTTTCGGTTTTTGAAACTGTTGCCAGCCCAAAAAGCCAATAATCACGATAATAAGTAACACCCAAGGTAACCATGTAAAGGTCCGGCGCACAGCTCTATCCTCTAAAATTTTTTAATTCATTGATGACTAAGTAATTTATGACCTATTGTAAAGCGAAATACATAAGGAAACATAAAAATCACTAAAGAGTTTTGTGCTGCTTTAGTTACAATTCAAAATATGTTTTGATGATAACAATATTAAAGGCTTTTGAGAGATTTATGGTTAAGCTGCATGACCTGATCCGCTGGTGTGATCAAACCTTAAAATCAGCCGAGTTTAAAGACTATGCCCCGAACGGCTTGCAAATTGAAGGCAAGCCGGAAGTCAAAAAAATTCTGTGTGCGGTAACTGCATCACAAGATGCGATTGAAGCCGCCATTGCCGAGCAGGCCGATGTGCTGCTGGTGCATCATGGCTATTTCTGGAAAGGTGAACCCTACCCGATTACCGGAATGCGCGGTAAACGCATTAAAAGCCTAATCCAGCATGATATTTCACTGGTAGGTTATCATTTACCGCTCGATTCACATCCTGAACTGGGCAATAATGCGGCCATTGCTGATATTTTGGGACTGGAGCAACTAGAAGCACTGGACCCGAGTGAACGTCATCCAATTGGCAATATTGGCTATTTAAAACAGGCCATGTCACCAGAAGCGTTTAAAGCCCTGTTAAGTAAAAGACTGGGGTTTGATACCATTCATTTACCGGCCAATCCAACCGAAATCCGCAAAGTCGGTTTCTGTACCGGCGGTGCGCAGGATTATATTCATAAAGCCGCAGCACAAGACTGTGATGCCTATATTTCTGGCGAAGTGTCAGAACGTACCTTTTATGAAGCCAAAGAACTGGGCGTCCATTATTATGCTTGTGGCCATCACGCGACTGAACGCTACGGTGTACAGCGTTTGGGACAGGCACTGGCACGCGAATTTAATCTCGAATATGTCTATTTCGAATTGAATAATCCGATTTAAAACTTGGGAGATGAATTGAGGCTGGCTTATACGTATAAATTAAGGATTTATTGTGTAATGTTATTTATAAGCAATGCGCAATTTTGTTGAATAATCTATTACAATAAGCCGACTTAAACTCAAAACCCAGCATAAGCAAGGAATTGAAAACATGACAACGATTACTTTACCAGCATTACCATATGGTTACGAAGATCTTGCGCCGCACATCAGCAAAGAGACTTTAGAATTTCACCATGACAAGCACCACAACACCTATGTTGTGAACCTGAACAACCTGATCGCAGGTACTGAGCTTGAAGGTAAAACTTTAGAAGAAATCATCAAGGCAAGTGCTGGCGATGCTTCTAAAGCAGGTATTTTCAACAATGCTGCACAAGTATGGAACCACACGTTCTACTGGAACTGTATGGCGAAAAACGGTGGTGGTAAACCTACTGGCGCAATTGCAGCGAAAATTGATGAAGCTTTCGGTTCATACGAAAAATTTGCTGAAGAATTTGCAACTGCTGCTGCAACTCAATTCGGTTCAGGTTGGGCATGGTTAGTGGCTGACGACGTAAACGGCAAACTGTCTATCATGAAAACTTCAAATGCAGATACGCCAATGGCGCACGGCAAAATTGCAGTATTAACGATTGACGTTTGGGAACACGCTTACTACATCGACTTCCGTAATGCACGTCCTAAATACATCTCGACTTTCCTTGAAAGCCTGGTGAACTGGGATTATGCCAACGCGAAACTGGCTGGCCAACCAGCTGGCGTAGAAAAATAATTTTATTATTCTGTGTAAAAAATCACCCTTTATGGGTGATTTTTTTATTTTTAGGGAATCACTGCATAAATCTAAGGCAAATGATTCATTTGTTTAAATAATCTGGTTGACGACCGGCGCATTCCTCCCTAAAATGCGCATCAGATTCTCCAATAGCTCAGTCGGTAGAGCGACGGACTGTTAATCCGCAGGTCCCTGGTTCGAGCCCAGGTTGGAGAGCCATCTAATCTCCCATAGCTCAGTCGGTAGAGCGACGGACTGTTAATCCGCAGGTCCCTGGTTCGAGCCCAGGTGGGAGAGCCAAGATTCTAAAAACCCACTCCAGTTGAGTGGGTTTTTTTATGGCGTTTAGATTGGGGGATTCAATGAGAATCATCATCCTAAAATAGCCCCTACCTGTACCACGGCACCCTGCCCGTCATAGACCAGTAAAAGCCACACACCAAGCTTTCTGCTTCCAAACGCCTTCATTCGTTTATTTTTAATTCAGTTAAACTGAAAAACTGCATTTTTTCAGGTCGCGGGCTTGACCACCTGCCCTTTGCCACCTAGAATGCGTTTTAGATTCTCCCATAGCTCAGTCGGTAGAGCGACGGACTGTTAATCCGCAGGTCCCTGGTTCGAGCCCAGGTGGGAGAGCCAAGATTCTAAAAACCCACTCCAGTTGAGTGGGTTTTTTCTTTATACAAGTATGTGTTGTGTTCAATAGCGCTCAGTCGACTTTCTTCTTTATTGGCTGCCTGGCCACACTGGTGCTGATGCTGCTGGTGGCGGCCTCCTATTTGCGCCCCAAACAGAAATATTTTCCGAAAAAAGTCATTACCCCGTTTGAAGCCAAGATGTTTGCCCGCTTAAAGCAGGCTTTTCCCGAACATCATATTCTGGCTCAAGTTGCTTTTAGTGCGTTAATTACCAATAGTAACTACAAGATCCGTTCCCGCTTTAATCGCAAGGTCACCGATTTTGTTTTGCTGGATCAGCAGATGAATGTGGTGATTATTATTGAACTGGATGATCCCACTCATATTGGCAAAGAAAGTGAAGATGCCGAGCGGGATGCCATGTTGCTTGAGGCGGGCTATCAGGTGATCCGATACACGGAGATTCCGAGTATCAGACAATTGCAGCAGGATATTCTTTAATTAAGGCACTACAGCTTCAGAAGCTGCTGGTTTCGCATTGGCCTGTTGTTGAGCTTGTTGCTGCGCCTGCTGCTGTTCAGCCGCTTCACGCGCTTTAATCCGCGCAATCATCTCTGCCTGCTGCTGTTTGTATTTTTCCTGATTTTTCGCATCGCTGTTGACAGCCAGAAACGCCATACTGACCAGAAAAACAGGAATCAGCAGACCTAAACTGGCCAACAGAATAATCTTTTTGGTATTGGGTGGCTGATTCGGTCGTTGCTGTTCAGGCGCGGTCATGAGAGAGTCCTCTGTCAGATGCATCAAAATGACGCTCAATATAACAAAATCATTTTCGAGGACAAAGCCTCTGTTGATGTTTGCTTGAACCTGAAGATACAACACAGCCGCCTGTACGGCTACAGACGGCTGCGTTACAGATCACGTCAGACTGCTCATCTACCCGATTAGAGGTTCAGCTGAATCTCGCCAAAAACCTGAGTTAAACAGGCCAGATGATCAAAGCCTTGTTCTGGTGTGTCCTGCATCCGCCAAGCCACATAGCCATCCGGACGTACCAGCACGGCACCGGCATCGGCAATTTCCGATTTTTGCTGCCAGGTGGCATAGACATCGCGATGTTCACGTGAACCAATCTGAATCACATCCAAATAGTCCAGCTTTAACCGGGCCGCTGCCGCTTTCCATGCTGCACCCGATAAACCGGTCAGTAGCGTAAGGCGCCCTTTACCGACAATATCCAGGGTGGAATGTTTATAGCCCTGCGCATCAATCAGCCAGGTATGCGGTAGTTTGGCACCCGGACGTGTGGTGGCTTGCAAATACAGCTGCGGGTCCTGTACAAAGATTTCTTCATCTGTTTCTGCCAGCACGGCATTGGACAGATAACGCTGGTTTAGCTCCACCCCTTGAGCATTAAACTCATAATGTTTAATCGCCAGCGCCTGATACAGCTTTTCCCGAATCTCGGCCGCTTCCGGTGTTTCCGCAAAAATCCGCTGCAACATCTCGGCCTGGGTCTGCACGCCCTGATCAAAACCAAATACTGCTTTTAAGTGCTTATAGTCAAAACGGGACTGGTTGGCACGCGCCACAATCTGCTTGCCCACCGGCGCCCGTTCATCACTATAAGAGTCCAGTAGCGCTGGCTTGGCCCAGCCTTTAAGCACATAAGCCAGCTTCCAGCCCAGGTTAAACGCATCCTGCATACAGGTGTTGGAACCTAAACCACTCGATGGCGGATGACGATGTACCGCATCGCCACCACAGAACACACGCCCCACCGAATACTGGGTGGCCCAGGTCTGATTGACATACCAGTAAGATACTTTTTCAATTTCGACCTGCTGCACCTCTTCACCCACAAAGGTGTTCAGTCGCGCCCGAACCTGGGCTTCGGTGACTTGCGGCTCGCCTTTGCTGATATCAAAGCCCCAGCCCATAATCCATTCATTCCAGGGCTGAATGGCACGTAGCAATCCCATGCCCAAGTCACCAAAACTGGCTTCCGGATTCACAATCCATTGTAAAATGGCCGGACGATGCGCCACGTATTTGGACAGGTCGGCTTTAAAAGTGACGTACACGGTTCCGGCACGCGCCATCACTCCTTCTAAGGGCAGCTTCAACTCTTCGACAATTTTCGAACGCGCCCCATCCATACCAATTAAATATTTGGCTCGCAGGCTAAATTCAGTTTGGGTCACCCGATTCAGGAAGGTCGCGGTTACGCCGTGCTCATCCTGAGTATGTGATAAATATTCGGTATTGAAGTTATAAATCGCACCGCGTTCGGCCGCATTCTTGACCAGCAGTGCTTCCATTTTCGGCTGGATCAGATCGACAAAGGGACATGGACTGCCTTTGATGTAATCGCCATGACGTTCATCGCCCGTGCCCCAGCAGCTCATCCGGGCAATTTCTTCCCCGACCAGACTGGTGGTGAGTAAACTTTCGCCCATCTGCTGCCACGGCGTGGCAATGGCTTTGACCTGCTCTTCAATGCCTAAGTCACGCAGAACTTCCATCGCACGCTGATTGGTAATATGCGCACGCGGACTGTTGGCCAGCCAGTTAAACTGGGTAAACAGCTGTACCCTGATGCCATAACTGGCCAAGGCCAGCCCTAAAGTAGAACCCGCCGGCCCCGTACCAATCACCAGCACATCAGTATCATAGTGTGTAGACATTCCGGACTCCTTTCACCGCTGTATCTGTTGCAGAATATTTGTATGCAGTGTAATCCGCTCCATCCAGCCCGCCTATTTCTATGCGTATAAACGATAGTGCTATTGGTTTTAGCTCTAGTCAGCTGCTGGATAAAACACATCAGCTGATGTGAAATGCAGTTCAGACTGTGTTGGGTTACACTAGGGCGATGATCTGCACGGTGGATGAAAGTCATGGAATTACGGCATTTACGCTATTTTGCAGCGGTGGCAGAAGAACAGAGTTTTACCAAAGCAGCCGATAAACTCTTTACCGCCCAGCCCTCTTTAAGCCAGCAGATTAAGGATTTAGAAGAAGAAGTCGGGGTTCGTTTGCTGGATCGCTCCGCGCGGCAGATTCAACTGACCGATGAAGGCCGGGCCTTTTTACCTTATGCCTTGCAAGCGATTGAAAACGCCAAACTTGCAATTGCCGCAGCGCGTCAGGTGGCGCATCAGAAAAACAACCAGATTCATATTGGCTTATTGAACGTGGCCGAGCTGAAAGTGCTGCCGCTGATGCTAGAACGCTTAAAACAGGCCATTCCCAATCTGCAGATTCATATCCAGAGCCTGACCTGTCTGGAGCAGATTCAGCGCCTGAAAAATGCTGAGCTGGATTTAAGCCTGACCCGCTATGCCATTCAGCAGGATGATTTTGTCGATCTTCCCATTTTGTCAGAGAAAATCTATCTGGTGTCAGGGCAAAAATCTGCACCGACCAAGTCGCGGATGAGTGCTGAAGCCTTGCTGCAACAGCGGCTGATTATGTGCGAGCAAACCGCTTCTCCGGTGTTTTATGAACAGGTCAGCCGGCAGGTGCCAATTGAACAGATGCCGGCCGAGCAGTTACTCTGGGTCACCAATGTATTACAGCATATCAACCTGATTAATCTGGGGATGGGCTACAGTTTTGTGCCGGAATATCTGCTACGCTTTCTGGATGAGCATGTGGCGATCATTGAAACTGATTTTGAAGTTCAGCCGCTCCATCTGTATGCCAATTACCGTAAAAATAACCATAATCTGGCACTGCAGCTCATTACTCAGGAACTGGCCAAACTCGAAATCTCGGTCACTGAGAGCTGATTAGCCCCGATCTTCCGGACTGATCATCGAGTTTTAGGAGGATATTATTGCGCAGGCATGTGGGTTTGAATAAAGCGCACCAGCTCGGCATTTCTCTGCACAATGGCCTGGGTATGCGAGGCACCCGGGACCAGTTCATATTCAACCATCGTCCCCATTTCTCTTAAGTTATCTACCAGTGCCGTGGTGACAGCTGCCGGCACAGCAGTATCTGCCTCACCCTGAATCACCATAATCGGTTTATCCAGCTTTTTGGTGGCCGGCTGGTTAATGGCCAGGAAGCGCTTAATGGTTGCATTGTCCTGGAAATTTGCCGTCAGCCCCGGATAATCAGCCACAGCAAGACCACTATTTTCAGTAAAGGCATCTATATCTTCTCTAAAGGACTGCATCAGCTCGTCCAGACATTGGCCATTTTCACCATTGTTGCCTTCGGCTTCTGGCACAATATCCTGCGATTCCGGCTGGAAGATGCTGAGGTAATTAAAGTCCGGTTCATAGGCTTTAATGCCGACCGCGACATAGGCAGCATAGGCCATCAGTTCTGCATAGACATTACGGGCCGTTCCAACCGGATACAGACCAACACTCTCTGCCAGCTCCAGATTGCGAATGGCTGCCGGCGCGACTTCCGCAATGATATAACCCAGACTCGAGGCCGGTGCTGCTGCCACTGCACCTTTATAATTGGCATCCTGATTGGCAAATTCCGCAGTACCCAAAGAGGCATGACCACCCTGTGACTGCCCCACCGACATCCAGGCACCATGCATGTGTGCACCCAGATCTTCTTTTAAGGCGCGTACCGAATAAATGGCAGACTGGGCCGCACTTTCTAAATGTAAATACGGATGAATGCCCGGCGTACCCAGCCCTTCATAATCTGGCGCGACAATCACATAGCCTGCGGCCAGTAAACTTTCCGCCATGGCCTTAAAACGCGGATTTAAACTATTTCGACTCGGTGCACAATGATCGGCAATGCCCACTGTTCCATGTTCCCAGACCACCACACGCCAGCCATCTACCGGACGAGGTGCGGACGGATAAAATACCATGGCGGTAGCTTCTGTTTTCTGGTCACGTACATTTGGCATTTTATAGGTCATGACCCGGATGATCGCACCTTCAATACCATCTTGGGTATAGGCAGCATCAGATACAAAAGTTTTGTCACGGATAAAGTTAAAGTCATTATCATCGCCACCACATGCTGTAAATAACAGCGCCGAGGAGCAGGTTACCGCCAATAACAGTTTTTTAAATGTCGTTGTCATCTTGAATTCCTCTTTATCTTCTTGTTGTTAAGTACTCAGCCTGAGTTCTTTGAATTAAGCATAAAAAAAAGCATCCTGCTCGGATGCTTTGTTGGCTTTTTGCAAGATCAGACTAAATGTATAAGCCTAGAGAAGTGCAAGAAAAATTCCGGTAAAAATCATCAGCCCAACCCAACGGTTATGCCGAAAAGCCCAGAAACATTGCTGCGGATTACGGTCTTTGGTTTTGTGCCATTGATAGATAAAATCCAGTGCCACCGCAGCCAGTGCCACCAGACCAAATGGCATGAACAGATTTTCGATCCACAGCGCCGCGCCAATCAGGAGCAGACTGATCAGCTGCAAGGCAGAAATAATCTCAATATCATAACGACCAAATAAAATGGCTGTCGATTTCACCCCAATTTTGAGATCATATTCGCGGTCAGTAATCGCATATTGAGTGTCATAGGCCACAGTCCAGGCCAGGTTACCAAAGTACAATAACCAGCAGGTTAAATCCGGGGTTGCACCCACCGCGGTATAGGCCATAGGAATAGACCATGAAAATGCGGCGCCCAGAAATACCTGCGGTAAATGAGTATAGCGTTTCATAAACGGGTAGATAAAAGCCAGAAATAACGCCCCAAACGACCAGTAAAAGGTTTCAAGCGGCAAGAACAACAACAGGCAGGCACTGGCAGCAACCAGCACCAGAAACACCATCACCGCTTCTTTGGCGCTAATGATGCCGGTGGCCAAAGGACGGGTTTTGGTGCGCTCAACATGGGCATCGACTTTACGGTCGGCAAAGTCATTAATGGCACAGCCTGCCGCACGCATAAAGATCACACCCAGAATCATTGGAATCAGCACACCTATGGTCGGTGTTCCCTGAGCAGCAATCCATAAGGCCCACATGGTTGGCCAGAACACCAGTTCGGTGCCAATCGGCTTATCAAAACGGCATAAATAGTAATAGGCTTCCAAGCGCTCACGCCAGGTAATTGAATGTGCAGTTGCCATGACTGTCCTTAACCACGTTGCTGTTGAAAAGAAGAATGTAGAAATTGCTCAAAGCTGGGCAAGAAACTTTCTTGCACAATAAATTTACAGCCATGCCAAGTATAGCAGCTCTGTCTGGTCCAGCCTTCGGGCAATAAAATCACCCGGCGCTCACAGGCCGGATTGGTACGTTGAAACAAAAACCGGCCAATCGGCTTTTTACCAATATGCTTGAACAGGCGTGCTTTTTTTTGCAGGCTTAAAATCGGAAAGATGCTTTTGGCTTGAACCCAAGGCTGCTCTTCACAGCCATATAAATAGCTTTCCCGCACCCAGGAGGTATGCTGATGCGGCATGCCCAGCCATTTGGCATCTTCAAAGCTCAGGCGCTGGAAACGTTCACGCAGTGGCTGTACCTGAAACTGGCCACCGGCCAGATCGGTTAATTGTTGTGTCAGAGAGCCCGGTGCATACAGCCATGTCTTCAATCCTGCAGGAATGGTCTGATCCTGAAATTGACAGGTCTGTTGGCCGCGCATCACTTATTCCCCTTTTATCGCTTGGCCTAGTGTAACTGAAATCTGTTACTAAACCATGGGCTTTTCAGCCAAAAAGCGCAAATGTCATATTCACTATCAATCTACCTCACCTAAATGAATATGAAGGCCATAAAAAAATCCGCGACAAGCGCGGATTTTCTGAGCATGAATCTGAGGTCAAATTACAGGCTGTAGTACATGTCTAATTCAACTGGGTGAGTAGTCGTGTTCAGACGACGAACTTCTTCAGTTTTCAGCTCGATATAAGCATCGAGCATTTCTTTTGTAAACACGCCACCTTTTAACAGATAGTCATGGTCAGCGGCCAGTGCTTCCAGCGCCATTTCAAGGCTGTGAGCAACGGTTGGAATTTTTGCTTCTTCTTCCGGTGGAAGATCGTACAGGTTCTTGTCCGCAGCTTCACCTGGGTGAATCTTGTTCTGGATACCGTCAATACCCGCCATTAACAGTGCCGCGAAACCTAAGTACGGGTTCATCATTGGATCTGGGAAACGTGCTTCAATACGTTTGCCTTTCGGGCTAGACACGTAAGGAATACGGATAGAAGCAGAACGGTTACGCGCTGAGTAAGCCAGCATAATCGGTGCTTCGAAGTGCGGAACCAGACGCTTGTACGAGTTAGTCGAAGGGTTAGTAATCGCATTCAATGAACGGGCATGCTTGATGATACCGCCAATGAAGTACAGTGCCATTTCAGACAGACCAGCGTATTCATCACCCGCGAATAGGTTTTTGCCGTCTTTAGAAATCGACATATGCACGTGCATACCTGAACCGTTATCGCCTACCATTGGCTTCGGCATAAATGTCGCAGTTTTCGCGTATTGGTGCGCTACGTTCCACACCGCATATTTGAACTGTTGCACTTCGTCAGCTTTACGCACCATGGTGTTGAAGCTCACACCAATTTCTAACTGGCAAGATGCAACTTCGTGGTGATGTACTTCTACACGACCTGGGCCCATGATCTCTTCAATTTTTGCACACATATCTGCACGCATATCGTGGTGAGAATCAACTGGAGGAACCGGGAAGTAACCGCCTTTAACGCGTGGACGGTGGCCAGAGTTACCGGACTCGTAGTCTTTACCTGTAGACCAAGCCGCTTCTTCAGCGATTAAGGTGTGGCGTGCGCCAGACATGTCGATGTCCCATTTCACTTCGTCAAATACGAAAAATTCTGGTTCTGGGCCAAAGAATGCAGTATCACCAATACCGGTAGACTTTAAGTAATCTTCTGCACGGCGAGCAATCGAGCGTGGGTCACGTTCATAACCCTGACCTGTAGATGGTTCGATGACATCACAAGTCACGACAACTGTTGGTTCCGCAAAGAATGGGTCGATGAAACCAGTTTCAGCGTCTGGACGTAAAATCATGTCAGATGCTTCAATGCCTTTCCAACCAGCAATTGAAGAACCATCAAACATTTTACCGTCTTCGAAGGTATCTTCATCGATACTGTCTGCAGGGTAAGTTACGTGCTGCTCTTTACCCTTAGTATCAGTAAAGCGGAAATCGACCCATTTTGCACCACTTTCTTGTATGAGTTGAAGGACCTTGTTCGCCATGCTCATTTTGCTCCAATGATATTTTGTTGCACACCCAAGTGCGTGTTAGTAGTTGGCAGTTATTAAGCAATTACCGTACCAACTTTTAAAAGCAAAGTTAAAATATTGAATTTCTTATGAGAAATTAAGATTTAGGGATTTTGCTTTGTGCCTATTATACTAGGGCTATACTGAAATGCACCATATTCAAGCACTCTTTGCGATTTTTCCTGCAAAAGATTTCTCGTGTGTATCAAAATAGTGCAAATAATCAGGTTTCATTTTAACACAGCTTAATAATACTGCTGTTTATTTCGCCAATTTCGCGCTTCATGCAATTTTTCTAATGAATTTCAGACTGGATTAATTGAGTGATTTATAGATAAAAACTCTTTTTTCCAGCAAAAATCAGATTTTCATTTATTTCTGCTTATTTTTTCTTCAAGTGCTTTTCTGTGCGCTTTTCGCAAGTCGTGCTCAGCTAAATTTTTATGCCCATTTTAAAATGCGCCATTTTGGTGAATCTGCGTCATTATGCATCATTTTAGGGGTTTGGCAGCAAGAGGGGGTCAACATCACAGCGGACACGTAAAAGCCACAAGCTGAATGCAGCTCAGCCATAAACTTAAAAGATTTCATCTGTATAAAAGCTATTCTGCTTGAAAATGTTCAGCCGCACATGTTTATTTTTTGCTATGATGCTTTGCACTGCGTTTTCCCCGCATTTTTTCGCTCGAAAAATAGCCGTGTTGTGACCTCCCTCCACTTTGGAAAACCAGGCATTTCAGGGAATTCTTCAAGCACAGTCAGGTGCATAAATTTTGACAGGTTAAGCTCATGCTTTTGATGATCGATAATTACGACAGCTTTACTTACAACATCGTCCAGTATTTTGGCGAGTTAAATCAAGAAGTTAAAGTCGTTCGCAATGACAGCGTCACATTAGAAGATATTGAGCGATGGCAACCGAAGTATTTGGTGATTGGTCCCGGTCCGTGCTCACCATCTGAAGCAGGTATTTCCATTCCAGCGATTCAGCATTTTGCCGGCAAAATCCCGTTATTGGGCGTATGTCTGGGCCATCAGAGTATTGGTCAGGCCTTTGGCGGCAACATTGTACGGGCCAAAAAAGTGATGCACGGCCGTTTATCGGATATGTATCACAGCGATCAGGGTATTTTCAGCAATTTGCCCTGCCCGTTTTCTGCGACCCGTTACCACTCGCTGGTGATTGATCAGGCGACTTTACCGGAATGCCTGGAAGTCACCTGCTGGACCAATGAAGCCGATGGTTCTATGGAAGAAATTATGGGCGTGAAACATAAGACATTGCCGGTTGAAGGCGTGCAGTTCCACCCGGAATCCATTTTGAGCCAGCATGGCCACAAAATCTTCCAGAACTTTTTAGAAATTTATGCCTAATTTGCACAAAGTGAACACCATGAATATTCAACAAGCTTTAAATCATATTACAAAACAGATTCACCTGACTCAGCCACAAATGGAAGATGTGATGCGTGCCATCATGTCGGGCGAAGCCACCGATGCGCAAATTGGCGCCCTGATGATGGGCCTGCGCCTGAAAGGTGAAAGCATTGATGAAATTACCGCAGCCGCGCGCGTCATGCGCGAGTTCGCGATTAAAATTGACGTTAGCGATATTCCGTATCTGGTCGATATTGTCGGTACCGGCGGTGATGGCCAGAACCTGTTTAACGTATCGACGGCATCCAGCTTTGTGATTGCAGCCGCTGGCGCCACCATTGCCAAACATGGTAACCGCGGCGTATCGACCAAATCTGGTTCCTCTGACCTGCTGGAACAGGCTGGAATTAACCTAGACTTAAACATGCAGCAAACTGAACGCTGTATCCGCGATATGGGCGTAGGTTTCCTGTTTGCGCCGAACCATCATAAAGCCATGAAATATGCAGTTGGCCCACGTAAAGAACTGGGTATTCGTAGTATTTTCAACCTGCTCGGCCCGCTTACGAATCCGGCCGGAGTTAAACGTTTTGTGATTGGCGTATTCTCCAGCGAACTCTGCCGCCCGATTGCTGAAGTGATGAACCAGCTGGGTGCTGAACACGTGCTGGTGGTGCATTCACGTGATGGTCTGGATGAAATCAGTCTGGCATCTGCCACGACCGTAGCAGAACTGAAAGATGGGGAAATCACCGAATGGACCATTACTCCAGAAGAAGTGGGCATTGAATCGCAAACCCTCACCGGTCTGGTGGTGGAAAACTCGGCAGAAAGTCTGGCCCTGATTAAAGATGCACTTGGCAAAAATAAATCTGAACGCGGTGAAAAAGCGGCCAACATGATTGCCCTGAATGCCGGCGCCGGGATTTATGTGTCTGGTCTGACCAAAACCTATCAACAGGGTGTGGCACTGGCGCATGACATTATTTATGGCGGTCAGGCACTGGAAAAAATGGGCGTACTGGCCGAATTTACTAAAACCTTAAAACAGTACGAAGCTTAAGACGGCAGGATAAAATCATGGTGGATATCGCAAATACCATTTTAGGTAAAATTGTTGATCGCAAACAGGAAGAGTTTGCTGCACGTCTGAAACAGCGCAGTCTGAATGATCTGGAACAACTAGCCCAGGCCGCCACACCGGTGCGCGGTTTTGCCCAAAGCTTGAAAAGCAAACGTCCGGGCGTGATTGCAGAAATAAAAAAGGCCTCGCCATCTAAAGGGATTATTCGTGAAAACTTTAATCCGGCTGAAATTGCCCAGCAATATGAAGCTGCCGGTGCTGCCTGTCTGTCTGTACTGACCGATGTCGATTTTTTCCAGGGCGCTGATGAAAATATCGCGCTGGCCCGCAACCATTGCAGCCTGCCTGCACTGCGGAAAGACTTCCTGATTGATCCTTATGGTGTGGTTGAAGCTCGTGCGCTACATGCCGACTGTATCTTGCTGATTGTGGCCTGCCTGTCAGACCAGCAACTGGAAGAAATGTCGAAAACCGCGTTTGAACACAATCTGGATGTACTGGTTGAGGTGCATGACGAAGAAGAGCTGGAACGCGCTTTGCGTTTAAGTGATCGCTGTCTGCTTGGCGTGAACAACCGTAATTTAAAAACCTTTGATGTGGATTTAAACACCTCATTGCGTCTGAAAAAATTACTCGATCCAGCACGTTTACTGGTAACCGAAAGCGGTATTGCCACCCCGGCAGATGTCAAGATGATGCAGGAGCATGACATTCATGCCTTCCTGGTCGGTGAAAGCTTTATGAAACAACCGTGTCCGGATCAGGCCTTTAGCGAGCTGTTTGGTACGCCGCAAAAGGTCTAAGTCTTGGTGCAGTTCAGGAGGCAGGTTTATCCTGAACTGTGCAATTGCACTGCCCTACTTTCATAGGGCGGTCATCTTCCTATATCGCGCCATCTTAACATCTCTCATTTCAAGCCAGATGCAGCGCCAAGCTGAATCCGTTTCAGTTCAAATCAGGCGTAATTCAGACTATACTGGATTGAAATTTTATCCTCCTATTTTCGATTATGAGCAAACACGATTCTTCGCTATCGAAAGAACAGTTTAAATTACTCAAAGACTTTAAAAAGCAGATCAGTAATCCGCATCCGCGCGTAGAGCCGGCAGCGCCGGCCATCAAAACTGCCGAACAGGAACAGGCCGAAGATTTTGAGCTGTTTCAAAAAGAAATGCGTGGGGTCCAGAAAATGGATCATGGCAATATCGCGCCAGTGGCCCAACCGGCCAAGAAAAAGCTGGATGCCCAGACGCTGGCTAAACGCGCAGCCGCCGAAGGCCCCATGCAAACTGATGAGACCATTTTGTCGGACACGCAAGCCATGCTTAATCCGGTGGGCAGTCAGGCCAGTTTAAGCTACCGCATTGCCACCTTGCAGCATAAGGTGTTTGAAGATTTAAAAGCCGGCAATTTGCGCTGGTTTGAAGCGGTCGACCTGCATGGCTGTACCGTGGAAGAAGCCCGGGTGGCGGTGCTGCAAATTATCCAGATGGCCAAAGATGAAAACCAGAACGTGATTAAAATTGTGCATGGTAAAGGCCCGGAAGCCATTTTAAAAACCTATGTCAATGGCTGGTTACGTCAGCATCGTGATGTTCTGGCCTTTGTCAGTGCACCGGAAAAACAGGGCGGCACCGGTGCGGTGCTGGTTCTGCTAAAACGTGCAGAAAAGAATCCAAAGTTTAAACAATAAGCGGATTTTTCCTCAAAAGCAGGCATTGTTGCGGTTTTCTGCTACAATGCCGTCCTTGTTCAATATCAGTGTAAGTGAACACGTCTTATGTCTATGCAGCAATCCTACGCAAACATTCTTACTGCCGTTGGTGAAGATTTAAATCGCCCTGGTCTCAAAGATACGCCTATGCGTGCTGCTAAAGCATTTTCGTATTTAACCTCGGGTTATAGCCAGACGTTGGCTGAAGTGACCAACAACGCCGTGTTCCCGTCTGATAACCGTGAAATGGTGCTGGTCAAAAATATCGAATTCTATTCGCTATGCGAGCATCACCTGCTGCCATTTTATGGCCGTGTGCATATTGCCTATTTACCGGAAGGCAATGTTTTGGGACTGTCTAAATTTGCCCGTATTACTGAAATGTTTGCGCGCCGTTTACAGATTCAGGAAAACCTGACCCAGCAGATTGCAGAAGCCGTGGCTGAAGTGACCAAAGCCCGCGGTGTTGCGGTGGTGATTGACTCTGCACACATGTGCATGATGATGCGTGGTGTTGGCAAGCAGGAATCGACCACACGTACCGTGTCATTTATTGGTGACTTTAAAACTGATAAAGATGCACGCCGTGAATTTTTAAGTGCCGTACCTGAAAGTTACTAAACCTAAATAATGCTGGAGCCTCGACATCTGTTGGGGCTTTTTTATGTCCTGTTTCTTATACTACCGCTGGTTTCCCTATTATTTTAAGGAATGCAAATGTCTTCAATTTATTTAGCCAGTCAGGGCCTGACCCAAAGTGAATGCAGTGTCGACTTCCCGCGTCCGGATCGTTTGGTCAAAGGCAATCCCAAACGTGATACCTATAGTGCCTATGAACATCCCAATATGAGCTGTGGCATCTGGCAGTGCGAAGTCGGCGCCTGGAATATTGTCTTTGCTGACAATAAACAGGAATTCTTTAATGTGATTGAAGGCGTGGTGCGTATTCATGACCAGCACGGACAATATATTGAAGTTACCGCCGGTCAGGCCGGAATTATTCCACCGGGTTTTGTCGGTACCTTTGAAGTGGTTGCAGCAGTGAAAAAATATTATGTGGTGGTTGAGGCCTAAAATACCGCTTGAGCTTTTTGATGTTTTGGCTGGTTTTATCTTGCTGCTTTGATATAAAAAACGCCCGACAGTTTTGGGCGTTTTTTCATGCCGGGATGAGACTTAAAAGGCTTATTTGGCCAGATAGACCTGATTACGTCCGGCATTTTTGGCGCTATATAAGGCTGCATCTGCGGCATCCAGAAAACGCTGATAATCCGGATGGCCATCATACTGCACTGCGCCAATACTCACGGTAAATTTAAAACTCTCACCTTCAGCAGAACGGATTGGGGTATCTTCAACCCGGCGACGGATGGTTTCGGCAATCATCTGGGCCCGGTTCCAGTCACTATCGACCAGCAGCAATAAAAACTCTTCCCCACCAACCCGGAAAGCATAATCACTACCCTTGCTCGATTCCAGCAGCACTTCGGCCATAAACTGCAAGGCCAGATCACCGGCGGCATGGCCATAGCGGTCATTAATCTCTTTAAAGAAATCGGCATCAATCGCCAGTAGACTTAAAGGTGAGCGGTTTTTGCGCGAGAACTGGATTTCACGAATCAGGATGGTATTTAAATAACGCCGGTTTAACAGCTGGGTCAGCGAATCATTGCCCGTGCCGATATATTCCGCCACCTGAAACAGCTGATCGACCAGATGCTGGATTTCGCGGTTTTTACAGCGAATCTGCTGAATCAGTAACAGCATCTGCTGCTGATCGGAAGTGTCCAGCAGCTGCTGGTTCAACTGATCCACCTGATAAATCCGCTGGATAATAAACTCCACCTGCTCGGCGCTGGCAAAAGCATAGGCTGCTTTATGGATGAACCACAGGCCAAATTCAGATTTGGAAAGTGGCGGATGAAACAGCTGTGACTGATCAGAAAAGGCCTTAAACATCAGCTCATTTTCCCAGTCCAGCAGACAACCGCGCTGGCGGTCTTTTTGCACGGCCACATCCTGCATGGCAGAAAACAGACGGTAGGTGTGTTTCATATCATTATGAATTTCTACCTTGGCCTCATAAGTGCGGCACATGATTTCTGCGGCCAGGCTCAGCACCTGAGTCATATAATCGGCAGCAGCCAGTACATCGGCCTGCGGGGTTTGCAGAAAAAAGGCAAAACTTTTGCGCTGGATTTCGCGGATGCCGCGAATAATCAGCCAAGAAGGAACGCCAATACGCGCATGCACTTCCCCGACTTTCAGCTGCTTGGTGACAATGACTTTAAAATCCTGCTTGAACGGAACCGCAAAACTGTCCAGCAGCCATTGCTGCAGAGCATTTTTCAGGCGGCTACGTACCAGTTCATCGGACAGGAAATAGGAGGCTTCCTGCTCCTGCATCATCTGTCGATAAAATTCGGCCACCAGCACCGTGACATGCTGTTGAATGAACTCGAAGCTATAGCTTAAATCGGTTTCAGAAAATTGCCCGCAAATCGCCTGCCACTGCGCTGCAAGTTCCTCTATACGCTCTTGGTTCATACAACCGCCTCACACAGATGAATTACAGCGCAGATTTTAACGCAGCTGTCACATAAGACAATTCTTTTGTGAATTAAATGAATATTCACTTAATAACAATCTGGATTTTCAAGCCTGACTTCACGACTTCAGCTTAAAAGAACCAGGCATAACCAAGACTGGTCTGATGCCAGTCCTGTTGATTCTGCTGCTGATATTCCCAGCCCAGACGAATCGCATGCTGCGGATTCAGCACATATTGCAGCTGGCTGTGCAGTCTCAAATTCCATTGCTGGGCATCTTCCCAGTATGGCAATTCCACTTGCAGCACACTATTCAGCTGCGGACTCCAGATATTCTGGCAGCCCAAGGTGGGTCCGACACCCACGCGCCAGCCACGACCCAGTGCTTTACCGGCCTGTAGATGGTTTTGTAGCTGGGCATAGCAAATATGCTCACGGTCGGCACTGGCCCAGCTATAGCCCATCTGGACCTGTAAATTGGCTACACCATGCTGTTCCTGAGTGCTGAACTGACCATGCTGATCGAGCGCTTCCTGGGTCCAGCCCAGATTAAAACCCCAGGACAATGGTGTTTTAAACGGCGTAATCGGGTTATAGGAGTTCACCGCCAGCACGTCGAGCTGACTCAGTTTTAGGGTTTCATCCCGATATTGCAGCGCACCCTGTAAAAATAGCAATTGAGTCCCGGTACGAAAACCACCTTGCGGATCGAGCAGATCATGATAGGCTTGCCGATGGCCCAGTTCGATAAAGGATTGTCCCTGCACTTCACCAGTGCTTAACGTCAGATTACGCGCATGATGGCCCTGGCTTGGATCAACGTTTGGGACGTCCGGCGCGCGGCGCTGCTTGTCGACCTGAAGCTGGCTTCGCAGGCTGAGTAATTGGCGTAAACGTGGCTGGGCAAAACCGGTTTCGACCTTGCGGGCTAAAAACTGCAGGTACAGATCATCGTAGGCCATTTCCAGTATTTTGGCCTGCTCTAATGCGGTATAAGGCTGCAATAACGTATTTAAATCGGTAGATTCGGCAAAAGCCAGCTGATGTGCCGCTTGCGCTAGGTCTGTACCATGCTGGCGGGCTTGAGCCAGTAATTGGGTTTCCAGCGCCGGGCGATACACGGTGTCTTTGACCAGATCTGAATCTGCCAGCGCCTTGATGGTTTCAACCGGAATCGACGCCACTTTAAACTGTTGCTGTAAATTCAGCTCTGGACGGACCAGATCAATCAGGCCCAATAAACGATAGGCACAGTTATCACTGAAAAAATAATAGGGAAAGCTGACGTGCTTCATTTCCCAGATATGTTCCACCAGAAAACGGGTTTCATCCGGGCTTAAATCCAGCTCGTATTCCCATAAATCGCGGCTTTCCAGATCACCATATTCCTTAACCTTGCGGTAATACGGCATGAGGGAATATTCACCCGGATACTGTCCGGTCAGACCTTTCCAGGCATAGGACCAGCTTTGCTCACCCGGCACTGTGGCCGCATAATTCACCGCATAGGAAATCAGGTTCAGTTCCTGCTGATCTTTCGGGTCCAGTCGCAGCAAGGTATGCCCGAACATGGAGCTGGGATTGCCCATAAAATCGGTGGCATAAATTAAAGTGGTTTTGTATGGACGAATCTGGCCAATCCATTCATCCAGTTCCGGACAGGCCACGGCAGCCAGTTCCGTCTGTGGAATATTCAGTTGTTGCACCAGCCAGCGGCTACGTGCCGGAAAACGGCATTGTACCGATTGATTTGGCTCGGCCTGCTGAAACAGCGCTGCAATATGCGCCTGTAATTCCTGATTTAAATCGGGTGTTTTGGCCTCTGTTAAAAAATAGCCGGCATAGCTGACAGTACTCTGCCCGGAAGTATTGGCATACATTAAGCGTTGCCAGGTATTTTGCTGTGCCAGTTGCTGCTGTTCAGCACGCTGGATATACAACTGTGCCGGCGTTGAAGATTCAGGAGAAGACGTCGCGGCATACGCCACAGGAGATAACAAAGCAGCACATACAAAAGCAAGAGGTTTCATTCAGCAGATCAATTCTTATTTGGTTCTTATATAGAGAAAAACCCTGCCAGAAGACAGGGTTTTATGGGATGCTTAATTAGACGTAGGCTTTTAAGATGTCGTCTTGTGCCATCACTGACTGTAAAGAAGCCAGCACTTCAACAGAAGTCTGGTTGTCAGCTGAATAAATTTCAGAGAAGTTTTGTTTGGTCACTGCAAAGAAACGTGCTTTGTCTTCTGCTTTAATGCTCAGTAATTCAGCCAGTACGTTCAGGCTTTCACCCTCGCCTACAGCCATATCACGCGCCAGCGTTTCGGCATTTTCATTGGTAAATGTCACCACTTGCGCAGTTACAGTACCAGTACCGCTACAGCCTAAAGTACCGAAGGTAATACCGAACAACTGGTTTGCAAAAATACCATTGGTTGTAGCAGCTAAAATTTTAGGCACTTTACCAGACTGACCTGCCCAAACTTGAGAACCAATACCACAGCCGGCATCAGCGTCTGCAAATGCTGCCGTTGAACCTGCTGCCAATACTGCTGCCAAAGCTAATTTTTTTAACATAAAAGTCTCCAGAATTTATTATCTGAGTTTGTTATTGTTTCACAATGTGTAATTTTTATTACACTGTTTAAAGATAACGCATCCGCCAGCGAACACAAAACACTTTATACCAAAGTGGAAAAATTATTTTTCTGTATCCTTTAAGTGCGCAGGTTTCAGTTGCCAGATGCCATTTGGCTGACGATCACCCAGAATTTTCAAGACCAGCACCAGACTCAGCAATAACAGCAGATACCAGGACCCCAACTTGCCCCAGCCAACCATATGCCAGCTGTCGACCTGACTTGGATACAGCCAGATCTGGTAAAAGGTGCTGATATTTTCTGCAATCCAGATAATAAAGGCCAGTAACAACAAGACCGGTAACATCGGCAGCTGCATCCGGTGATGCTGCAATTCAAACTGGATACGGGTTTTCCAGAATATCAGTACGCTCCAGGCAAACAGCACATAGCGGATATCCGGCACAAAAAACTTGCTCATAAAATTAATATAAGACAGCACCGCCAGACTCAGCATATTGGCAAAACCCGGCAAGCGAGTAAAAGATACCCGATACAAACGCAAGGACCGGGCAAAGAAACTGCCGACAGCCGAATACATAAACCCGGCAAACAGCGGCACGGTCATAATTTTAAATACGGCCGGCTGCGGATACTGCCAGGACGCAATCGCCGGATGGGTCAGAAAAATTTCCATAATCATCGCCAGCAGATGAAACAGCGCAATGACTTTGGCCTCGGCCCAGGATTCCAGCTTGAGATACAGCAGTAAAATCTGAATGAGGACCGCATAAAACAGCAAATAGTCATAACGGAAAAAACCGTAATAGTCCTGGCTACCCAGACTGGCGGTAAAAGCAAAAGCAATCAGCAATAAAATTCCAAATAAGGCAGCCGAAGCTGCCTTATAAGTGAATTCAAAACCTGATTTTAAAATTGTGATCAAGGCTGAATCCTAATATTGTTGCATCTTCTTAAAGGTACTTGGCACTGTATTCATGTACCGTATCAATAAAGACTTTCGGATTGGCCGGATCAACCCATTGGGTAATACCATGTCCCAGGTTGGCAATATAGCCGGTTTTTTCACCATGGGCATAGGCATCATCCAGCATGGCTTTAGTCGCCTTGGCGATTGAGTCCGGGCTTCCATATAACGTGGCTGGATCGAGGTTGCCCTGTAAGGCAGCACGGCCATTCACGGTTTGGCGCGCCACATTTAATGGCGTGGTCCAGTCCAGACCAAAGGCATCGGCACCGGTGGCCACCATTGGCTCCAGCCATTGACCGCCGCCTTTGGTAAATAGAATGACCGGAATTTTACGGCCATCTTTTTCGCGTTGCAGACCCGCTACAATTTTTTGCATATAGTTCAGCGAGAACTCGATATATTCACGATGCGCCAGTGCCCCGCCCCAGCTGTCAAAAATCTGCACCGCTTGTGCACCAGCATCAATTTGCGCATTCAAATAGTCAATCACAGCGACTGCCAGACGGTCGAGCAAAGCATGCAGCACTTCCGGCTGGGCATACATCATCTGCTTGGTAAAGCGGAAATCCTTGCTTGAACCACCTTCAACCATATAAGTCGCCAGCGTCCACGGACTGCCGGAAAAACCAATTAACGGCACCTGTCCGCCCAGAGCTGAACGAATGGTCGATACCGCATTCATGACATAGTCCAGATCTGACTTGGCATTAAAATTCGGCAGATTGGCGACATCCTGCTCGGTACGCACGGTTTTATGAAACTTCGGACCTTCACCAGCCTCAAAGTACAAACCTAAGCCCAAAGCATCCGGTACAGTTAAAATATCGGAGAATAGAATGGCTGCATCCAGCTCATAACGGCGCAAAGGCTGTAAGGTCACTTCACAGGCAAATTCGGTATTTTTGCACAAGGAAAGAAAATCTCCGGCCTTGGCACGGGTTTCACGATACTCAGGCAGATAACGTCCTGCTTGACGCATCATCCATACCGGCGTGGTATCTACGGGTTCACGCAACAAGGCACGTAGAAAACGATCATTTTTTAAGGCCGTCATTTACTTTCCTAACTTCGACTGAATCTTGCATCCATCATATCAAAAAGGCAGAAATTTTAATAACTTCTTTAGTCCTTTAAAAATGCCGGACTGTAAAAGATAAAAGTGATATTTACACAAAACAGATACTGCATCTCCTCATTTTTTCTGTAATACTTGTGTAGTTTTTAAAATGTAAATGAATAATTCTTAAGGTTGACTTACATGTTCGTTCGCACAGTACTCGCAATGAGTTTAAGTTGCATGTTTGCTGGTACAGCCCTGGCTGCAACCACTGCTGAACAGCCGTTGAATCCTCAATTGATTAGCGATACAGCGGTTGAAGATCCGATTGATCCGCTTGCAACAGACGCATCAGCGGCAGTCGTACCTTCAGAAGTTGAAACGCAAATTACGCAACAAGAAGAACAAGATTTGAACAAGGCTTCAGCGACCCTAGAAGACCTGCAAAATGCCGAAGATACCCAGGCTGATATCGGCAGCGCACCGACAACTGCTGCGCCTGCAACGACTTCAGCCAGCACAGCGCCAGCCAAAGCCTCCTGGACTTTAGATGGCCTGAACAATGCCAGCTGGTATGAAAATATTGGCAAAGGCCAGTTCCCGGTCTATGCGCGCGCGCATGTGATGCTCAATAATGCTCATGCTTCTCCGGGTGCGATTGATGGAACCAGCGGTAAAAATACCCTGAAAGCGATTGCCTCTTTCCAGCAGATGAACGGGATTAAACCGACCGGTGTGCTGACGCAGGAAACCTGGGATGCTTTAATTGCCCGTCAGGGTTCAAAACCGGCTTTTGTGGAATACACCATTACTGAAGATGACCTGAAAGGTCCGTATGTCAAATCAATTCCGGGCGACTATGCACTGCAAGCCAAAATGAAAGGCCTGCACTACACCAGCGTCACTGAAATGCTGGGTGAAAAGTTCCATATGGATGAGAACTTCCTGAAAAAGCTCAATCCAAATGCCAACTTTAACAAAGCCGGTCAGAAACTGATTGTGGCCAATGTACGTAATGACCTGCCGGAAGATATCCACCTGATTGTGGCGCACAAAGGCGCTAAGCAGCTGTATCTATTTAACAGCCGCAACCAGATGATCGCATCATTCCCGGCCAGTATTGGGAATACCAACACCCCTTCACCAACCGGGACTTATAAAGTGACTGGTGTGGCACCAAACCCGTGGTACAGCTACTCGCCAAGTAACTTTATCCAGGGCAAAAACATGAAGCCACTGTCCTTACCACCAGGTCCAAACGGTCCAGTGGGGAATATCTGGATTGGTCTGAGCAAAAAATCCTTTGGTATTCACGGTACGCCAAACCCGTCGATGATTTCTAAATCCTATTCGCATGGCTGTATCCGTCTGACCAACTGGGATGCCAACGACCTGGGCCGTAAAGTCCGTTCAGGGGTTACGGTTAAATTCCTCGAATAATCTGCTTATACCCCATAAAAAGCCTGCCGATGCAGTAATGCCAGTCAGTTAAGAGATTGACTGGCTTTTTCTTGGGTATTTTTGAGGTTTTCCTTTTACAACCCTTGGATAACTCCTCACTCTTCTCTCAGGTATAACATACCGATTAGATTTCTCCATTAAACTTTCCAGATGTTTGGGTAGATTACCTGCAGAAGCCAAAGAGTCGAATCTGAGTAAATTAAGAAGGGCAATAGATGCAATATGAAAACTGATCCTCAACGGGCTTACTTTGGCACGTTGAGCCATATATTTCATTTGTCTTCTTAGAACATTATAAGCAATCAAGACACCCCATAATT
>NZ_VPBE01000027.1:0-25225 GCF_013418895.1 Acinetobacter sp. YH12116 | reverse complement strand
AGTGATGGGAGAGAATGTTCAAGAGTGGATTCTAAATGTTCAGATAAAGACATAAAAAAATGAGCGTATTTACATACACTCATTTTTACTACATTTTTCTAATATTTGCTTAACTGACTGGCATTACTCCATCGGGCGCTTTTTTAATACTCAAACACAAGAGCTGAGCCAAATTCTATTTAAGGTGCATTTGCCTGTGCATCTTCTTCATCTTTGGCGGGTTGCATCGACTCAATCATGTCGTGCTTGTTAAATTTCTTGTACTCTGGCTTTGCTTCATACCCCTTCCAGGCTTCTTTAACCTTGTCGGCGCTAATTTCATCTAAACTAATGCCTTCGCTTGGGGTTGGAGTCGCATCAAACTTTAACGTTGTCATATGTGTGCTCCTATATACTGGTTGATTCTGTTCCTTCACATCAACATAGCACTTTCTAGCAGACTTGCAAGGGCAAAATCACGTCAAATAGTTGAGTTTAATTTTTCTTTTAAGCTGTTCTCATCTAAAATATCGGACAAAGCTTTTTTGATCATGCCCGATCGATTCTTATTCGGAGTTTTCCTATTATGTCTTATCGCACCCTGTCCCAATTTCTACAACAACAAAGCGGAAATTTAACCCCTGAACTTGCACAGGTGATTGAGACCATTGCCAACACCTGCAAAACCATTGATCAGGCTTTACAAAAAGGTGCCTTAGCTGGGGTTCTGGGCAGCGCACAAAATGAGAACGTGCAAGGCGAAGAGCAAAAGAAACTCGATGTCATTTCCAATGATTACCTGATTGATGCCTTACAGAAACATCCCAATGTGGGCGGTTTAGCCTCAGAAGAACTGGATGAATTCACTCCGGCACAGGAAAATGGCCAATATTTAGTGCTGTTCGATCCGCTAGATGGTTCAAGCAACATCGACATCAATATGTGTGTCGGCACCATTTTCTCGATTCTTCCGGCAAAAAATGCAGTGACCCAAGCAGCTGATTTCATGCAGGCCGGTGTTCACCAAGTTGCTGCCGGTTATGTACTGTATGGCCCATCAACCATGATGGCCTTAACCGTCGGTGCAGGTGTAGTATTCTTTACCTTCGACCCGGAAGCTCAGGAATTCCTGCTGACTTCGGAAAATATCCAGGTGGCAGCGGATACCAAAGAATATGCAATTAATGCCTCTAACCAGCGTCATTGGGAAGCACCCGTTCAACGTTATATTGATGAACTGCTAGCAGGTAAAACCGGTCCGCGTGAAAAAGACTTTAACATGCGCTGGGTGGCCTGTATGGTGGGTGATATTCACCGTATTCTGTGCCGTAGCGGGATTTTCATGTATCCATATGACCTGAAAGATCCGAAAAAAGCTGGCCGTTTACGTTTAATGTATGAAGCCAACCCGATGAGTATGCTCATGGAACAAGCCGGCGGTGCGTCGACAACAGGTCGTGTACGTATTCTGGAAATTGAACCGACCGATCTGCATCAACGTGTACCAGTGATCATTGGTTCTAAAAACGAAGTTGATCTTGTTACTGGCTACCACGCTTAATTTTTTCTGATAACACCTGTGGGTCTGTGCTCACAGGTGTGGATGTTCTCCATGCCTACCTTATTTCTCGAATCGAAAGATAATCCTAAAATTAAGCACCTACGTGGCTTGATTGAACAAAACAGCTACCGTAAAAAACAAGGTCAGACTGTGCTTGAAGGTTCGCACCTTTGTCTGGCATGGTTAGAACAAAACCGGAAAATTAACGCGATTTTCACCACCGAAAATGCCCTGAAACATCCTGATCTGAACGATATTCTGGACCAGTATCAGGGTACGGTGTTTGTAATTGGCGAGTCTTTATATAAAGATTTAAGTACCTTGGGCACCACCCTTGCCTGTCTGGCTATTGTCGATTTGCCAAGTTCCAGTCAGGCGCTTGACTATCAGGCCGATACCTTAATCTTGGAAAATGTCCAGGACCCGGGCAATGTCGGCACCCTGCTACGCTCGGCTGCTGCAGCCGGCATCCAGCAAATTGTCTGCACCAAAGGCTCCGCCTCGTTATGGTCACCACGGGTATTACGTGCCGGGATGGGTGCGCATTTTTCTTTGCAGACCTTTGAAAATATCCAGCTCGAGGAGATTCTGGAACAGTTTAAAATTCCGGTCTATGTCACCAGCTCACACCGTTCCACCAGCCTGTATGCCAAAGACTTAAGCCAGCCATGCGTATGGATTCTCGGTAATGAAGGTCAAGGTGTATCGGATTACGCACTAGCACATGCCGAAGCCGTTACCATTCCACAACCGGGCGGACAGGAATCTTTAAATGTCGCGATTGCCGGTTCAGTCTGTTTTTTTGAAATGGTACGTCAACGACTCTAATACGTTAATTTATATTAAATAGGCTGGCCCTATTAAAAAAATAGATTACACTAGAAAAATAATAACTTGTAATGTCAACCGAACCATTATTTTTAACGTTAATAGTGCCATGAAGTTAAAAATAATGGTGGGTATCCAATGACAGGATTTTCCATCTCTATGGATTTAGCACCCAAAAAGTCTCAACCTGAAAGTTTGAGTACTCTGAAGAGTACGGCTGAACAACGCCTGAAAACTTTTATGCACGAGGTCACCGGGCGCGCCTTAGTGATGATGGAAAGTGCCACTCAGGGACAGCATGGCATCGCGATGGATCTGGTTCAGGAAGCCTTTATTTCCCTGCACAAATCCTATGCCGATAAAAGCACAGATGAGTGGTATCCGCTGTTCTACACCATTTTAAATAACAAATTACAGGACTGGCGACGTAAAGAAGCCCGTCGTGCACAACCCTTTTCATTTTTCCGCAAAGTCAGCCTGGATGACGATGATGTCGAACAAAATGATCTGGTCGATGAACGTGCACTCAATCCTGCTGAGTTTTTGGACCAAGCCATGACTGCTGAAGAAATTCAGGAGGCAATCGCCAAACTTCCGGTGCGTCAGCAACAAGCGTTTATGCTGCGGGCCTGGGAAGGGTTCGATACTCAGACCACTGCCCAGATTATGAATTGTTCTGAAGGCAGTGTAAAAACCCATTATCATCGTGCTATTCAGGCTTTACGCCAGACTCTGGCACATATGAATCCATATCTGGGAGGATCATCAGAATGAAACAAGATGATTTCTTAAAACAAGTGACTTCCAAACTTGATGGACTCGCCCACCACCACAAAGACAAAGCTGTGGTGATGAATCATGTTCTGGATCAGATTCAGGATAAGCAGACATCACGCTATGACCTGTGGAAAATGTCCGGTTTTGCACTTGCGGCTGCCATTGCAGGATTCGTCATTTTACCAAATTCGGTAGAAATGACCGCGCAACCGCAAAATCAGGTGGTGGCTACGCCAAAACTTTCACCACAAATGATGGAAGATCTAGAAATGTTATTGGTGCTGGGTGAGGATAAAGTTCAACATGGCAGCTAAACGTTTAGCATTCGCCTTCTGTGCGCTGGGCTTTTTGCAAACCAGCTTTGCAGGCTTTGAGCGTTTCTGGATTTTCTCCAAAGATGCAGACACAAAAATTGTTGAAAGCTGGGAAACCCTCTCAGATGAAGAACAATTGGCCTTAATCAAGCGTTATCAGAATTTAAAAGAACTGCCGTCCGATAAAAGTGCTTCTTTGCAACAGCGTATGGACTGGTTTATTCAGCTACCCGATGCAGAAAAGCAGAAAATGCGTGAAACCTGGCAAAAAATGAGTACCCAGGAACGCAAGGAACTCGGCCAAAGAATGCAGAAGGCCACGCCTGAAGAACGCGTGCTGATTCGTGAAGAATATATCAATAAATATATCACGCCGACAGAATACTAAGCGATTAAGCCACACATCAACCCAGTGCTGGTCCATAAAAAAGCCTCTTATCAGAGGCTTTTTTACATTCACTGGATTTATGATTTATGATTTAAACTGACGGCGTACACGATATACCGCCATGCCCAATAAACCAAATAATCCAGCAAGCCCTAGACTTCCACCACCGCTTCCTTCAGTATTGCTGTTTTTCGCGGTATTGATCAGGCTGATGGTCGCCTCATTGGACAGCTCCTGTTCAGCATCAAATACCGTGTATTTCAGCTCATAATCAAACGGGCTATAGCTGTTACGCACCTGAATCTGCAGGTTTCCGCCATAACAAGTTTCACGCACATAATCCCCTGGACATGGACCACTCCGGTCTGCCGTGACCAGTACACTTGAAGGCACATTGGTTAAACGGATTGGCAATTCAAGTCCATTGCTATCGGTATAAAAGGCCGGTTTATTTTGTCCAGACAGCAGTGTATTGACAGGTCCATCGCCATCATCACTGTCATTTTCCAGCGGATTGACATTAATTTTCAAATCCGAACCATATTCAATGGTGTAGCGGTCGGCTTTGGCAATCGGTTTGATGTTCATGAATTTTGCTTCAAGCAAACCACTCGACTGAACAGTTGGATCCGTCACCGACGTAATGGTATAGGCACAATAGGCAGAATCAATATTCTGGGTCACCTGATCATCGACCCGATAGAACAGAATCCGTTTTACATCGGCATCCCATTCGCATTTCAGGTTTGGATCATGCAGCAGTTTACTGCGGTCAAAGGCCACATCTTCTAAACCACCGCCAATACCATAGACTTCTGTACTGATATTAAAGTGTTCCGGTTTTAGTTCCAGCAATTGTGCCACGCTACCATCGGCATTTGGCTCATCATGCTTGAGGGCCAGTGCAAATGGATCGATATAAATAGTCCGATACTTCTGTTTTTGCTTGGAAAATTTAAGTAAATTTTCATAGTTTTGCAGATCTGCCTGATGTTGGGCCAACAGCTCTTTATTTTTCTCTGGTGCCTGAACCAGCGCTTTTAAACGGTCAATCTCCTGCTGATAGCTGTCAAACAAGGTCACATGCGACACGTTTTTCAGATTGACAATATCTGCTGCGGTCATACGCATGAGTTCAACCGAACCAATTTCACAGCTGTTTTTCTGTTCTGGGTCTAAAATCAGGGTGCCATCAGTCACACGCTGTAAACCACGCTGATCTGACACTTCACAGCCAAATCCTTCGACATTGACCAGGTCTGCATCATTGCCTAGATTTTTTGGATAATATAACGGCAGGAATAAGTTATAGGCTGAAGCCGGCTGCATTGGATAGAGCACATCACTTAACTGCTTGCCACTCAGATTCACCGAGCTCATTGAGTTTTCTTCTGTGCTCGCGAGCGTTTCCGGCAGGTCACATACCCCCTGCTCTACACTTTGTGCATTCGGGAAAATTAGCGCATTGCGTGATGAGCTGATATTCGGTTGCCGCTCGGTTAAATTGCCATTATTCAACGCATAACGGCATGATTTTCCGGTATTAAATGCCAGCACATTAAATCTTAATACTTTGATGCCTGAATCATCATAATAGAAGGTGCTGGCGGCCTCATTTTCGACAATGGTATTGTTATTTAAACTGAAGACCGATTGCGTACTGAGGCGGTGCTCCGGGCCATTGGCCAGGTTAAAAATATGCCCCTGCGTTAAGTTCGCTTTATTTTTAGCCACTGTGGTATTGGTTAAAGTCAGACGCGGCTTGCCACAAAAATCAAAGCTACTCAGGCTGTTGCTGTTGCCATTTTGAATGACACTGCTTTGCTGAATGGTGATATTGGCCTGGGTATCTGCTAGATTTGCCGTACAGTCCATCGCCAGCACACTGCCGACACTGGCGCTGTTCCCCTGAATCAGGCTATTCACCACCGTAATTGGCTGTTCCTGATTATGGGCAGCAATATACAGTGCACCACCCCGCGCTGCCTGCGAATCCAGAATTGCGGTATTGGTCAAGGTCAACGGTCCGGCAACCAGTAAAGCCCCGCCCAGCCCATCGCTATAGCCATTTTTAAGGGTCAGATCGTCAAACATGACATTGGCCTGACTGTCGAGCGTATTAACAATACGATGCAGCCCCTGGCCGTTAATAATGGTCTGATGCGGTATCAGCGCCGGATAACGGTGGGTAATAGGATCTTTCTTGCTGTAATCAAGCGGTGTTGCGCCCATAATCCGCACATTGGACTGCGGGCGTAATTCAGCATTTAACTTGTATTCACCCGCTTGCAGACGGATATAATCCACTGCAATATAGTTGGTATTGCCGACACTACAGCCCCCAAAGGCTTTGTTCTGTTTGGCCGCCACCAAGGCTTCACGTAGCGAACATTTATCCGGGTTTTCACCATTTTCATCGGCAAATGTGGTGACATAAATAGTACGGTCTTCTGCGGCCATTAATGACATGGCACTGACAATCATGACTCCCAAGAGTGCTTTTTTATAATTTTTCATTCCCTTTCCCTGTTTTTATTTTTTACGGCGCCAAGCTGCCAATAACATCAACATGAGCACGCCATAGCCAGCCACTGCTCCGCCAGATGTTTTAATTTTGTCACTGTCCATGTGGTTTTCAGGTGCCTGAATCACTTGTACACGAATTTCCACATACGGTTTGGTGGTGTTAAAACGTGTACTGCTGGTCACCAGTTTAATTTTAAAAACATCTGCGCCATGCCAGGCAGAATCCGGGGTATAAATAATCTTGCCCTGCTCATCAATCGTCAGTTGACCCTTGGAACTGGTCTGGGTCTGCTCAATCTGCACACAACCGGCCTGCCAGGCTTTCCCAGTCGGATTGCTGCTAAACAGACTGTCACAGAACTCGGCTGGTACCAGATCACTATCACCAATTAAATCGCTGACCGACATTTCGGCAATTTCACCGGCCAGAATATCCCGACCAATGAGACCTGAGGCATCAGGTACGGTAATTTCAATTGCACCACGGTCACACAAGGTATTATCCGAAGCTCGGTTCACCCCGCGCTGATCTGCCGAGGCACAAGTAACCTGCTCAGTGGTACCCACTTGTGCATAGCCTTTGTTGACGATTGGAGAGTCAGCCAGAGCCTGGTAATTCAGTAAAATACGTGGGCGAATATAGCCCAGGAACTGCTCTTCTTTAACCTGATACGGGCAGAATAAGGCGTCCTCATCTTCACTCAGCACTTTACAGGCGCCTTCCAGGATATTCCCGCTAAAAATATGGCTACCCTGCCAGATCTGGTTCGGGTAATTGGTATCACCCAGTCCACATTCTTCAGAGACCAGATTGTTTTGCAGCACGCTTTGATCGGCTGCCTCTTTGCTACAGTTAGCAGACTGCGCCGTCACAGGATGTGGATTGGCCAGCAGAATACTGTTGGCAATATAGCCTTTTCCTGCCGGGGCTTCTAAACGTACCCCTGCGCTATTGCCCATTAAAGTGACGTTATTGACCCCGATATTGTCTCTCAGGTTCAGCACATAGCCTTCATTGCGGTTAAAGGTCGTACTGCTGATGGTATTGGCAGCGGCCAGCAGCTTGAGATTTTCGACATCTTCTGTAGGTAACTGGGTGTAGAGGTTGGCAGATGCCAGATCGCTGGTTTTGTTGTCGCTAAACACCGCTGCATAAATCCGGAAGCTTGGCAGTCGGCTATAGATGGCGCCACCCTCGGTGGCATGGTTGTGCTGGATTAAACTGTTTTTAATTTCAATAAAGGCTGGCGCGATATTCTCTCCCACTTCAGCCAGATTATAGATGGCACCGCCCTGGTTGGCTCGGCCCTGACTCAGCTTGACATAATCCAGCACCAGGTATTCATGGTTCAGAATCAGGCCGCCCTGATTGGGACGGCAACTGTCGCTGCCACAGCCTTGCAGACTGACTTCGCTCAGGTTGACCTGAATACGTTTATCATCGCTGCTTTCAATATGAAAAATACGTTCATTACCGGCCATTTCGATAATGGCATTGTTCAGGCCTTTGATATTGTTTTCTTTCAGGCCGGTGTCATAGGTGGTTTTAATGCTTAAGGGTTGGGTGATTTTTAACTGCTGATTAAGTTTATAAACGGCGTGTTTTTCTAACAGAATGACATTGGAGGAATTTTCGCCACCGCAGCCATTATAGCCTTCTTCCGGCAACCCCAAATTAATATACTCGACTGCTTCGCGCAGTGAACATTCTTTATCATTGGCTTGAATATCTTCAGTGATGGTGACAACAATATTGCTACTATAAGCATGTCCCGCAATAAACAGCATACCAATGCCGATGCTCCGCTTGAGCATAAGCTTACTCCTTAACCTATTTATTCATTTTTATTTTTAAGTTGCAGCTTCCTTGCAACTAAGACTTATTTTGAGTGTAATTTGTCATAGCTAGAGTAATTACTCAAGTTTTTTTGTATTTTACCGATATTCGTCAATTAATGCGTAGATCTGACGCAAATTCGCACCGCTCAGTTTGGTTTTTTCGCCTTTTAGCAGCTGAATCAGTTGTTGCAGGCTTTGTAACAGCATTGAAGTCTGCTGCGGACCATGTAACAGCAAGTAGTCAATAATCTGCTGATCAATCTGAATACCTTTACGTTGCAGCACCGAAGTTACCAAAGCCTGACGGTCGGCAAACAGGCTGCCAGTCGGCACTTTCACACTCACAGCCTGAGTTAAACGGGACTGTAAATCGGGCAATTCCAGTTTCAGTTCAATCGGGGCAAAACGTGATGAAAACACCAATTGCCCGCCCATTTCATTGCTGTAATTGATTAAATGAAATACCGCGCGCTGCCAATGCGGCACGCCGCTAATCGCTTCAATATCATCCAGACAGACCAGATCAAAATGATCTAAAGAAGTAATGGCTTCGGTCGGGGCATCCAGAAGTTCCAGCAAAGAGACTTTAATCGCGGATTTGCCAATTTCCAGATAAGAATCGCAAATCGCCGAAAGCAGATGGCTTTTGCCGGTACCCGCACCGCCATAAACATAAAAACGGTTAACCAGTCCCGCATGCAACTGGCGCACTGCGTCAATTACATGGCCCCAGCCCGGACCAGAAAAATCACTGATTCGGGCATCGAGTTGAGGTTCTATATCAAGCTGCAGTTGACGCATATACAGAATAGGCCTTCGTTAAACATCTTTAGGATCAAGAGAATTCATCTTACTCGATTTTTCAGTCTGTTGCAGTGGCTTTGTCTGATCTTTCTCAAGATCAATATCGACATCCACCTGATCAGTTTCTATGCTGATACTGCCCGTTTGCTGGTCATGATGAATGATAGCCGTCGACTGTCCATACCACTGACTGCGTTCATAGCAATCCCGGGCATGACGCAGCAAGACCACAATTACCGCGGCAACCGGCAAGGCAATTAACATCCCGAGGAAACCGGCCAGTTGCGCACCAGCCAGTACAGCAAATACCACTGCTACCGGTGACAGTCCAATTTTATCGCCCAGTAAAAACGGTTGCAGCACGTAGCCTTCTACCGCCTGACCAATCATAAACACCACCAGCACCAAGAACAGTTGCATCCAGTCGATACCAAACTGCAATAAGGTGGCAATGACCGCAGCAATAATCCCGACCGCAAAACCTAAATATGGGATGATACTGGCCAGACCTGCCACCATCCCGATAATCAGGCCAACGTCCAGACCAATCAGTTGCAGACCGGTGGCATAGACCACACCTAGGAGGATCATCACCAGGAACTGACCTTTGACAAACGCGCCTAATACGTTATGGCATTCATTCACAATATGCAGGGTGCTGCGCTCATACGGACGTGGAATTAAACGGCGCAGACTGTCCAGCATACGGTCCCAGTCGAGCAGAAAATAGAAGGCAATAATTGGAATTAAAACAATGGTCCCGCCAATCTGGATAAAGTTCAGACCGGACTGCGCCACCCGTAAAATCATGGCTTGAATGCTGTCGGCGCTGTAATTGGTCTGCACATAGTCCATGATAATGGTTGACATATGCGTGGTATCAATTTCCATCTCATCGACATTAAAGGTTTCAGAAATCCAGGGCAAAAAGGTAGTATTGATCCAGTTAATTCCGACCGGAATACTGTCGCGGGCAATCATCAGCTGTTTCCAGACCAGCGGAATGATGTACCAGACTGCCACGGTCAGTAGAATCCCGATTCCGACAAAAACGATGCTGATGGATAACCAGCGCGGCACCCCAACCCGATATAAAGTATCAACCAGTGGACTGAACAGATAAGCCACAAGAAAGGCGACAATAAATGGAATAACGACCGGCTTGAGTAAATATAAAATCCAAAAAATTAAAGCTATCCCGGCAAGGATAAAAATGCGACGTAAAGTACGATCTGCCATAGAATCTCGCCTTTTTGCAGTGTAATCGTTATATAAAGTAAAATATTTTAATAAAGATAGCATTTTAGCGCATAAATAACATAAGAGTTTCGTATATTCGGGTTATAATCCCCCGCGCGAATGCGGAGACTTCATTATGAGCAACTCAACTTCTAACCCTACCCCTGGTTTAAGCTATAAAGATGCTGGTGTCGACATCGAAGCCGGTGACGCGTTAGTCGATCGAATTAAATCTGTTGCGAAACGCACCACTCGTCCTGAAGTGATGGGCGGATTAGGCGGCTTTGGCGCACTTTGTAAAATTCCTAAAGGTTATGAAGAACCTGTTCTCGTATCAGGCACAGACGGTGTTGGTACAAAATTACGTTTAGCCCTTAATTTAAACCGTCATGACACTATTGGTCAGGATCTGGTGGCCATGTGTGTGAACGACCTGCTGGTTTGTGGCGCAGAACCACTGTTCTTCCTCGACTACTATGCAACTGGTCACTTAAACGTTGATGTTGCAGCCAATGTAGTTACCGGGATCGGTCAAGGTTGTGAGCTTGCGGGCTGTGCACTGGTTGGCGGTGAAACTGCTGAAATGCCAGGCATGTATGAAGGCGAAGATTATGACCTTGCAGGTTTCTGCGTAGGCGTGGTTGAGCAAAGCAAAATTATTGATGGCTCTAAAGTCAAAGCGGGTGATGTTCTGATTGGTGTTGCGTCTTCAGGTGCACACTCAAACGGCTATTCTCTGCTTCGTAAAATTCTGGACGTGAAAAACGTTGACCTGACTCAAATCGTAGATGGCCGTCCGCTGGCAGATGCAGCGATGGAGCCAACCCGTATTTATGTCAAACCTATTCTTGAATTACTTAAATCTGTTGATGTTCACGCAATGGCGCACATCACCGGTGGCGGTTTACCTGGTAACTTACCACGCGTTCTGCCAAATGGTGCGCAAGCGGTAATTAACGAATCCTCTTGGGAATGGCCAGAACTGTTCAAACTGCTGCAAAAAGAAGGCGGTGTTGAACAATTCGAAATGTACCGTACCTTTAACTGTGGCGTTGGTATGGTATTGGCAGTGGATGCAGCGGATGCTGACAAAACTGTTGAATTGCTGAACCAGTTGGGCGAAAAAGCTTGGGCAATGGGTCACATTGTTGACAATGCAGAATCTGTTGAAGGTGCTGACGAAAAAATCCGTGTGATTTTTGCGTAATTGTCTATGTTGAAAATTGCTGTACTTGTTTCAGGCAGTGGATCGAACTTACAGGCCCTGATTGATGCCCGTCTTTCCGGGCAAATTGTTGGGGTCATTTCCAACAAGCCTGAAGCCTATGCGCTGGAACGTGCCCAAAAAGCCGGTATTGCCACTGCGGTAATTGAACACAAGCAATACCCAGACCGTGAAAGTTTTGATGATGTGATGCATCAACAGCTTTTAGACTGGGAGGTTGATCTGGTGGTGCTGGCAGGCTTTATGCGCATTTTAAGCGCCAAGTTTGTTAAAGCCTGGGAAGGGAAAATGCTGAACATTCACCCTTCTCTGCTGCCGCATTACAAAGGCATGCATACTCATCAACGGGTGTTAAACACGGGTGATGTCTATCATGGCTGTACGGTACATTATGTGACTGCCGAGCTGGATGCCGGTCAGGCGCTGGCCCAAGGGGTACTTACTGTATCGCATCAGGACAGCGTGGAAAGCTTGGCCAATCGTGTGCATGTGCTGGAACATCTGATTTATCCGCAAGTGGTGGAATGGATTTGTAGTGGTACGCTGCAGCACACACCAAACGCGGTGCTGTATCGTGGTCAGGTGTTAGCGCAACCGCTACAGTTCTGTCAGCGCTAAAATAAAAAGTAATATCTATAAAAAAACGCATCCTCGGATGCGTTTTTTTATGACCTGATTTTTCCCAAAAGTAATCTTAAGGTGCCTGATCCTGTAATAAGGATTTAATCATCTGTGCCACTTGCTCAGGCTGTTCCAGTGGGAACATATGACCGCCCGGCGCAACATGAAAAGGAATCCCGAATTTCTTCTCAATTTGCTGTGGAAACTTGCGGGCCAGAAACGGACCTTTCTCGGCCACCACCAGTTGTGCCGGTACTTTCAATTTGGCCTGTGGCAACCACCATAAAGATGGATTGGTACGGAAAATCTGTACTTCATCCATTTTAGGAATGGTAAGCGTCACCCCACCACGTACAGGATCTTCTGTCAGTGCATGGTCGATATAAGCCTGAAAACAGTCCGGATCAAAATCTTGATAAAAGCCTTTGGGTCTGAGCAGCTCGGCCGCCTGCTGACGTGACTCCCAATGATCACGGCGGCGTTTAGACAATCCCGCCGGTGACATTTTATCGAGGGCTTTCAGCTTCAACAGTTTCGCTACATGCATCACTAAGGCTTCTTTACCCATGATCATTGGCGGATCCAGCATGATCAGCTGGGAAAACAGTTCCGGGCGTTGCTGCGCGGCCTGAAAGCTCAGCACCGAACCAAGTGAATGACCCAGTGCAATCACCTTGCGGCCTTGTGCCTGCCGCACAATACTGTCAATCACCTGCTGGGTCAGACTGTTCCAGTGATTATCGATTGGATAACGTTTATCTGGCCCGAGCAAAGGCACATCAATCACGTCATAATCATCTTGCAGATGCTGAAATAGTTTTTGATAGACCCGTGACGGTACGCCATTGGCGTGAGCAAAATGGATTAATGGTTTCATTGTAATTTGGTACTTTGTTCAGATTGAATCTGCTGCGATACAGCGCTGGCCATCCCCTGACCTACCGCAGTGCCCATACGACCCAGCATCGAATCTAGCGGATTATATTCAATGGTATAGTTGACGGTTTTGTCGACTTTTAATTCACGTTTTAAAGTATTCATACTGCCCAGACGGTCAATAATCCCCAGTTTCAACGCCTGATCGCCGGTCCAGAATAAGCCGGAGAACAAGGTCGGATCATTGGCTTTTAACTTGTTGCCACGGCCCTGTTTGACTGCAGTAATGAAATGCGCATGCACATTATCTAGTACACCCTGAACATGGGCTTTTTGCGCTGGATCCACCGGTTGTGTCATCGACAGCAATGCCTTATTTTCACCGGAGGTCATGGTGCGATCTTCAACACCCAGCTTTTGCATTAAGCCACTGACGCCATAATTCGGCATAATCACTCCAATCGAACCAACTAGACTAGATGGATTGGCAATAATTTCATCGGCGGCTGAAGCAATATAATAAGCCCCTGAAGCACCGGTATCGCCAATCACCGCATACAGTTTTTTATCCTGATGCTGCTGTTTTAAATACTGGATTTCCTGCCAGATTTCATCGGACTGAACCGGTGATCCGCCCGGTGAATTAATATTTAACACCACCGCCTTACTGCCGCTTGCTTCATAGGCTTTACGCAGTGATTTAATGGTATTTTCACTATTGACGCTCTGTTTATCCGCTGCGATGGTACCCACAATATCGACCACGGCAATATGCGAACTGCTGGTCACGGCCGTAGCGGAATTATTGCTACAGCCTTTACCCATAATCACCAGCAGAATAAAAATATAGGCAAAGGTCAGGAACTTAAAGAAAATTCCCCAGCGTCTGGCGCGGCGCTGTTCTTCAACAGAGGCTAAAACCGCTTTTTCCAGTAACTTCCATTCGTTTCCTGTCGGTTGTTGTGCTGTGGGTGGATGGCTATTCTTGATTTCATTTTCTGGTTTAGGCGGCCAATCGGACATAAAAACAATCCAAAACTCGAGTTAATTTTCCTCCATTATATACGCCGAAAAACTGATTGCTGTCTAAATTGAATGTTTTCCCCTATAATATTTTCATTTTTAACCTTTTCTTTAGATTTCACTATACTGAATGACTGATAAACTCGCCCCAACGACTATCTCTCGTTTACTTCATTTTGTCAGTCGACAGCCTCTCAGCCTTTCCCGCTGGGCGGCCCGCGTATTGGCGGCATTTTTGAATGTCTTTCAGCTCAGCAAGACCTCTCAGGTGATTCGCCTCAATTTAAATATTGCCTTGCCGCATTTAGATGCAACTGAGCGCGAACAGCTGGCGCGTCAGGCCATTCGCAATGAACTCACCTCTTATTTTGAGTTTTTTAATATCTGGGGTGCAGAAAACCACAAGAATATTTCCCGCATTCATCAGGTGCATGGCGAACAGCTGTTACATGAGGCACTGGCTGCGCAAAAAGGCGTGGTGCTGATTGTGCCGCATTTTGGCACCTGGGAAATCATGAATGCCTGGGTGGCGCAGCATACTGAAATGACCATCATGTATAAACCGGTAAAAAATCCATCGGCTGATGAGTTTGTCCGTAATGCTCGCAGCCGTGAACAGGCCAATCTGGTGCCGACCAATGACAGCGGTATTCGTCAGATTTTTAAGGCACTAAAACAAGGTGGAACCACGGTAATTTTGCCGGACCACACCCCGCATTTGGGGGGTGAAATGATTCACTATTTTGGTCTGCCACTTGAATCCAGCAACCTGAGCGCCAAGCTGATTCAAAAAACTAAAGCCGCTGCCCTGTTTCTGTATGCACTGCGCAATGAACAGCAAGGTTTTGATATTTTCATTGAAGCCATGGACGCACGGCTCTACGACTGTTCTGCCAATGAAGGCACCGCAATGATTCACCAGAAGATTGAACAGCTGATTGCCCAGCATCCGGAACATTATCACTGGAGTTATAAACGCTTTAAGGCACATCCAGCCTTAAGACGGATTTATGATATTCCTACGGATGAAGCCTTGGCGTTAATTCAAAATACCAAAGCTAATTCCGCTTAATCACGCCGCAGCCAAACCCGCATATGCCGATACGGTAGCACCTCATTCTCAGTGGGATAAAACTGGATGCTACCCTGCTGCGCGGTCTGCCATAAGGGAATTTTTAAGGCGTTCAGTCGGGCTTTTACCTGCGTGCTCGGATGGCCATAACGGTTATTCAGCCCCGCCGATGCAATTGCCAGTTTAGGCTCCAGCTGTTTTAAAAACTGGTAAGATGAACTGTGCCGGCTACCATGATGGCCAAGTACCAGCACATCCACTTTTAAATCCGGATAATCCTGTAATAACTGATATTCAGTCGGCCAGCCTGCATCACCCATCAATAAAAAGCGAGAATAAGGCTGAGCCTGTGCAAACTCGACCAGCAGCACACAGGAACTTTCATTTTTCTGCTGTTCTACAGGATTTAACTGCTCCGGTTTCGGAGAGAGTACCTGTATCTGGATGCCCGGCTGCCACTGCCATTGCTGTCCTTGCTGGCAATAGTCAAAATGGCTATGAGGATTTACTTCAAGCTGAGCATTGGCATAGACCTGTTGCACCTGTAACTGTGGCTTTAAGGTCTGATAAGCGCCGCTATGATCCTGATCCAGATGGGTCAACCATAAATAATCTAACTGCTGCACGCCTTTGACACTTAAAAAGGGCTGGATAATCTGCCGGCCGATACTCCATTTCTGTTCATCATAATGACCGCCCATATCAATCATCATGCTGTGTTCACGATAGCGTAAAAAGATTGCCTGCCCCTGCCCAACATCCAGCACAGTAAGTTCCACCTGCCGAGAAAACTGATCCTGAAACAGCAAAGGCAACAAGCACAGCGCTGACCAGGCTTTAGGCACTAGACCTGCGGGAAGAAATAAAATCATCAGTCCCAGCACCAGACTCAGCAGCATCGGTGGGCTCAGCGCAACCGGAATCAGTTGTGGCACAAACAGCAAATCCAGCAACTGCAAACAACCCAATAACAGACTTAGCGCCAAGTCATTGAGCTGAAACAGCAACTGGCTCAGCGGTTCCGCCAGATAAAAACTTAAACCGGCCAGAATATCCAGCGGTACAGTCACCAGACCGATCCAGGGAATGGCCAATAGATTACTCAGCGGCGCAATCCAGGCAATCTGCTTGAAGAAGATGATCATCAGCGGAAACAGCGCAATAAAAATTTTCCATTGCGATTCAAATAACAGCCGGAAGCCCTGCCACAATTTCTGCATCAACGTCTGCTGCGGATGCACCGGTTGTTGCCGGAGGGTCTGGTAAATCCTTAACAGCACAAAGCAGGCGCCATAAGACAGCCAGAATGCCGCCGACAGCACACTCAACGGATCAAGCAGCAGCAATAACGAAGCACTACCAATCAGCAAAGACAGCGGCTGTATAGGCTGCTTTAGCAACAGGCAGGCGCCTGCCACCAGACAAATCAGTAAAGTCCTGAGCGCAGGAATTTCAAACCCAACATAGGCACAATATACAAATACACAGCCCATAAACGGCAGCAACAGCAGATAACTTCGGGGCAATTGCGCATATAATTCGGGCCAATAGCGAGTGACCAGGCGCTGCAGCACAAAACACAGCATGGCGGCAAAAATCAGCACATGCGGCCCGGAAATCGCCAGCAAATGACTCATCCCGAAACGCTGAAACTGCTGCTCGGTGGCTTCATCGAGTAAACTTTTATCGCCAGTCAGCAGTGCCAGTATTAAGCCGGGATGCTGCAATGCCTGCTGCTGGATAAAGTCACGAATCTGTAAACGCTGTGTTTCGATCCACAATTTAAATTGCGGCCAGAGTTGCTGATGCTGTCTTAAATGTGCCCCAAATCCCAGCCGATACAGTTCCGATTCAGTCAGTTCCACAATCGACTGGACCTGAAAGCCGCTCATGATATTTTGCTGGAGATACCACTGCTCTACATCAAACGCACCCGGAACGGCAAAACTGTGCGCCGGCAAGGTCTGCCCCTGTAAACGATAATAACGCCCCAGCTGTAGTTCCTGTTCAGCCGGCAGCAAGGCCAGCCATTGCACCGGCTGGCTATGCCGGTTCAGCACCTGAACCGGTTGCCGGAGCTGGCTGCTACCCAGCTGATTGATTTGCTGGACATAGACCACCACCTCTGCCGGCTGGCGGGTCAGTTCACGAAATATCAACCGCTCTTGCAACTGGTTTTGGGCAAAATTCAGCCCCAACAAAAATGTAATGACAAATGCCACACAGGTATTAATCAATTGGATGCCCAGATGGGACCAATGTAAAGCAGCTATTTGCTGTAAAAGCAGGATAATCAGTAACAGGCCTGACAACCAGAGCGGGAAATCCAGCATCGGCCATAGCGTTTTGCCCATACAGGCAATACCTACAATCCAGCCGGCACCCATGATTTTGAACATGTCGTTTTCTGTCTTATTTTTATTTTGAGCAAGCATAAAGCCCACCGGAGTGGGCTTCAAGGGTCATTGATCTGATAATCGGGTTTTAGTCGGGTACCCAGATGCCATCCTGCATATGCAAAATGGTATCGGCCGATTTGGCCAGCTCTTCATCATGGGTCACAATTAGCATGGCCATATTAAACTCACGGCGCAGCTCGCGTAACAGCTCAAAAATCTTGATGGCGGTTTTACGGTCCAGGTTCCCGGTCGGTTCATCAGCCAGCATGACTGCCGGCTTGGTGACAATGGCACGCGCCAAGGCCACACGCTGACGTTCACCACCCGACAGTTCACCCGGTTTATGGGTCAATCGATGCGATAAGCCTACCCGATCCAGCAGATATTCGGCCTGCTGTTTGACTTCTTTAAAGTTGCTTTCCTTACGCAGCATCAAGGGCATTGCCACATTTTCCAGCGCACTAAATTCAGGTAGCAAATGGTGGAACTGATAAACAAAGCCCAGATATTGGTTACGCAAATAACCACGCTCAGCTTCGCCTAAATTGTCAAAGCGCTGGCCATTTAAATAAACCTCGCCCTGACTTGGACGATCAAGCCCGCCAAGGACGTGCAGCAAGGTACTTTTACCTGAACCACTGGCGCCGACAATCGACACAAATTGTCCCTGTTCGATTTTTAAATCGAGGCCGCGCAGTACATCTACTGTGGTTTTGCCGTCAGTAAAATGTTTAGTGACCTGTTTGGCTTCTAGTACAGTTTTATTCATAACGAAGCGCCTCTGCAGGTTGAATTTTCGCCGCGCGTAACGCCGGATAAATTGTGGCCAGGAAACTTAAAATTAAAGACAGGCTGACAATGACCACGACATCTTGCCATCTTAAATGCGATGGTAAGTAGTTAATGAAATAGGCATCAAACAGATTCAAGCCCAAAACATTGTTCAGCCAGGCAATAAAACCACTGATGCTGGAGGCAAAAATAATTCCAAGAATCGCGCCGGAGACTGTCCCGATCACGCCAATCACGGTCCCTTGCACCATAAAGATTCGGGTAATCGTGCCCGGAGATGCACCTAAGGTCCGTAAAATTGCGATATCGGCTTTTTTGTCAGTCACCACCATCACCAGAGATGAGACAATATTAAAGGCTGCGACCAGAACGATTAAGAACAGTAACAGGCTGACCATGGCCTTTTCCATCTGAATCGCACTGAACAGGTTACCATGGGTATAGGTCCAGTCTGAAGCATAGAAATTGGCTGGCAGTTCACTCACAATGTCGTTGGCAACGGTAGGTGCGGCAAAAATATCGTCCAGCTTCATGCGTACGCCTTGTGCGCCATCCGGCAGACGTAACAGGGTCGAAGCATCATTCAGGGCGATATAGCCCATCATCGAATCAACTTCGGCACCAATGCTGAAAATCCCCACAATGGTAAAACGTTTAAAACGTGGCACCACACCGGCCGGTGATGGCGTTGCTTCAGGCAAGACCAAAGTAATACTGTCATTTAAACTGAGGCCCAAGGCATCGGTCATTTGCTTGCCCAGCACAATCCCAAACTCGCCTTTTTTCAGGTTATCAATGCTGCCTTCCACCATATGCTGATGAATAATCGAAACTTTCTTCTCATATTCCGGCTCGATACCGGTCACCATAATGCCGGAAACCTGACCGTGTGCGGTCAACATCCCCTGTAATTGGGTAAACGGTGCAGCACCTGTAACATGCTCATGTTGCTCAACTTTTTTTGCAAGTTCAGGCCAATCTGTTAAAATCTGGGTAGATGAAACAGTCGCTTGCGGAATCATCCCCAAGACCCGGTTCTTCAATTCACGGTCAAATCCGTTCATCACAGATAACACTGTAATCAGAACAGCAACACCTAAAGTGAGACCGATCATTGAAACCAGAGCAATAAAAGAAATAAAGTGATTACTGCGCCGAGCGCGCGTATATCTCAACCCTATATATAGCGAGATTGGTTTAAACATACCATCTAGTCCGAGGTAATACATTATGGAAAATTTACAGCATCAAAACGCTCAAAATGAACGTCGCGTGATGTCACGTATCGATGCTGCGTTGAGAATCAACTATCAGCTTATTTCTGATCAAGTTGCTCTTAATGATCCTTACGATCCTAATTTTATGTTGCCGCGTTATTTTCTACTACTCGCTGAATTAGATCAATTTGATCATGCGCTTAACTACGAATTAGAACAATTATCTGAAAAAGATCAACAAATTGCTCGAATCTTATCCTTATTCAACCAAAAATTAAACCTGATTACCGGTTCTTTATACGATGCAATTGTACAAAGCATGTTACCTGTACCAGAACAGGTCAACTTTTCCGAAAGCGGTTTAAGCTTCTACAGTGAGCGTGAAATTGCCGATGGCAGCTATATTCACGTGACCTTAAGTCATCCGGAAAATTTCTTTCATATTGCTGCAACTGCCCAGGTGGTCTATAGCAATGCCGAAGATAATGGCCGCTATCGTACCGGGGCCTATTTTATTACTTTACACCCGCAAGACCGCAGCAAACTGGCCGAAGTCATCCAGCAGTGTCAATCTAAATAAGTTTCAGGATGTGCCTGTTTACGTGCCAACGCCCGGCTTGCACGTAAATCATGGAAGAAATATAAGAACAAGCCAAACAATAAGACCAAAGCTCCAATCAGCACTGTCAAGCTCAGGGCTTCCTGATTCAGAAATGCACCAATTAGCAGGGCCAGCATTGGGGTCATGACAGTGGTCAGTGACAATGTGGTCGCCTGAATATTCTGTACCAGCTTAAAATAACAGAACATGGCAATCAGTGAAGCCATCACCACCGTATACAGCAAAGAGAATAAAGCCTTGGTTTCCGGAATTTCAGTCGGTGCATAAGGCCAGATTATTGGCAACATCAAAATTGCCATCAAGGTTGAAATCAGGATTGAACCAGTGGCCTGTGCCACAGGTTCCACCTTGGCATTCACTTTTTTGACCCAGAAAATGGACATGGCATAAATCAGCACGCTCAGCAGCATCAGACCAATCCCGACCGGCTGTACATGCTGGTTTCCTCCGCCCAGACAGATAATACCCAGTCCCAGCACTGCAACCAGCATCCCGAACCATTGCAGTTTTTTCAGACGCTGCTGAAAGGCAAAACGCCCAATCAGGCCGGCAATAATCGGCGCCAGACCAAACATCAGTGCAATCATGCCCGAACTTAAATAGCTGGTGGCCAGATAGGTAAAAATCTGGGAACCAAACAGGCTGCAGGAACCCGCCACATAACTGTGCAGAGCAGTCTGATCAACCGGAAAACGCACTTTGAGTAGCAATAAAAAGACAAAGGCCAGCGGCAAGGCAATAAAAAAACGTAAAGCCAGCGCCCACAGCATATGCAAATCCGACACACTCCAGACAATCGCCAGCGGTGTCGAGGCCCAGATAAACACCAGCAGCATATAAGTCAGGGCAATATTATTTTTTGAGGGCATGTAATTCAGCCGGTTTTACGTTTTTGTTTTTGAATGGTCTGATCCAGACTGCTGGAAAATTCACGTTTATCGCGCTCAGAAATTGGCGGTGGCCCACCGGTCTGCACGCCAGCGCCGCGTAGAGTATCCATAAAATCACGTAAATGCAGCCGCGCTTTAACATTGGCAGTGGTATAGATTTCACCACGTGGATGAATCGCAATACCGCCCTTTTCAATCACCTGCGCTGCCAGTGGAATATCTTGGGTCACCACAATATCGTTGGCCTGCATCCGCTCAACAATTTCCTGATCGGCCGCATCTGCGCCGCTCATGACCTGCAGGGATTTAATCCGCACCGATGGAGTAATGCCCACATTCTGATTGGCTACAAAAATTACTTCGAGCTGATAGCGGTCAGAAGCCCGGATAATCACATCTTTTAAAATTCTTGGTAAGGCATCGGCATCCACCCACAGCTTAAATGGCAGCACTTTCAATTCCGGCAATTTTGATGTCCCTAGTGTAGCAAAATTCACTCAACGTCGCGGTGGGAAATACAAGCTTTTTCACCAAGATAATGCTGGAGTAATAACACGCTGAATCAGCTGATTTTGCTTAAGCAGCTTAAGCTCATCCTTTGACTTTTCTCATCATTTCGGGCATTTTCAAAAGAGAAATCGGCGCCCCGACTTGAAAAATTTAAAACACCCTCGATTAAATAGATTAAGGCCACTCGACATTCTCTTAACGTGCTTATGAAAAATCAGAACAGACCAGACATTATTACCATTGAAGATCAAAGTTTTGGCAGCCATGTAGAGCATTGGACGCTGCTCACCGATCAGCCGAATGTTGATGTTCCCAAATGGTTAGGTCAGGCACTGGATGCACCCATCATGCCAATGGGGCTATGCGCACAAGAATGTGATATGGATGACAGCACCTGGCTGATTCAGGGTCCGGTCAAACAGCCGATTCAACTGGCGCAGGTCATTGCCGTAGAGGCCAATCAGCCGAAAGCGGTTAAAACGGCCTTTCCATGCTTTGAAAGCCCGTATAAAACCCCGGTGACCATTGAGCGGATTATTAGCTGCCCTTCCAATACCCAGGCGGTTTTGGGATTGAATCTGGGTGAAAACACCACGGTCTATGCCTTTGACAGTCTGTATAGCGTCAATCACCACCAGTACCAAAAAGACCAGACTTATATCGCGCATCTGAATGGTTGGGCTTACGAGCTGGAAGCCGTGGCAGAAGATGAGCAACTGATTGTTGATGATCCGGCCTCGATTAAACATCACCGTGCCTTAAATGATATTCTGGCGGCCAATAATGGTGTTGCCCCGGCCAATTTGCAGGAACAGATTGACGCCTGGGAGCCAAAATCTGAAGAAGATAAAGCCCCGGTGACCGTGAATTTCTCCAAAATGGTGGCCTATTTATATGGTGAAGTCTTAGGACAGGAAGATGAAGCCTGGTTCCAGGGCAATGTGGTCGGTAAAACCCAAGCGCAATTTATGAATCAGGATTACACCCTGTATGATGTCTGCCTGATTCATGAAGACAACCAGCCAGCCACTTTAATCCGTATTGCGACCAAAGAACCCAAGTTTGCTGATTTTGAAATTGGCCAGTTCATTCGCGGCAATATCTGGATTCAGGTCAGTATTTACGCGAAAAAACAATAATTTATATTTAAAGAAAGACCTGCTTCAATATGAGCTTTCAGCTTGAAGCAGGTCTTTTTTGTATCTTTTGAATTTATTTGATTATATTTTATCCACAGTTTTATTCTAAATAGCACTATTTTAAATTCAAAAATCACTTATTTATCCACAGTTTTAAATTTTAAAGCTTATTATTTAATCTCTATTGATTTTCATAGACTTAGATTAAATCTGTTTAAAAATTGAATATTGAATAAATCCGGTCAACAGAATGAAGAGATGATGTTCTGATTTTAAATCGGCTGAAAAGTTTATTAAGGAAAATGTATTTAGTACTTTATTTAACCAATTTTTTATGTTAATAATATGTGACAAATCGAAAGTATCAACGATAAATAGATCACTGGATATAATATCTATGAAAATCGTGCAAGAAGAAAACTTACAATCTGTTGAACATCAAATGGGTCAGCGTTATCGTCTGGATAAAATGTCCTGCCTGTTTTTTGTTCTGGGCATGATGATTTCTGCCTACCTGCTGCATCAATTTATTTTTTAATCCGTATTCCATATCCCATAAAAAAGCCCATCCTGATGATGGGCTTTTTCGTATACGCTGGATTAGCCGTTGCGTTTGGCAAAGTCATCCATAAAGTTAACCAGTGCCTGAACACCTTCAAGTGGCACGGCATTATAAATGCTGGCACGCATACCACCAACTGAACGGTGACCAGCCAGATTCAATAGATGATTGGCTTCCGCTTCTTGCAGGAACTGTTTTTCCAGATCGGCATTGGCCAGCGTAAATGGTACGTTCATGATCGAACGGTTGGCTTCAACAATCGGGTTGGCGTAGAAATCGCTTGAATCGATATAACCATAAAGCAGTTTGGCTTTTTCAAGGTTGGTCTGATGCATGGCATCAACCCCACCATTTTCCAGTAACCATTCAAAAACCAGACCGGATAAATACCAGGCATAGGTCGATGGCGTATTCACCATTGAACCATTTTTCGCCTGATCTGAATATTTCAGGATGCTTGGAATTTCCGGCTTGGCCTGATCCAGTAAATCTTCACGGATAATCACCAGGGTTAAACCTGCCGGGCCAATATTTTTCTGTGCACCCGCATAAATTAAACCAAACTTGCTAACATCTAGCGGTGCAGACAGAATGCTAGATGAATAGTCACACACCAACGGCTTGTCGGTTTTAGGAATGCTGGCAAATTGCAGACCACCAATGGTTTCATTGTCGGCATAATGCACATAAGCTGCATCTGCAGATAAATCCCACTCGCTTTGCGCGCTAATCGCATGTTTACCATCAATCTGAATACCTGCGTTCACGACATGAATATCGCCATAACGCTGTGCTTCTTTTAATGCTTTTTCAGACCAGATACCGGTATGGATATAATCGGCCTTGTTATTTTTACCGAGCAGGTTTAATGGAATTGCCGAGAATTGTAAGGATGCCCCACCCTGCAAGAACAGTACTTTATAGTTCTCAGGAATGTTCATGAGTTTGCGTAAATCGGCTTCTGCTTTTTCTGCAACCGCAACATAATCTTTGCTACGATGGCTCATTTCCATGATCGAAAGGCCTTTGCCGTGCCAGTCCAGCATTTCTGCTTGAGCTTTTTCTAATACGGCAGTGGGTAATGCAGCAGGGCCAGCACAGAAGTTGTACGCGCGCATGATTTTTCCTTGTCAAGGTGAAACACAATAAAATAGGCATTTAACCACATCTTGCTCGGGCTTGCACAAAATTATTTCAATCTTGGCACGCAGATACAGTCGAAAAATCAATATAGATTCACAAGATAATTTGAAATTTTCCAGCAGATTGGAAACCTATCTCACTCTATATCTAGCCCAATGTGGATGACCTCTTTCTATTACTTAAATACATTTTGCACTGATCTTGAATATATATGCAGTAATACGCAGCGATCTGGTAAAGCTTAGTAAAATGTAGTGATTAAGAGTGCACTCACTCACCAAATACCTGAATATTCAAGTTGCGGATTTTACTGCTACCGCCCGGCTGGTCAAAGCTGACGTCATATTGCACCAGATTTTTCGGATATGCATATTCATAGCTAATCTTGTACTGACCCGGCTGATTACTACCGGTTTCAATACTTTTGGTCATCAGGGTACGCGATTTATATTCGCCTTTTGGAATCACCTTGGCAAAGCGTTTCATGACTTTCTGGTTGTCCTGAAAATGGCTTTTGAGTTCTGGTTCGAGATGATTCAGAAACTGCTCGAACTCGCCATCACGTAAATTGTCATAGGCCGCCTGTGCCACCTGTTCCTGCTGCGGACTCGGATTTGGAATGGCGTCCATGGCTTTTTGACCCAGCTGATCACATCCGGCCAAAGCCAGAACACTCAAGCCTATCCATAATTTAAGCTGCATATCGGGTTATTCCTGTACGGTACTGTGTAAAAAAGGACGCCGAAGCGCACTGCTGTCCCACAATTTTTCACAAGAGGAAGCTCATTTGAGCTTCCTCTTGTTTTATGGGTATTTTATCGGGTGAAAATAAAGCTTTTAAAGTTCTTCTTTCAAACAAATTCACTTGAATTATTCTGA
>NZ_VPBE01000026.1:0-25724 GCF_013418895.1 Acinetobacter sp. YH12116 | reverse complement strand
CAAGGCAAGCCCAAGAACAAGCCAAACCACGTGCTCAGCAGGTAATTTTCTCCTTCTGATCGATGCCTTACCTGTTTGATGCAGAGATGTTTCAATCCAATTTAAGTCAATAAGTTCACAAAAATGGTTGAGTGATGGGAGAGCATGTTCAAGAGTGGATTCTAAATGTTCAGATAAAGACATAAAAAAATGAGCGTATTTACATACACTCATTTTTACTACATTTTTCTAATATTTGCTTAACTGACTGGCATTATCTCCAAGTGGAGGCTTTTTATTTTCCTTCCTAGTAGTTCTCTCTCCCTTTGGGAGAGAGTTAGAGAGAGGGTAGATCTCTCCCTGGCCCTCTCCTTGTAGGAGAGGATTGGGAATGATTGATTGAATCCCTCTAAGTCTCCCCTTTAAGAAAGGGAGACTTTCAATTAAAGCAACTCAATCGCCACAGCAGTTGCTTCACCGCCACCGATACATAGGGCGGCGATACCACGCTTGCCACCGGTACGTTTTAGGGCATGAATTAGGGTTAAAATAATACGTGAACCGGTCGAACCAACTGGGTGACCAAGTGCACAGGCACCGCCATTGATGTTGACTTTTTCTGGGTCCAGTTTGAACTCGTCCATTGGACACATGGTCACCATGGCAAAAGCTTCATTGATTTCCCACAGATCCACATCTGCAACCGTCCAGCCGGTTTTATCCAGAACTTTTTGAATTGCACCGACTGGCGCAATGGTAAATTCAGATGGATGCTGTGAATTCGAAGCATAGGCAATCAGCTTGGCTAGCGGTTGTAAACCTTTTGCTGCAGCGTTGTCTGCTGAGGTTAATACAAGTGCAGATGCACCATCCGAAATAGAGCTGGCATTGGCCGCAGTAATGGTGCCATCTTTAGCAAACGCTGGGCGTAGTGTTGGAATTTTTTCAATATTGGCGTTGAATGGTTGTTCATCTTTATCGACCACGACATCGCCTTTACGGGTAGACACCGTTACAGGCACGATTTCATCGGTAAAATAACCTTCATTCACTGCAGTTTGTGCACGTTTTAATGAACGAATAGCAAAGTCATCCATTTGCTCGCGGGTATAACCTTTGGTATTGGCCATGTCCTGTGCAAAAGAACCCATTAAACGGCCGGTTTCTGCATCTTCAAGGCCATCTAGGAACATATGGTCTTTGACTTCACCATGGCCCATACGGAAACCGCCGCGTGCTTTTGGCAGAATGTACGGCGCATTGGTCATTGATTCCATACCACCTGCAACCACGTAAGTTGCTGAACCGGCTTTAATCATATCTGCGGCTTGCATGACCGCTTTCATGCCTGAACCACACAATTTGTTAATGGTTACAGCACCGGTTGAATCCGGTAAGCCTGCCTTACGCATGGCTTGACGTGCAGGACCCTGTTTTAAGCCGGCCGGTAAAACACAGCCCATAATGACTTCTTCGATATCGGTCGGTTGTAAGCCAGCACGAGAAATAGCGGCTTGAATGGTGGCTGCACCTAAGTCGGGTGCGGTTAAACTGGCAAGACTACCCTGAAAACCACCCATTGCTGTCCGTGCACCATTAACAATTACGATATCCGTCATCGTTGTATCTCCAATCTGTTTCTAATCAATTCAATATTTATTTTGAGCTTAAGCCCTAGCAGTATAGGGGAAAAATCCACAGAATAAAGCGTAATTTTCATACATCTTTAGACGCATAAGTTTTAGCAGCTATTGGGAAATTCTATGCGTAGAAAACCACGATTACTGAGGAAAATACGCTGATTGGGGGTAAAACCTGAACAATAATAAAAACTGCCATTGGAGCCTAAAGGCAAGCCCTGCTGGGCGTTAAATCTGAGGCTGGGCAGAGACAGGGCACCTTTCCATTCCAGGTTACCGTATTTCAGGCGGGTCTTTTCGGTTAAGACAATGGATTCGCCAGAGTCGAGGCTTCGGTTGCGGTTATGATCGATAAAAATAATAAAGCCATTGTTCCATTGATTATTCTGACATTGCTGCAGATCGGCACTGGGGCAAATTACAATATTGGCGCGATAGGTGAGGGCTTGGGATTTGGCCAGGTTAATACTATATTGCAGTAAATAACGGATGCGCTTGGCTTCTTGCTGGGCCAGATATTGCTGAAAATGAGGCAAAGCAATCGCACTGATGATGCCAATGATTGCTACCACCACAATGAGTTCAAACAGACTAAAGCCTGAAGTGTGAGATTTGATCGGGTACATACTAAGTAGACCTATAATTTTTATATTTTTATTGTGTTTCTGTAATACAAAATATTGTTTTGTAATATTTTTCTAGGTTGTCATTATTTTTACGCATCTTTCTATAAAGCTGCTAAAATAAAGTGAAAGTGGAAGTGACAATAAGCTATCCACAACAAAAAATTGAGTAAAAATTTACCGAATTACAACGGAAATTGTAAGTAATTTTGTCAATAATTTACTTGATTAAAATTATCAAGCACTTGGAAAAAGAATAAAGTGTTTGTATGATTCAAAGTGACTAGCTTAAAAAGAAAACTGGGGTAAAAAGCCTATCTCAGGATAGCCAAAACTTTAGGCTTGAGCTTGAACAACAATTTGTTATCTCTGGAGGATAAATCCATGAAAATGAGTCGTATTGCATTAGCAATGCTCGTAGCTGCTCCTTTAGCTGCTGCAAACGCGGGCGTAACTGTTACCCCATTAATGCTTGGTTACAACTTTATTGATACTAAACACAACAACGACAAGCTAACAGATGGTCCAGAATTACAGGACGATTTATTTGTTGGTGCAGCACTTGGTGTTGAACTTACTCCTTGGTTAGGTTTCGAAGCTGAATATAGCCAAGTTAAAGGTGATGTAGATGGTGCTGGTGAAGGCGCTGAATATAAGAAGCAGCAATTAGCTGGTAACTTCTATGCAACTTCTGACTTAATTACCAAAAACTATGACAGCAAAGTGAAGCCATATGTACTTCTAGGTGCGGGTCACTACAAATATAAAGCAACTGGTGGTGATGCTGATTGGGCTGGTGAAAACGAAGGTACTATCGGTAATGCTGGTGTGGGTGCATTCTGGCGCTTAAACGATGCTTTATCTCTTCGTACAGAAGCACGTTCAACATATAACTTCGATGAGAAATTCTGGGACTACACAGCTTTAGCTGGTCTTAACGTAGTTCTTGGCGGTCACTTGAAGCCAGCTGCTCCTGTAGTAGAAGTTGCTCCAGTTGAGCCAGTTGCTCCAGTTCAACCAGCTCCACAAGAGTTGACTGAAGACCTGAACATGGAACTTCGCGTATTCTTTGATACCAACAAATCAAACATCAAAGATCAATACAAGCCAGAAATCGCTAAAGTTGCTGAAAAACTGGTTGAATATCCAAACGCAACAGCGCGTATCGAAGGTCACACAGACAACACTGGTCCACGTGCACTGAACGAACGTTTATCTTTAGCTCGTGCGAACTCTGTGAAATCTTCACTTGTAAACGAATACAATGTTGACCCAGCTCGTCTGTCAACTCAAGGTTTCGCTTGGGATCAACCGATTGCTGACAACAACACCAAAGAAGGTCGTGCTATGAACCGTCGTGTATTCGCGACAATCACTGGTAGCCGTACAGTTACTGTACAACCAGAAGCAGCTGCTCAATAATTTGAGTAGACCTTAGAAAAAACGACTCTTCGGAGTCGTTTTTTTTTATAATGGAATTTTATTGCCTTAGAAATCCCGCAGTCTGGGTAAGATGGATTATGAGCACAGAAATTCCGGATCAACTCCTTCAACTTGAAGCCAATGGTGGTATTTTTGCTATTTGGAAGATTTTTCAGCACTATGGGATTGATCTGGAAATTGCCGATCTGGTCCAGCTGTGCCGGCATAATAATGAAGATGGCACTTTCGGAATTGCGCTAGCGGTTGGGCTGAAAAAGCTAGGTCTTGAGGTGAGCTTTCATACCGATCCTGATCCGCACCAGCACCCGACGGAAGTGTTGTGTTATCAGGAAGCGCAGCAATTACAGATTCCGCTACAGCCGGCACTCAGCTATAGCGCTTTGCAGACATGTGTTGATCAGGGCCGCTTTGTGATAGTGTTCTATGACACACTAGAAGGTGTGGGGAATCATTCCTTAATCTATTCGATGGATGCAGAAGAGGTCTGTTTCTTTGACAGCTTTGATGCAATGCCAGCACAGGTTTTCGAGCAGCAGCGTCAGGCAGAGGGCATTTGCCGTCAGGCCATTGTGATTGATGACCGAAATTTTGTGATGCGTTATAGCTAAGCCACATTTATCGAGATCATAAAAAAAGCAGTCACTTGGACTGCTTTTTTGTTGAGTGCTTTTAAAGAAAGCTGAATCAATTATTCACGGTCGATCTTCATCGGCTGCACATCCATCTGCTGATAAGGAATCAGCTTGGTTTTGTATTTCCATTTATAGCCTAACCAGATGGCCAGGAACAATAAAATCCCGATATAGGTGGAAAGCACAGCCAGCCACTCACCATCAAGTACCGCCTGATAGTTCTGGCCCAAGACCACAATCGCACATAAAGTGAAGGCAAACCACGGTGCGAATGGGAAGAACTTGGCGCGATACGCCAGATCTTCAAGTTTATAACCCTGAGCAAGATAGCCTTTGCGGAAACGGTAGTGAGAAACTGCAATACCCAGCCAGACAATAAAGCCACACATGCCTGACATATTTAGTAGCCAGTTAAAGACCTGTTCTTCACCAATAAAGGTGGTCAAGAAACATAATGCAGCAATGGCTGTAGTGGCATACAGCGCATTCATTGGTACGCCGCGTGGATCAAGACGGGCAAAGGCTTTTGGTGCACTACCTTTACGTGCCATATCAAACAGCATACGCGTAGAGGAATACATGCCTGAGTTACCCGCAGACAGAATCGCAGTTAGAATGACTGCATTCATGACGCTGGCTGCAAAGGCAAAACCGGCCTGTTCATACAGTAAGGTAAACGGTGACAGTGCCACATCATCTGTTGCAGCGGCCTGGAGTAATCGTGGATCATCATAAGCAATCAGGGTGCCGATAATGAAAATACACACGATATAGAACAACAGGATACGCCAGAAAATCTGTTTGATTGCAATCGGAATAGTTTTCTGTGGATCTTTGGATTCACCTGCAGCCACGCCGACCATTTCTGTGCCCTGGAAGGAGAAACCGGCAATCATCGCCACACCAATCAGGGCTGATAAACCACCGACAAAGGGTGCTTCACCTTGGCTCCAGTTACCAAAAGTTGCAACATCCGGGGTCATCATGATCTTGGCGATCATGACCAGACCAATAATAATAAAGATGATAATCGCAAGCACTTTGACTAAAGAGAAGAAGAACTCGGACTCACCAAAGCCTTTGACTGTCAGGGCATTAATCGCAAACACCACGGTCAGGAACAGGGCACTCCAGTAGAAACCGGGAATATCCGGGAACCAGAACTTCATGATGAACTGTACCGCAACCAGTTCAAATGCCACGGTAATGGCCCAGTTATACCAGTAGTTCCAGCCTAGCGCGAAACCAAAACCACCTTCGACATATTTGCTGCCATAGGTAAAGAATGCACCTGAGGTCGGATTGTGGGTCGCCAATTCGCCCAAGCTGGTCATCAAGAAATAGATCATGACGCCAATCAGGGCATAGGCCAGTAATGCACCACCCGGACCAGCATTGGCAATGGTCGCACCGGAGGCCAGGAATAAACCGGTCCCGATCGATCCGCCAATGGCGATCATATTTAAGTGGCGAGCACCGAGCTTACGCTGCAGCTGTCGGCTGTGTTGAGTTTCGCTCATCATACTTCCTTAACATTTTTTTGAGTGCTCGCGAACAGCACTTTAAAACCTTGTTGATCTGCCTTGACCGTACACTGGCCAAAACTCTGTTCAATCAACAGGGGATAATTTAAAAAGCGGTTGGCCACAATCCACAGTTCACCACCCGATTTCAGGTGGCGGCGCGCAGTTTTGCACAGTTTTTCGCTGGCATCATAGTCGGTCTGAATCCCCTGATGAAAAGGCGGATTGCTGACAATGGCATGTAAAAACAGCGGCGCATCTTCAATGCCACTGACGGCTTTAATTTCAAGCTGCTGCGGATTGAGCTGGTTGTGCTCAAAAGTCATTTGGGTTGAAGCGAGTGCAAAAGCATCTACATCCAGCGCGAAGATACGGTTATCTGGATTCAGCTTGGCCAGATAGGCACTGATAATGCCGGCGCCACAACCAAAATCGGCAATTTTACCCGATGGCACCTGGCATAAATAAGGCAGGAAGACCGCTGTACCGATATCAAGCCGGTTCTGGCTGAACACACCTGGCAGGGCACAAATCTGTAGATCGCCTTTCGGCGTCGCTACAGTATAACGCTGCGCCCAGTCGGCCAGTGCTTTTTTCTCGACGCTGCAGTCTAGTGTTAATTGCCAGAGTTGGCAATGACGGGCACTGTCGAGTTTTAAGGCTTTACCATAAGGCTGTAGCTGTTTGGCCGCACGTTCGACGCCGCCTTTTTTCTCACCGACCAGAAAAACACTGCTGCCGGTTTGCAGATGGGCGGCAACATTGTGCAGCACATAATTCAGCAGTTCTTTAGATTTCGGCACAAAAATAACCGCCTGATCAAATTCGCCTTCTGGAAAGTCGGCACCAAAATGAACGGGGGCAGTCTGGTTCTGGAAATAGTGGTAATCGTTAAAATTCCATGTCCAGAAAAAAGGCTGGACCGATTCACCGAATTCAGCGAACAGCTGGTCTGTAGGCGCATTGATCAGTAACACACGACCTGATAAATAATCATATTGTCGTAATAGCACTTCGCTTTTAGCATCCATGAGTCGCTCTCCAATAGAAAAACACTGTCCAAGTCCGGCTCAGACAGTGTTTTCTGGACATGAAATTACTTCTTGGTTTCAGGTAATACAATATTCAGAATCAGTGCTGCAATACCGCCAGTCGCAACACCTGAGCTAAAGATATTACGGAATAATTCTGGCAGATGTTCCAGAATTTGTGGCACTTGTGCAACGCCTAAACCCAGTGCCAGAGAAATGGCAATGATCAGCAGGGCACGACGGTCCAGATGAATACCCGATAAAATGTTAATTCCCGATGCGGCTACCGCACCAAACATGACCATGACAGCACCACCCAGAACGGCTTGAGGCACAGCCTGAATCACGCCCGCAACAGCAGGTAATAGGCCTAAAATCACCAGCATCGCGGCAATCCAGATTCCGACATAACGGCTAGCCACACCGGTTAACTGAATCACACCGTTGTTTTGTGCAAATACCGAACTTGGGAAGGTGTTAAAGATACCGGCCAGGAATGAGTTAGCACCATTGACCAGCACACCACCTTTAATACGCTGCATCCATTTTGGACCATCCACAGGCTGGTTCGACAGTTTTGAGGTTGCAGTGATGTCACCAATCGCTTCTAAAGACGTGACCAGGTAAATAAAGGCCATTGGAATGAACAGGCTCCAGGAGAATTCCAGACCAAAGTGCATTGGAGTTGGCACTTGTACCAGTGGCGCTTCCTGCAGACCAGAGAAGTCCAGATGACCCATAAAACCAGCCACAATATAACCCACGATCAGGGCAATCAGGATGGCGGAGCTTTTAATCCAGGTCACATTAATCCGGTTCAGGATAATGATTAACGCTAAAACGGTACAAGACATGATCAGGTTATCGGCATTGGCGAAAGTCTTGTCCGACATGGCCTGATAGCCACCGCCCATACTGATTAAACCTTCTTTAATTAAGGTTAAACCAATCAGCAGGACCACAATCCCGGTCACCAGCGGGGTAATCAGTTTTTTAACCCATGGCAGAATTTGTGAAACACCCATCTCGATAAATGAACCGGCAATCACCACACCAAAAATAGCAGCCATAACCGACTCAACTGGTGTACCTGCTGCGACCATTGCAGAACCAATCCCGATGATTGGGCCAATAAAGTTAAAGCTGGTGCCCTGAACAATTAACAGTCCGGCACCAAAAGGACCTACTTTTTTAGCTTGCAGGAAGGTTGCAATCCCCGAAATCACCAAAGACATCGATAAAATCATGTTGGTGTCTTCTTTGGAAACACCCAAGGCCAGACAGATCAACAGACCTGGTGTCACAATCGGGACAATAATGGCCAATAAGTGTTGGAAGGCAGCAAGAAAAGCAATAAATGGTTTAGGACGGTCATTCAGACCATAGACCAAATCCAGTTGCGGTTTTTGATCAGGAGATGAATTAAATTCAGACATAAGTCAAAAGCAAATTAGGCTAGGTGGCGGTATTCTAATCGAGTTACACGTCTTTACAAACTTTAAATCGTCGCTTCTGTCGAAAAAAGTTCGATTGTCAATAAAGTGTCACTACTAAATGAGAGTATTTTTCTGTATAATTTGCCCTCAAATTTAAAGCGTATCGAATTTACATGTCAGATATTAAAACTCTCCGCAACATCGCGATTATCGCGCACGTTGACCACGGTAAAACCACTCTTGTAGATAAACTTTTACAACAATCAGGTGCTCTCGGTGAACGAGCGGGCGAGATTGAGCGTGTCATGGATTCAGGCGCTATTGAAAGTGAACGTGGTATTACCATTCTTGCAAAAAACACTGCAATCAAATGGTTAGATAAACGTACCGATACTGAATACCGTATCAACATCGTGGATACCCCGGGACACGCCGACTTCGGTGGTGAAGTTGAACGTGTCATGTCGATGGTGGATTGCGTACTTCTTCTGGTTGACTCACAAGAAGGTCCAATGCCACAAACCCGTTTCGTAACGCAAAAAGCGTTCGCACGTGGTTTGAAGCCAATCGTGATCATCAATAAGGTCGACAAGCCAAACGCGCGTCCTGACTGGGTGATTGACCAGGTATTCGATTTGTTCGACAACCTGGGTGGTACTGACGAGCAGCTAGACTTCCCGGTGGTATATGCGTCTGGTTTACGTGGTGTTGCTGGTCCATCTCCAGAAGAACTGGCTGAAGATATGACACCGTTGTTTGAAACCATCGTAGACATCGTTGAACCACCAGCAGTTGACGTTGATGGTCCATTCCAGATGCAAGTGTCTTCACTGGACTATAACAGCTTCGTGGGTGTAATCGGTGTTGGTCGTATCCAGCGTGGTTCTGTAAAACTGAACACACCTGTAACTGTCATCGACAAAGATGGTAAAACACGTAACGGCCGTATCTTAAAAATCATGGGTTACCACGGTTTAGAGCGTATTGATGTAGATTCTGCATCTGCGGGTGACATCGTATGTGTAACCGGTATGGACGAGCTGCATATTTCTGACACCATCTGTGATCCGAAAAATGTTGAAGCGTTACCACCGCTTTCTGTAGACGAACCAACCGTGTCGATGACATTCCAGGTCAACAACTCGCCGTTCGCGGGTAAAGAAGGTAAGTTTGTGACTTCACGTAACATCCGTGAACGTCTAGACCGCGAATTGATTCACAACGTTGCACTGCGCGTTGAAGATACTGACAGTCCTGACCGTTTCAAAGTGTCTGGCCGTGGTGAACTTCACCTGTCAGTTCTGATTGAAAACATGCGTCGTGAAGGTTTCGAGATGGGTGTATCTCGTCCGCAAGTGATCTTGAAAGAGATTGATGGCGAAATGCAAGAACCATACGAAAACGTGACTTTTGACGTTGAAGAACAGCACCAAGGCGCTGTGATGGAACAAATGGGTAACCGTAAAGGTGAGATGACCAATATGGAAGTGGACGGTAAAGGCCGTATCCGTATTGAAGCAACTGTTCCTTCACGCGGCCTGATTGGTTTCCGTTCTGAATTCATGACCATGACGTCTGGTACCGGTATCATGACCTCTAGCTTCTCGCACTACGGTCCAATGAAACAGGGTTCTGTAGCAAAACGTCAAAACGGTGTACTGATTTCTATGGTTCAAGGGACTTGCTTGGGCTATGCACTGTTCAGCTTGCAAGACCGTGGTCGTCTATTTGCTAAACCTCAATTGGAAGTTTACGAAGGTATGATCGTGGGTATTAACTCTCGTTCAGACGATATGGTGGTGAACCCAACCAAAGCGAAACAGTTAACCAACGTACGTGCATCTGGTACGGATGATGCGTTAACTCTGGTTCCTGCAATTGAATTCACACTTGAACAAGCACTTGAATTCATTGAAGATGATGAGCTGGTTGAAGTAACGCCGAAGTCAATCCGTATCCGTAAGCGTTACCTGACTGAAAACGAACGTAAGCGTAACAAATCTTAATTTTTAAAATTAAGAAGAAAAAAGAAACCGCCAGGTCCACTTGGCGGTTTTTTTTGTATTAAATGTTCTAAAACTACTTGGAAATAATTGAAAAAAGCGTACATTAAGCAGAAATCAAATCCTAGTAATTATGTATACTTCATCACATAAATAAAGATATATTCTGGAGCGCATATGAGCATTTTAAAAGAATTTAGAGAGTTTGCCATTAAAGGCAACATGATGGACCTGGCAGTCGGTGTCATCATTGGTGGTGCATTCGGTAAGATTATTGATTCACTGGTAAAAGATGTGATCATGCCGCTGATTTCATGGATTTTAGGTGGTGATGTCGATTTCACCAATAAATTCCTGATTCTGGGTGATAACCCGAACAATGTCCAAACCTTGGCTGCTGCCCAGGAAGCCGGTCTGAACATTTTCCATTATGGTAATTTCCTGACCATCTTCATTAACTTCCTGTTATTGGCCTGGGTGGTGTTCTGGTTGGTGAAACTGATGAACAAAATGCGCCGTAAGCAGGAAGCAGAGCCAGAACCGGCAGCAACTCCAGAAGATATCGAATTACTGCGTGAAATTCGTGACGAATTGAAAAAACGTCCGCAGGCGTAATTGAAAGCAAAAGAAAACGGCGCAAAGGCGCCGTTTTTTTATAGAATCCCTCCCAACCTCCCTTCTTGCGCTTCATTTAAAGCTTTGCTTTAAACTGGCTCAGAGAGGAGAAGACCCCCCTTTACCAAAGGGGGATTTAGGGGGGATTAAAAATCCATCCGGAATTTAATTTCCACCAAATGAAAACCAAACTGGCTTTTGACCGGACCATGCAACACCCGTTCAGCAGCCGTAAAGACCAGTTTATCAATCACTGGGACCAGTTGGCCTTTTTTCACTTCACCGAGTTCGCCGCCACGTTTGGCTGAGTTGCAGGTGGAATACTGTTTGGCAATTTTGGCAAAGTCTGCACCTGCTTGCAGCTTCTTTTTCAGCTGCTCGGCAGTATCTTTATCTTTTACCAGAATATGACGGACGATGGCCGTTTTCATGGGTATTACCTCGCTGTATGTTTCGGCTTGCTGGCTTTAGGATGAGCCAGTTTGACTTTCTTCAGCGGTTGGCACTCCGGGCAAAACACTGAGGCGCGCTGACCAAGCTTGAGGTTTTCCAGTGTGGTTTCACAGTTGACACACATTTCACCGGCACGACCATAGGCCAGCAGGGTTTGCTGAAAATAGCCATTTTCACCCATGGCATTGCTATAGTCGCGTAAGGTCGATCCACCCAAATCAATGGCCTGTTTTAAAATCCGCTTGATCTCCAGGGTCAGCTGCTCAATCTGTTCCAGACTTAAGCTCGACGCCGGTTGTGCCGGGTGAATGCCCAGATTAAACAGACTTTCTGTGGCGTAAATATTGCCCACGCCCACCACCACATGGTTATCCATGATTGCAATTTTAATGCCGACATTTTTGTTTTTCAGTTTATCGGCCAGATAGTGAGCATTGAAAGCATCACTTAAAGGTTCAGGCCCGAGCGTATCGATCAGTTTGCTTTGCGAGTTTTCATCTAGCCAGAGAATACAGCCAAAACGGCGCGGGTCGTGGTAGCGCAGCTGAATATCATCAAACTGGATAATCAGATGGTCATGTTTGCGCAGTTCGGCCTCGGGCTCACATAGGCGGAAGCTGCCGGACATGCCCAGATGCCACAGCATGCTGTCCTGTTCAAACTGGGCCAGAATATATTTGGAGCGACGGGTCAGGTTCAGTAGTTTTTGCCCGACCAGTTTGTGTAGATCGTCTGGAATTGGCCAGCGTAAGCTGGACTGGCGTACCTGCACGGCGTGCACACGCTGTTCTAGCAGCGGTAATAAACTGGTTTTGGTGGTTTCAACTTCAGGTAATTCAGGCATGGACAGGCTTCGGCATGAGGATGCAGCTAATATCGGGTTGAATCTTGAAAAATACAAGACAGGGCAAGGCTGCATTATAAAGTGAATTGCCGTACCGCGCAGCCGGATCAGTCTTGCGGCTCAAACTGAACATTCACAGAAAAATAAAAGCGATTCAGCGTCCAGGTAAAAAAATGTAAGCCTGCACATCATTAATGTTGAAAATCACATGCCGCCCATAAAAAAACGCCAAGATAGGGCAAAACAAAAATGAGTTATCCAGATGAGGAGCAATATGCATACGCCGCAACACATCATCGAGATCTGTCAGCAGCAGCAACGTCAATTAAGTCTGTTTCTCGATTTAGACGGCACTCTGGCCGATTTTCAGCTTGACCCGCAGCACAGTTTTATTCCCACCTCGACTTTAAACACCCTGGCCGAATTATTGCAGTTGGGGATTCCGGTGAGTGTGGTTACTGGCCGTTCCATTGAGATGGCCAGACAGCTGTTACAGCAGTTACCGCTGCCGATTGCTGAGTTACATGGATTACAAATTTGGTGGAATAGTACAAAGAAATTACAACTTGATTTAAGTCATATTAATTATAAGCAGCTCCGGGCAGACCTGAGTCAGGCCTGTCGCGCCTACCCGAATTTACGTATTGAGGATAAGCAGTTTTCGGTAGCCCTGCACTACCGGGAATATCCAGAGCTTGCGCCGGTTGCACAGCAGATTATGGCGGTGCTGCAAGTGCGTTATCCTCAACTTAAGCTCAAGCAGGGCAAGTGTGTGGTCGAGCTTTTGCCTCAGCAAGCGAGTAAAGGTTTTGCAATTAGTCGCTTACTGGAAGCAATGCCAGAAAACAGCACTTTTCCCATTTTTATTGGTGATGATGTGACGGATGAAGATGGATTTGCTGTGGTCAATCAGCATCAGGGTTTGAGTATTAAAGTCGGTGAAGGCGAGACACAGGCCCACTATCGGCTGGCCAATACCCAAGCCGTGGCGGAGTTGCTGCATTTAATAAAAATACATTGCGAAACAGGAGCAATGACCATCAAAAGAGGATGTGAGGGTAAAAATGTCAAAGCTAATCGTGTTATCCAATCGGGTCAGTTTACCGAATCCTGAAAAAAAAGCCGCAGGTGGTCTGGCGGTGGCCATGCAAGATGCACTGCATGATATTGGCGGGGTCTGGGTGGGCTGGAATGGTGAAAGAGTCGAGCAATTTTCCCAGCTGAAATTCGACTCGGTGCAGCATCAGGGTGTGGAATATCTGACCAGCCCCTTAACTGAACAGCAGTACCAGCAATATTACTGTGGCTTTGCCAACAATGCCTTGTGGCCGGCCATGCATGATCGCAGCGATTTAATTGAATACTCCACAGACGAATATCTGACTTATCAGGAAGTCAATCGCATGTTTGCCGAACAGCTACAGGCGATTGCTGAGCCGGATGATGTGATCTGGGTGCATGACTATCATTTTTTCAGTATCGCCCGGCATTGCCGCCAGTTAGGCATGCATAACAAGATTGGTTTTTTCCTGCATATTCCTTTTGCCCATGAAGCGGTGTGGCGGGAAATTCCGGTGGCATCACGTTTACTGCAAGACCTCTGTGAATATGATGTAGTTGGACTGCAAACCCAGCGCGATCAGCAGCAATGTATGCGCATTTGCCAGACCATGCTCAGTGGTGAGGAAATTCATCCTTATATCCTGCGTTATCAGAATAAGCTGACCATGATGAAGAGTTACCCCATTGGGGTGAATCCAGACCTCATCCAGCACGCGGCCGCTCAGCCCTTAACGAGCACCCAAGATATCTTTGATTTTGACTCCCTGGCCCAACAAAAAACTATTATCGGCGTTGACCGGATTGATTATTCCAAAGGGCTGCTAGAACGTTTTGATGCTTTTGCCCATTTCCTGGCTTCTTATCCTGAATATCACCAGCAGGTGGTGGACCTGCAAATTGCCTGTCCATGCCGCATGGATATTCCCGCCTATCAGCGCCTGTACCAGCGTTTAGAAGACCAGATTGCCGCCATTAACAGCCAATATGCTACAGCAGACTGGTTGCCGGTGAATTGCAGTCATCAGACCTTGGCACATGAAGTGCTGATGAAAATTTACCGCCAGTCGGATATTTGCTGGGTCACTTCTTTAAAAGACGGTATGAATTTGGTGGCCAAAGAATATATTGCCGCTCAGGATGCCGATAATCCGGGCGTGCTGATTCTGTCCGATAAAGCCGGTGCCGCAGACCAGATGCCGGATGCACTAATTGTGAATCCACATGACCGCGAGGCCATGACGCGAGCCCTGAAACAGGCACTGGAGATGCCGCGAGCAGAGCGGATACAGCGTTACAGTCGCTTAATGGATGGTCTGAAAAAATTTGATATTGCCGACTGGCGTACTACTTTCTTAAATGATCTGCGCCATAACAGCTTCCTGTATCACTACAAGATGCCGCTTCGCGCCCAGGTCTCGCCGGTGATTCACTAATACGTTAACAATTTTCAATATTTATCTGCCCAGCCACGTGCTAAATCTAAACAGGGTCATCAGTTAAAAACATCAACATCGCCGTACCGTGACTGCAAGTTTGGCTACTCATGCCCGCTTGTGGTCACTGTGCTGGCAATGATGACAACCGGATAGATTGAGAACAATTATATATTTGGAATATAGAACCACTATGGACCAGATTCTGGCTGAATTTGAACAGCAGACAGCGCCTACCGCCGAAGATTACGTCACCACACTACGCCGTTTGCTGGCAGTATCACCTGAATTTCCTCATCCGGGCAGGGGGCAAACCCTGCTGCGCTGGCAACTGCTGGCCAAAGTTGCGGCCACCGATTTAACTTTGGTGAAATGGCTGGAATCACATTTCGATGCGCTGAGTATTTTAAACGAACTACAGATTCAGTCCGTTCCGGCGGGCTGGTGGGCAGTCTGGGCCGCGGAAGGCCATCCACAACCTGTACAGTATGAGCAGGGCTATTGTTCCGGTTATAAGGCTTGGTGCTCGGCGGCATATGCGGTGGATTTTGGTTTAATGACTTATCGCGGTGCAGATGGCCAGTCACAATTATTGATGGTCGAGATGCAGCAGCCTTCAATCCAAGTAGATGATAGCAGTTGGCAAGCCATCGGTATGCAGCAGACGGCCACAGCAACTGTTCATTTTCAGCACACTCCAGCCACACGCATTGCACAACCCGGAGATTATCTGAATCGGTCGGGCTTCTGGCATGGTGCAGCCGGTGTTGCGGCCTGCTGGTATGGTGCTACAGTACGTCTGGCTGAATATTTACAGCAGCATGTGCAGCAGAAAACCCATGCCTATCATGAATTGTATTTGGGCGAAGTCAGTACCCGACTGGCCGTGACACGACAGTTTTTTACCCATGTGGCTGCCCAGATAGATGCAGCGCCGGCACACAGCCATGAACTGATCATCCGGATGTTACGCGCCCAAGTTGAGGATACTGCGCTATTGGTACTGGAAAAGGTCGGAAAAGCGCTAGGCGCACGACCTTTTTGCGAGCAGGCACATTTTGCCCGGTTGGCTGCCGACTTGCCGGTATTTTTGCGCCAGAGTCATGCTGCTTTTGATCTGGCTACAATTGGCCGCTTATCGCTACAGGAGGGGCAAACATGGCAACTCTGATCGATCCGGTAGTCGGTGACCGGAAAATCTATGGTAGCGGTACCGATCAGGCGCAGTGGCTCAATTGGTCCGGACTGACCGGGCTGCCGGATTTGAATCTGACGCAGCACTTTCCTGAGCGTGGCCGGGTACTAATTTTCGCGCCACATCCCGATGATGAAATTCTCGGTTGTGCGGGTCTGATGCAGCAACTGGCCGCGGCAGGGCGTGAACTGCTGCTGGTTGCAGTAACCAATGGTACCGGCAGCCATCCTCGGTCAAAACGTTATAGCGTTGAGCAGCTGAATGTGCTGCGGCCACAAGAAAGTCTGAATGCCTTGGCGGTGCTGGGACTGGAACATAAGGTCCAGCGCATTGCCCTGAACATTGCAGATGGCCAGGTGATGCAGGCTGAATCCGAACTGTTGCAGCAGCTACAAAACTGGGTGCAGCCTGAGGATATTCTGGTGACCACCTTCGCTCAAGATGGCCATCCCGATCATGAAGCCACCGGACGGGTGGTGCAGCATTGGGCTAGACAGCACCGGCAGCGCTGTTATCAGGTGCTGATTTGGGCCTGGCATTGGGCCATACCGGCAGATGCACGGATTCCCTGGGCGCAGGCACGAAAACTCCGTTTAACTGCACAGCAGCTGGCTTTAAAACAGCAGGCGATTCAGTGTTTTAAAACTCAGATCGAGGCTGATGACACTATTCACCAGCCGCCAATTTTATCGGCAAAAACCATTTCACGACTCTTAATCCCGTACGAGGTCTATATTGATGCGACTGAACACGGATGACTATTTTGACCAGCTGTATCAGGACAATGATGATCCCTGGCACTATCAGCAGCGCTGGTATGAGCAGCGTAAACGGCAGCTGTGTCTGGCGGCCTTGCCGCAGGCGCAGTTTCAGCGGGTCCTGGAAATTGGCTGCAGCAATGGCATCTTCAGTGAATTGCTGGCTCCGCGTTGTCAGCAGCTCATCTGTGTAGATGCCCACCGTCGTGCGGTTGAACTGGCACAGGCCCGTCTGGCGAGGTTTGCGCATGTGCAGGTGCGGCAACAACGTGTCCCTGAAACCCATCTGGCGCTGGAAAATGATAGTCTATTTGATCTGATTATTCTCAGTGAAGTGGCCTATTACCTGCGTCCGGCCGAATTAGTGCAGCTAATGCAGCAGCTGCAGCAGTGTTTAAGTGCAGACGGTACGCTGCTGGCCTGTCACTGGCGTTACCCGATTGCAGGCTTTGAGCTGAATGGCGATCAGGTACATGCCTGTTTAAGGCAACAACTGGCACTGCATCATTATTTGCAGATGAATGATCCGGATTTTCTGCTCGATCTCTGGACTCAAGATGCACAATCTGTGGCTGCGCGGGAGGGACTGATATGAGGATGGCGGTGGTGGTGCCTGCCTATAACGAAGCCGAAACGCTGGGCGCCTGTCTGGCGGCTATTCAGCAGGCCATTGCACAATTACCGCCCGTTGTGTCTGAAGTAAAGGTGCTGGTGGTGCTGGACAGTTGTGATGATCAGTCTGTTGAAATTGTACAACAGGCCGGAATCGACTACTTGTGTTGTGAAGTACGCTGTGTTGGTAAGGCACGGGATTTGGGCGTGCGCGCCATGATTGCCAAAGGTGCTGACTGGATTGCCTGTACCGATGCCGATACCCAGGTTGATGCGCAGTGGTTATCTGCACAATATGCCCATCAGCCGGCAGCACTGATTTGTGGCGTGGTTGAAATTAAAGACTGGTCGCCTTTATCTGCGGCCGCCCGGCAGAAATATCTGCGCCATTATCAGGATAAAATGGACCATCGGCATGTGCATGGGGCCAATCTCAGTTTTTCTGCTGCGGCCTATTTAAAAGCCGGTGGTTTTCAGGCCAGCAGCTGTCATGAAGATGTGCAGCTGGTCGAGCAGATGCAGTGCTTAAACCTGCCGATTGTCTGGAGTAACCAGGTACGGGTCACCACCAGCAGTCGTCTGGACAGCCGGGTCAGTGATGGTTTTGCCGCCTATTTGAACCGGCTTGTCGTGCTGCGTCTGAAGTGTGAGCGATTGTGAAAAAATGGCTGTCATCGGGCTGACAAAAACACAGCGTATTTTGATCAACACCACAGTTTAATTCGGTTACATAAAGCGGTAAAAATAAACAGCTTTTAGCCAATTCGGCCGTCTATCTCGGTTAGAATAATTTTCATGAAAATCATAAGGCAGGATCGCCCCATGGGATTATTATTTGAACCTATCCGTTTTGGCACGCTTGAATTAGACAACAGAATTATTATTGCCCCCATGTGTCAATATTCGGCCAATGATAAAGGCGAGCTCAGCTATTGGCATGAGCAGCAATGGGCTAACTATGCCTTGTCGGGTGCCGGTTTATGTATTATTGAAGCCACGGCGGTACAGCCAGAAGGGCGGATCAGCTATGCCGATTTAGGCCTATGGAATGATTTGCAGCGTGCGCAGATGAAAGCCTTGCTGGCCAAAGTCAAAACTTTGTCACCAATGCCATTTGCGGTGCAGCTGGCACATGCCGGACGTAAGGCATCTACCGATAAACCGTGGCTGGGCAAGGACCAGTTTGCGCCGGATCATGCCCAGGGCTGGCAAACCGTATCGGCCAGTAATTTGCCGTTTAACCCGACCGATCATGCCCCTCATGCACTAAGTCTGAATGAAATTGAACAGGTGATTGCCGACTTTGCCAGTGCTGCGGTGCGTGCAGTGGATGCCGGCTTTGATTTAATTGAAATCCATGCTGCCCATGGCTATCTGCTGCATCAGTTTATGTCGCCGTTATCCAATGTCCGAGATGATGAATATGGAGGCAGTTTTGAAAACCGGATTCGTTTAACCCTGGAAGTGTTCCAGGCCATGAAACAAGTGGTGCCAGAAGGTTATCCGATTGGGGTGCGTCTGTCTGCTACCGACTGGATGGATGCGCAGGGCGGCTGGAATATCCAGTCTACGGTTGGGGTGGCCAAAGCGCTGGAACAGTTGGGCGCAGCCTATATTCATGTGTCCAGTGCCGGTCTGCATGCCCAGCAGAGTATCGAGATCGGGCCAAGCTATCAGGTGCCTTTTGCCCATGCCATTAAACAGGCGGTGCATCGTATTCCGGTGATTTCTGTGGGCCTGATTACCGAAGCGGTGCAGGCTGAAGAAATTCTGCAAAATCAGTATGCAGATGCCATTGGACTGGCACGAGCGATGCTTTATGATCCACGTTGGCCGTGGCATGCCGCTGCTGAACTGGGCGGGCAGATTGCCATCGCGCCGCAATACTTGCGCTGTCAGCCGCATGGTTTAAAAGATTTATTCCATCCATTTCCTGTTCAGGAATAAGCAACAGCAGCATCAGGGATGATGCATTTTAGATCTCGTTCTAGAGAAGGAAGGCACTTTTGTTGCTGAATATTTTACTGCCCTTGGTGGCAGTACTGGCGCTGGGCTATAGCAGCGTACGTACCAATTTTCTGGCGGCCACGCATATTCAGGCGCTGAGCCAGTTTGTGATGAAGGTTTCACTGCCAGCCTTTTTACTGTTTGCCCTGGCCAGTAAAGACCTGGCCGAAATCTGGCATCCCGGTTATTTTATTGGTTATGGGCTGGGCTCGCTGATCCTGTTTTTTCTGGCGCTAGCCATTTATAAAGCCTATTTCCGGCATAGCCTGACCCATGCCAGTGTACTGTCGATGGGCGCGTCGATGTCCAATACCGGTTTTATTGGCACGGCTATTTTAACCCTGCTGATTGGCAGTCATTCCGCCATTTATCTGTCATTAACTCTAATTATTGAAAACCTGATTATTGTGGCGATGGTGCTGTTTCTGGCCGAAGCCGGTTCGCAAAAGCAAGACCATCATCTTTCGGCGTTATATCTGAAAACCTTAAAAAGTCTGCTAAAAAATCCGGTGATTCTGTCGATTATTGCCGGGATGGCCTGTGTCTTGCTTAATTTAAAACTGCCGGACAGCATCAATCAGATTCTGGAGATGCTCGGCAAAACTGCATCGCCGTTGGCTTTATTTGTGATTGGCGGCAGTCTGGTCGGAATGCGGCTGCACTCGGTTAATCTGCAAAGTGTGCTGCTGGTCGGGATGAAAGTCCTGCTGATGCCGCTGGTTATTTTCACCTTGTTGTGGAGTTTGCCCAATGTCAGCTCAGAAATGCTGTTTGTTGGTACGTTGCTGGCGGCATTGCCGATGCCTGTGGCCTTTGGGATTTTTGGCCAGAATTATGGCCTGAATGAACAGGCACTCCAGCCTTTAATTATGAGTACGGTCCTGGGTTTAATCGGAGTGGCTTTCTGGTTAAGTCAGTCATCGCATTTTCTTTAAATCTTTATGTATCCCAAATAAAAAAGCCCGGTCATCGGGCTTTTTTCGGTCAGCCGCATTAGCTTTTCTTGGCTGCTGCTTTTGGTGGATTCTTGGCTTGATCGGCGATCATCTTGTCCACCACAGCCAGCGATTCTTTGGCTTGCGGGACATTTTCCTTGGCCAGGGCAGAGAAAATCTTTTTCGCTTCCGGCAGGTTTTGCGGCACGATGTTGCCATTGGTAAACATATTGCCAACCGCCATCAGTGCTGGAATATAGCCTTTTTGTGCTAAATCCTGAATGCTTTTTAAGCCCTGCTGAATGGGTGCTTCATTTTTGTTTTTAAAGCCCAGGCTAATGTCATATAAGGCTTTGGCATGAATGGCCTGATTGTTGCCTTTTTTAATGAGGGGTTCCAGTAATTGCAGGCCTTTTTTATCTGAATCGGCTTTGTTTTCAGAGAAATACACCACCGCTAAATCAATGGTGGCATCATGAAAGCCTTGTGATGAAGCTTTTTGCAAATACTGTTTGGCTTTATTGGTATCCTGTTTTAGACCCAAAGTGCCGGTCAGATGGTTTTTACCGAGTACATAATTCGCCACCGGATAGCCTTTTTTCGCGGCCTGCTCATATAGCTCGATGGCTTTCTTTTCATTTTTGGCCGTACCTTGGCCGGTTTGGGTCAAATAACCCAGATTATAAATCGCTTGCGGATTACCGGTTTTGGCCAGTTTGTCTAATTCCTGATAGGCTCCGCTCAGGTTGTTGGCTTTGACCATGGCTTCAATTTTGGCGAAAGCCGGATCGGTCGGAATACTGTTATTGCTGTTGGCGAGGGTAAATTGTGTCGAAAGGGCAACCAGACTTGCCAAAATCAGTTTTTTCATCGTTGTATAAAACCTTGTATCAATGACCACATAATTCCATTTATGTGTGGGGAATAAATTGTCACTCATCATCATAAGATGAAATCAAAGAATGTAAATATAGATGTATCGGAATCCGGTAATTTTTTCAAACCACGTAGGAACAATAATAAAAAAATCCTGAATTTAAGGATTGCTTCAATTTGTAAATCAGTCTCGTTTTTTTTGACGGATAAAAAAACAACCCAAGTTACACGTGTCACTTGGGCTGTTTTTCATAGATCTGCTAGTGACACGCTTAATTTTGCGGCCGCGCCACATCACCGCTTAAAGCTTCAGGTAAATCCAGAACCGTTACATCCATCTCGGCTAAGGCATCCGGTTTTGCTACCACCAAAGCTTGATAACCGCTATCAATAGCCAGGCTATTCACTACTTCTACATCATTGTTCAGTTTGCTGGCGATAGCTGGAGCATCGCCTGTACCTTGAATCAGATGCAGCCAGTGTTTTGGCTTGGCTTTAAACCATAAACGGGCAATCACTTCCTGACCCAAATAACAGCCTTTGTCATAATGAATGCCTTCACGCTGATGCAGGCGCAGTTCCTGTGGCTGGAACAGTTCCGCGGTGCTGGCCTGAATCCAGGCCTGACCACTTTCAAGCGCCTTTAATTGCCATGCTTGAATATCCTGTTCAGTACTTGTGAACTGGGTGCTTAAACCGTTTACGACCGGATAAACCTGACCGGCTTCTTCCAGTTTCATTTTCGAGAAAGCACCAAACTTTTTAATGTGTTTGGCAAAGTCTTCAGCTTGATCGGCCGTTACTACAATTTCAAACTGTTCAGCATTCTGTTTGGTCAGCCATAAACCAAACAGAATACGGCCTTTCAGGCTACAAATTGCAGTATAACGGGTTTCGGTTTGCGGCAGTTTTTCGACATCTACCGTGACTTGACCTTGTAAGAATTTTTGCGCATCTACACCGTTTAAAGTGAATGCAGAGAAAGTCAGATTACTCATGTTCTAATCTCGAAACCGTATCTAATACTAAAGAATGAGGTTAATTTTGCGCTATTTTTCAAAAAAAATCATATTTCTGGCCAGAATTTTCTATTAGATGTAACCAAATTTTTCAAAAATGTATTATTTTTAACTTAAGTTTATGAAATATATGAAATTTGGGAAATAGGCTTCGGGCAGCGTACAATGCCAAGCAGCATGAATGTTAAACAACAAAACTTTGAAAGAAGAAGTCAGAACAAGGCAGGTACGCTATGAATAACAACTACCGTAAACCGCTGCAAGGCACCCCGCTAGAATATTATGATGTGCGACAAGCCGTTGAAGATATTCAGCCAGGCGCATATGCCAAACTTCCTTATACCTCCAAAGTGCTGGCCGAGCAGTTGGTGCGTCGTTGTGATCCAGCCATTTTAGAGCAGTCCTTACGCCAGCTGATTGAACGCAAGCAGGAGCATGATTTTCCATGGTATCCAGCACGTGTAGTCTGTCATGATATTTTGGGGCAAACGGCACTGGTCGATCTTGCCGGTCTGCGTGATGCCATTGCCGATCAGGGCGGTGATCCATCCAAAGTCAATCCGGTGGTGCCAACCCAGCTGATTGTCGATCACTCACTGGCGGTGGAATACGGTGGATTTGATCCGGATGCATTTGAGAAAAACCGTGCAGTCGAAGACCGTCGTAATGAAGACCGTTTCCATTTTATTGAATGGACCAAAACAGCCTTTAAAAATGTCGATGTAATTCCGGCAGGCAACGGCATCATGCATCAAATTAACCTGGAAAAAATGTCACCGGTAATTCAAAACCGTGATGGCGTAGCATTCCCGGATACCTGCGTGGGTACAGACTCGCATACCCCGCATACCGATGCGCTAGGCGTGATTTCAGTCGGTGTGGGTGGTCTTGAAGCTGAAAATGTGATGCTGGGTCGTGCATCTTGGATGCGTCTGCCGGACATTATTGGGGTAGAATTGGTTGGTCAGCGTCAGCCGGGCATTACTGCGACGGACATCGTCTTGGCGTTAACTGAATTCCTGCGTAAAGAGCGTGTGGTCGGTGCCTATTTAGAGTTCTTTGGTGAAGGTGCGGACAGCATGTCAGTGGGTGATCGTGCCACCATCTCCAATATGACCCCTGAATATGGTGCAACCGCTGCGATGTTCTATATTGATCAGAACACCATCGACTATTTAACCCTGACCGGTCGTGAGCCTGAACAAGTCAAACTGGTTGAAACCTATGCCAAAGAAATTGGGCTTTGGGCATCTGACATGACACAGGCGGAATATCCACGTGTGCTGCGTTTCGACTTATCAACGGTAACCCGTAATATTGCAGGGCCGTCGAACCCACATGCACGTGTATCCACAAGTGACTTAAAAGAAAAAGGCATTGCCGGTATTGTTGAACAGCGTACCGATGGTTTGATGCCAGATGGTGCCATCATCATTGCCGCGATTACCTCATGTACCAATACCTCAAACCCACGTAATACCGTTGCGGCAGGTTTGCTGGCACGTAAAGCCAATGAGCTCGGTCTTGTGCGTAAACCTTGGGTGAAATCGTCATTTGCACCGGGGTCTAAAGCAGCTGCGCTGTATTTGGAAGAAGCGGGTGTACTGAAAGACTTAGAAAAACTCGGTTTTGGCATCGTCGCTTATGCATGTACGACTTGTAACGGGATGTCAGGCGCGCTTGATCCAAAGATTCAGCAAGAAATTATTGACCGTGACCTGTATGCGACTGCGGTGCTGTCGGGCAACCGTAACTTCGATGGTCGTATCCATCCGTATGCAAAACAGGCTTTCCTGGCATCTCCACCACTCGTGGTTGCCTATGCAATTGCCGGTACCATCCGTTTTGACATCGAAAAAGATGCGTTGGGCACCGACCAGAACGGTAATCCAATTTATCTGAAAGACATTTGGCCGTCGGATGAAGAAATTGATGCATTAGTGAAAACCTCGGTGAAGCCTGAGCAGTTCCAGAAAGTCTATATTCCAATGTTTGACTTGGGCGAAGTGGAGCAGGCGGCAAGTCCGCTATATGACTGGCGTCCGCAAAGTACTTATATTCGCCGTCCACCATATTGGGAAGGCGCGCTGGCTGCACCGCGTACATTAGCCAATATGCGTCCGCTGGCAATTTTGGGCGATAACATTACCACTGACCATTTATCACCATCGAATGCAATTATTCTGGATTCGGCGGCAGGTGAATATCTGGCGAAAATGGGCTTGCCTGAGGAAGATTTTAACTCCTATGCCACCCACCGCGGTGATCACTTGACGGCACAACGTGCAACGCTGGCCAACCCGAAATTGTTTAATGAAATGGTGGTACGTTCTGACGGTACCATTAAGCAAGGTTCCAAAGCGCGTGTCGAGCCTGAAGGCGAAGTAATGCGGATGTGGGAAGCGATTGAAACCTACATGAATCGTAAACAGCCGCTGATTATTGTTGCCGGTAAAGACTACGGCCAAGGCTCAAGCCGTGACTGGGCGGCTAAAGGTGTACGCCTTGCTGGTGTTGAAGCGATTGTGGCAGAAGGTTTTGAGCGTATTCACCGAACTAACCTGGTTGGGATGGGTGTATTGCCGCTTGAGTTTAAGCCGGGCACAGACCGTAAAACTCTAGGTTTGGATGGTACTGAGCTTTATAGCGTGATTGGTAATATTGCACCTCGTTCGACTTTAACACTTGTGATTGAGCGTTCCACGGCTGATGGTAAAAACCAGATTCTGGAAGTGCCAGTAACCTGCCGTTTAGATACCGAAGAAGAAGTGTCAGTTTATGAAGCGGGTGGGGTGTTACAGCGATTTGCGCAGGACTTCTTGGAAGGGAATGTGGCTTAATTATTAAATGAATCCTCCCCAACCCTCCTTTAAGAAAGGAGGGAGTTTCTCTTTTTTTCTTATGCCATGTATGGCTTAGGGTTGGGGGAGATTAAAGTTATTGAAATTGCGTAAGAAATAAACTAATTTAATTTGTGTTAATTTTGCTCAATTGAGTCGGGGCATCTATGCCAGATAGATTAGAACTAACTAAAAATGTGCTTTTTTTTAAATGTGATTCGCCAAATACTGATCAAGAAATTGAAAAAATTTTAGAACTCGCTACAGAAAATAAGGAAAGTAATACAAATTTTGTGATTGATCAATTCAGGGCAAAAAATAGGACGAATAGAGGAGTTGATTACACGGTATCAATTAAGGTCTTTCCTACAGTTAGACCAGTATATTTCCTTGATGATGATACTTTTGAAGATCGTATATATGCTTATATATTAGTTATAGAAATTAATGATTATTTAGTGATTTTAAGTAAAAGTTGCTCAACATTTTTGGCGTATGTTAAAGAAAACTTTAAGCTAATAGAAGTAGCAGAACTCAGTAGATTGGTAGGAGATAATGCAGAGTTTCAAAAAATAGCTTTACGCAACATGACAGTTTCTGAAAAAGCAGTAAGAAATAGATCCTATGAAGGAAATGATGGCAGAGTAAAACTTGAAGTGCGACATAAACCACCTAATTAATTTAAAGGGTTTATGGAGTATATAAAATTGTCATACCATCATCTTAGCTTTGAAGATCGTACTGCATTAATGCTTGAGTCAAGAA
>NZ_VPBE01000025.1:0-26757 GCF_013418895.1 Acinetobacter sp. YH12116 | reverse complement strand
TCGTTATACGCCTTACAAAACTGTAAAGCGTATATTGCAAGAACGGACTGACCGCTACAAGTCGGAACTGACCGACTCAGGCTCTAGTTACACGCTTGGCAACAAGACATTAACAGAGTGCGAATTAGTCCTTGAGTATGTTTGAATACATTTTAAGGAACAGTAGGATAAAAACATGCACTTATTTAAATTAACTGACGAACAACTCGCACAAATTCTTATCCCGAAACGATTTGTACCACCTACTCCACCTGAACATGAAGGCAAGAATATGGTCTATGTATTTGATAGTGAGGATAAGTTTGAACTGACTTATGATGAGCTGGTGGAAATCATTAGCAAAGCTAGAATGGCTGGTCCGAAGTTGATACCTGTCTTAGGCACCGTGAATTAAATTGTGCAGTGTTCGCACGCCACTTGAAACATAACTTGATTGGAAATGAATTTGGGCTGAGAAAAATTCAGTTCAAATTTAACCTGACGGGCACACTAAAAAATGGGTAATTGTCAGATCGAGTTTGGACTACAACACTTTAGCTCATCGATTTACCATACCGCTAATCTTCACACCATTTTCGTAAATCCAGCGATCAAACTGTGATACTACATTCCGCTTATTAATCCAAGTCAGCATGGTGCTTTTCATAAAGGCAGTTTACTTATAAACAGGGAAATTTCTAAACAATTCCCCTTTAACATGCTTAGGCTATTTGATCCAGAGTTCATCTTTTTGCATCATTTTTAACATTAAATTAAATATAACCAGCGGAGTAACATTTTTTTTGTTAGAGCCGACAACTCTTTGAAAACTAAATTTAACGGTTCGCTCAGGAGCATCCAAATTAACTGGGTAGTTTTGTTTTTCTAAATACAGATGATCTCCTAACATTGGCTCTATACCAGTAATAAAATTAACAATTTGTTGCTCATCACCTTTCATTCGGCATTGAAAATGTAGAAAATTCTTACGCAGTTTTCCAAATAATAATAATATTTTAAGCGCCTTAACCATGTTCTTTTCTTTCAGTGCATCTTGCTGCCTATCATCTTTATAATGAAAATCAAGGAGAGGAATTATTTCATCTGGACGAGTCAGTTTTTTAGCCTTTTCGTAAAGTTCATCAAACCAACTCTCTTCTAAATTCTTACTATAAACATAATTCGTTTTTAAATTAAATTTTTGGCGATCCATCCATTTAGTGCTCATCCATTGACATCGTTGCATCCATTCTTGAGCTTGGGTATCTTCGCTTAATCGACCTTCTCTAAAACTTATCAAACGTTGAAAAGGTGTCAGAGTACTCTTCTCTATACTAAACTTCTTTTCTTGTCGGCCAGCCATCGTAACTGGCTGTGTTTGCTGATAAGAATTAAACCATTTCTGCTGCTGAGTATAACGATTTAGGTTTATGTAGTCTGTACTTGACTTCACTGGACTAAAACACTGTTCTAATACTTTTTTTGAAATGATACACGGCGAATTATAAATTCGATCGACTGCTAATAAATCCAAAACATGAAGGTAATTTGAAGCCGTTTGCTCAATACTGCTATGCCCCATCCAAGAGGCGAGCACCTGCCATTTATGTTGAATAATCTCTTCTTGAGCACGTGCTTTCATACCAAACAATAAATCCCTCATCTTTTTTGCTTTTACCCAAGGACAATCTGTGTAGGTCTTGATCATTTCTTTTGAACCGAGCAAAGTTATTGCTAGATAGTTAGCAGCACTGTGGCGTAATGTATGAAAACTAAAGCCATGATGCATACCTAATATTTGACTAAACAAATCTACTGTAATTTTGCTGATACATTGATCAGTTAATACACGATGATTCACACTAAAAAGTAGATCATCCTGCTGATTAACCAAATATTGCTCATAACGATGTTGTATGTAACGTTGTACTACTAAAAACTCATGTTCTGACAATGCAATTTTCAATGGTATTTGACGATTCGCACTTCGCGTTTTCAGACGGCGATATGAATTGTCTTGGATATGAAGCGTGATATTATTAAAAACTGTATTTTCTTTTTCTTTATAAAGTAGCTCTGGGCAAATAATATCTTGTATTTTAAGACAACGAACTTCATTTAATCGAAGTCCAGTTCTATAACTTAGTAAATACATCAGCTTTAAACAACTCAGATGATCGACCCACTCTGATGCCGTTGGCTCTTGACTTAAATTTTCTAGTTTTTCCAATAATTTGCCAAATAGCAAAGGACTCACTAGCCGTGCATTGCAAATTTGTAAATGCTTAAAACTTGAATTCTGTAACACCAATACCCCTGGAGCATCATAATTCTCTATACAGAATTGATGAAAATCTTTTAGGCGACCAAAACGGTATTCTGCGCTTTGGTGCATCTTACGAGAGGTTTTTCCTTTCACCGAATCTCGTTGAACTGCTTTTTCATCACGTTCACTGCTGTATTTCAATAGCTGCCGATATAAATCCTCATAGTCATCTATGGATTGTTGCTTTAAATCTAATTTATTGAGCCAAATCTCAAATATAAATTCTTTGCCAAACGATCCTAAGTAGCTTTCAATAGTTGATAATTGAAGCCCTCGTTTTTTTAAATGCATTAACCAGTGAATTAAGCGTAGTTGAGCATCAATTAAAGACTTTTCCTCCGTATTAGCATCAACTATCTTCTCCTCTAACACCCTTCTAGTTTCTTGCCAAAAACGTAGCGTGCGTTCTTCTTTATTCCTCTTTTTATCTAAACGCTCAACTTTTTGACCTTTACGTTTCTTTTGACCAAACAACATCAACTCATACGGAATCGTTTGTAATTTGCTTTGAACAGTCGGAACTTCAGGAAGTAACTGCTCTTGTTCAAAATGAATAGGGCGATTATCTGGTTCTGTGACTTGATTGTAATCATTATTCCACAGCAATCTAAATTCGGATGGCCTTAAAGCAACAGTATTAATCTCTTGCTGAAGCACATTACTCAAAAATATATCTATGCTGAGGTTTGGATTAAATTCGAGTACCATTTGCACATCATTAAATGCACGAAATCCACGGCGTTTAATTTGATATTGCAGATCCCCAAGACTTTTTTTCCTGCCTATCTTACTCAAGCTTTCTAAAATACAATCTTCAACTGAATGTTGCAGACAAAATTCTTTCTGAGCAGCTTTCAACTTTTTTAAATATTGCAAAATGAACTGCGCATATGGGTTAAAAAAAACATGTTTCCATTGGTACAACTTTCCCTGTTCTACATCGTTGCCATATTGAGAGTTTTCAACACGATAATGTAGTAACAATGGATTAGTGATTTTTTTGTAGTCCGAATGGTATAACCGAAAACAATTCAGATCTGTACCAAGCTCAATGGCCTCCTGCAATTGCTTCTGAATAGCAATCAAATGCTGTTCATCTGCACAGCCTGAAATATATATAAAACTTAAGCATAAATTTCCCCATAAGTACTTTGGTTCATTCCAATATTCAAATGAATCTTGCCAATACTGCCTTAATTCCTTAAGTACATGGATATGTAGATGCCCCTGTTCTAACCGTGACTCTGTACTCTCAATTTTTCTAGGCAGTACGATCCGTTTAGTATGTGGATTTAGCTTAATTCTGTATGATTTTTTATCTACATTCTGGTTGAATTGCTTCCTTCTTTTATTAAATTCATCTTCAGTAAATTGCATCAGTTTTGATTGTTCGTCTCGGCTCAACTTTTGACTCAAACAATCAACACTATCTTTAATGTCATGCCATTTTTCAGCGATCTGCTGATCAAGTTTTTGCTGCATTTCTTTCGTCAATACTTCAGGTGGAGAAGGCTGTCTATCTAGCGACTTTTTCACCATTTTATGAATATCAACAAATAGATCATCTAGTTGTGGTTTTATTAGTTCTTTGATTTTTTGCATACAACTATTTTCGCTCTAAGTGTTTAATCGATAAAGATTTGACATTATCTTGCAATTGCTGGCGGGCTTGCTGTACATAGACATTCGGGATAAGTGAAGAATGCGGATGAAAAGCCTCTCGGTCACGTTGGTCATGACCATACAGGGCCTGAATTAAGTGAAAAGCTAATGCTGGTTTACCCTCTTGCTGCTCATGCATCAAAAAGTTCATGTCAAAATGACGTAACCAATTCGAATACATATTCTTTGGAAAGACTCCTTGCATATATGAATTCACCCATTTTCTCGATAAAGGGATTAACTTAATTTTCCTGCTCTGCCATTCTTTGACAGTTATCGGCAAGATATCTTTACTAAAAATGACCTTACCAAAAAGATCATTTACAGTTATCTTCTTCTTTGCAAAGACTTGTCTAAAAAATGAACCGTACGCTTCAATAATTTGTTCTAAAAAGGCAGTGTAATTTTGCAGTGTTTTTATGAAAAAATCAGATAAAGGGATAAAACGACCATCTTTTCTTGCTTTACTATTTTTTTTATCATTCACATATAAAAGCTTGAGCTCAACACAATAATCATCCAAATTCCCCAACAGGTTTTTTTTAGGCCGACTTGCCAAACTCAACAAACTGATATGCCACATCCAACACGCATATGCATTAAGTTGATTAATAATGTGCTTATCTTCTTGGATGTTTTCGTGACAATGTCTATGTAAAATATGGAATTGCTCTTTCACAAAATTGGGTTCAAGTGCCAGTTGGCTCCCTATCCTTCCTATAGATAATGCAGATTGCACTTTGAATTGTTGTTGCAATATTTTTAGTTCAGCCGTGTCTTCAGTAAAATGTGTGGAATGTGGTGTAAGTGCTTTTTCTAAAAAGGCTAGATATGTGCTACTGAGTTGAGTTTTCGGTAGCCCGCCATAATAGATACCAGGCATGTGATGCTGACTATCCCGCCCAGCAATTACATGAGCAAGATATTCATTATATGTTTCATAATATATATGAAAATATAATTGAGCCTGCAGTTTTTCTACAGTGATCGAACCTACAAACCGATTATCAAGCCAATTCTTAAGTTTCGTATTAATGTGTGTTGATGAAATTAGTGGATTCGATGCTTGTTCTATATAGTCAAACCAAGCAGAAGGTAAATGTAGTTGATGTGTCATCACTTCATTCCACCGCACATGATTTAAGCTCTTAATCTTCTGCTCTGTAATTTTAAGATTTAATTTGAGTAAATATTCGCGACGTCTACTTGAACCATTCTGGATCAAAATTCCATCTTGAATAAGCTCGTTAAAATCCATCAGTGCGACGGGTGATAATCCCGTCAAAAGTGACAATAAACATGCTGCAGCGATTGCAGCATCCCTCCAGTGCCCGGATAACTCGGTTCTCAACACATAAACAATTTGCTTCAGTATATCTGGCGCCAAATAATGTGGATTTGTAACAAAAGGAGCATGACGGCGCTGGCGATGCCGCATTAGATGCGTCGCATTATCGCTGAGTATATAATTTAAATTTTTAGACTTTTCATCTTCTGAATAAAACTCCATTTCAGGATCTAATAGATCAACTTCACCCTCTTCATCTTTGTGAAGAGCGGCATCATAAATACTAATCTTTGCGTTATGTCCAATATCTACTTGCTTACCCGTTTTAATTTCACGAAATTTTTTGAGTTCATTTTTCGTCGGCCATTGCAAAACTTTGCTTTTTTTTGACTTACGCTGACGATGAACTACACGACGATCATCTAGTCTTTTAAAAATTATTAATAGAGCCGATAAATACTCTATGACTTGTACTTGTTCGAAATCTTTAATATTAAAAAGTTGATTACGATCCTCTTTTTTCAAATTACGTTCGTACGTGACATAACAATTTAGTAGCTTACTACATTCATGAAATAATTCAGCATGATTAGAATCCAGCACATATCGTGAGACATAGCGTAATAGGTCACAAACATGTTTTTGCTTATTCTCAGCTTTATCAATTTTTGCAAATTCTTGATACTGCCGATATGTTAAAAAACTCGCTTGTAGAATCAAATAACGTTGCGATGACAGCTCTTGTGTATTACTAGAATCTGGACATGCAAAAAAACTCACAGCAGCTAAAAAAGAATACTTACCGATCTGTCTGGAGCCTGATATATAGCTATAAATTTGTTGTGCTAATTTGTATAGAGCGTAGACATCTTTATACAAATCATCTGATAGATCGACAAATTGTGTATTTACAATATCATCACGTAATAGACAATAATCTTGTTGATATTTTTCTGCTAAATCTAAGAATTGCTCTTGTGTTTCAATGTTTGGCATATTCATTTTCGCTTAATATTTTTATCACGTTGCATTGTTTAAATTCATTGTGATCAGAACGATTTGGTAAAAGTTGATCCTTTATTGAATTCTTTGTTAGCTTAAAAAATCTTGCAAAAAATTTAGCATCCAGTTCTTTCTGAGCTTTTCTTTCAAAGCACAAGTGTTGTTGTGATTTTTCGATAAAATCATCAAGATTATGTATCAACTGTAAGATTGCAACATAATTAGAATGCACACGTAAGCCTGGCTCCGTTTGCATCAATAGCAAGATTTTTTGCCAAATTTTCACATAGATTATTTTGAACTTTGCTTGTACTACTACTTTCTGACTCTGTTTAATCTTTTTGATTTTCAGTAGTTCTGAGTTAATTTTTACTATCTCAAGTTGAACATTTTTTCGGTCAAAGCAAAAGGGCATGATAAATTGCCCCATAAAAATTTCTATATTTTTTACCAAATAGTCAAATCTTAACATTTTTATCGATTTAAAAAATGAGCATATCTTTGTATATGAAACTTCATTTAATTTATCAACTAAATTTTCTCAAAATTACAATTCTCAACAAATACATACGGTTTGCTTATCTATGACGGTCTAAATTTTAAGAATTCTTCCACTTTTTTTTAGTTTTCTGTTATTACATGAAACAATACCGTTGTATTACATTTTAGAAATGCTGTGTATGCAGCATTGATCAAAAAGATTCTCTGCTATACTTACTTCACGTGTAGCATCAATGGAGTTTCGAAATGCTCAGAACCACTGAACAGAAAAGAAAATATATTCAAGCGACACGTTCGCAAAACTATCAAGCCAGCCTAAAGCTTGAAGGCATTACAACGACAGCTCAAACAACTCAACAAAGTAAAGCTGAAATCTTGCAAAAATATAAGAAGTATTCGCAACCCGAATCTTAGTCAGGTGCATGTATGGATAAATATGGGGAAATGGGTGACAGCCTGTATTGTTACCCTGGCACAAATATCCTAAAGAACAAACTCAATATTCGTGATGAACAAATTTTAGAACAAGCTGAACTAGAACTGTCTGGATTGGCAAGTAACTTAATTGAATATGCTGAACCACCTTACGACTTACAATACTTAAAATCAATTCATGCGCAGCTCTTTGGCGACTTATACGACTGGGCAGGAAAGTTAAGACAAATCGATATTTCCAAAGGTGACACCCGTTTTTGTAATTTTTCCCGTATTGAAATTGAAACCAATAAACTACTCAAACCGCTTCAAGAAAAAAAATACTTTCAAGGCTTAGCACCACAACAACTGATTCCTCAACTTGCCGACTTGTATTGTGAGCTTAATGTCATACACCCATTCCGTGAAGGTAATGGACGTACACAACGGATTTTCTTTGAGCATCTGATTGCTCATTGTGGTTATGGTATTGATTGGTCTCGCATTGACTCTCAACAACAATGGATTCAAGCCAATATTGAAGGTTTTTATGGTAATTTAAATCCATTAATTAAGATTTTTGAAATATGCTTTATTCAAAATACCTAAAATTTAAGTAGTCGAAGCCCACAATCCTTAATGAGCCATCATCTTTGCTTCAATCCACTGATTAATTTCCCAAATAAACCAACAATCACGATTCTTAGAAATCTTAATACTCTTCGGGTAATTTAGGATCGTAATATTCAGATTACTTATCCAGAATTGAATAGATCGTTAACTTAGATAGACTTTTAAGCAATGTAACTTGCCGCATGTTTATCAACATATGTCTCAAAAAAGTCTGCCCATACATAGATTTATGGTGTTTAGTGCTTAAATTTCAGATTAATCTTCGTCTGATGACCTGAATGGATGTTACAGATTACATGCAGGTGAATTACTCTGTGGCTGTATCATGGCTTTTGTGCAATCCAATCCATTTGATCCGAATGTTCTCTTTTGCAATAAAGCAGCCTCTTCTGCTTTTCCTGAACCAACGAACTATGTCATTGATTTGATTCAACCGACAACAGTGATGCTGAATCAAATCTCCAAAGAAGGGATTAAATGCAAGAAATGTGGTAAGAAAAAGATAGGGGATGGAAGTTATTATCCGTCTAATTGGAACCAGCCCATGAGTCGAGATCAGTTGAGTAAGAATCATTTTAAATGAATAAGAGAAGGATGGCTTACCTCACTTCTCCGAATAACAATGCTATGCTTTTCAACCAAGGTTATAAATTGGCAACTACATTTCATTCTTCTTCATGCTGGTCCTATAGCCTGTAGACAATTACTACATCATTTGCATTCAATGCTCAATACAGCCTGTCAGCAGAACCGCAGCGATACTTTTTTTCGTGCATACATGTAGTGTTTAAATCCATTCATTTTTCAATGATCCTCTGCCGTTTATCACATTTATGGTCGATCTTTAACCTTGTGAAAAATGCACATACCGATCCCTTCAAACTGTCAAATTTATGTATGCATGACATTTAAAGAAAATTATCTGATCAATTTTTTTAGGTAAAATTCATCAAGAAAAAAGTTATTATTATTCATAACATCACCAATAACCACATAAAAACAATAATTTAATAAATTATTCTTCCAATTTTTTTATATTTAGTGTTATTACCTCTAAATCCATGTTTACCACCTTCTATTACATAAGTAATTTAGAAGTATCCACGATATAAATTGCTTGCCCTCACACCTCTCCCCTCTCACGCCCAAAAAATTTATACTGAAAGGCAGATTAAGCCCGTTCGAGTTACATATAGCCGCATGCTATATTGAAAGCATTAAGAAAATATCCTCAATATTTATAGGATTTTTAAAGTATGAACTAATTTTCGAAGAACCCTTTCTAAGTAATGTGACCTATTAGGAAAAATGAAAATACTGAAATCTCCGTATCAACAATCAGTCAAAGTACATCCTGATGATTTTCTGTAACCGATACCCAAGGACTATACCTACCCTTCTGATGTGCTGTGCAACAAAGCCCTCCTTAGCCACACTATAGCTATAGATTAATTCCATTATTTTGTGATTTAATTAAATTATTCATTCTTAAGACCCAATTTAATGGATTTATATTTCACTAAACCAGAAGAAGTTGTGACTCTTTTAGGTGAGCGTTTACGTAAGCAACGACTCTTTCTGGAGATGTCTCAAGCTGAGGTAGCAGCACGCGCTGGTGTCGGCGTGAATACAGTTTCGAATCTTGAAGCGGGACGAAATGTATCTGTTGAAAATTTAGTCCGTATTGCAATGGTCTTGGGTCGATTAAACGAACTTCAGGAACTATTTAAACCTCAGCTTAACAGTGTGAATGACATTCTTCGCTATGAGAGTCAAAGTAAGCGCCACCGTATTAAGAGGAAGGGATAATGCTCAATAGACTTAATGTTTATTACAACGGTTGGGGCGAATCATGGTTATGGGGAACGCTGATTAGTTCAACAGCCACGACAGGTAGACCCACCATTGCTTTTGAATATAGTCCAGAAGCAATACAGCAAGGTGTTGAGCTCTCTTCTTACTTGCTGCCTTTAAAAGGTCTACCATTCAGACAAGGTTTTCCTACTCATCAAATGGGACTCCCAGGTCCAGTCTATGACGCTTTACCAGATGGTTGGGGCATGATGTTGATGGATCGATATTTCAAAAAAATTGGCTTAAATTCAGCACGAATTGGACCTTTGGAGCGTCTGACCTATATTAGTAGTCACGCAATGGGTGCCCTCTCCTTTGAACCTTGTGTTGCTGACATGCAAACCTCAGAAAATATCCCTTTACAACAACTGGCCCAGGAAGTTCAAGAAGTACTCAAAGGTGAAGGTGGTGAATTTCTACAGCATTTATTGGTCATGGGTGGCTCCCCTCAAGGTGCCAGACCAAAAGCGTTGGTTTACCGAGATCCTGTCAATTTAGAGTTTTCGACTCAAGATTCTGATCAACATGAAGCCTGGCTGATTAAGTTTCCTGCTCAGCAAGAGCATCCTGAAGTCTGCGCCATTGAAGCCGTCTATGCAGAATGTTTGCGACTTTGTGCAATTGAGACTCCAGATACCCATTTCTTTAATTTGCCCAATGGTTTAACGGCTTTTGCTTCTAAACGATTCGATCGTCAAAATGGTATGCGGATTCCAATGCAGAGTTTGGCTGCATATACAGGAGCAGACTATAAAGTTCCAGGTAGCCTAGACTATCGCAATTTTCTCCGGGCAACCTTGATGTGTACGCAAGATGTACGAGAAAGATTGCATGCTTTTAAACGTGCTGTGTTTAATGTGCTTTTCAATAATCGGGATGACCATACTAAGAACTTTTCATTTCTCATGGAGAAAAATGGTCAATGGAAATTGGCTCCAGCCTATGATGTGACCTTCTGCGAGGGTCCAGGTGGTTATCATCAAATGGACATTATGGGAGAAGCGCTCAATATTTCCCGAAATGACATACATAAACTCGGTACTTCAGAAGCTAATCTGACTACTCTAGAAGTCGATGAGATCATCTTGACCATGCGTGAAATTGCACTTCAATTTAGTCAAATTGCGCAGCGCCTGTATCCCCATCAAATTCGAGAATCTACCCTACAGATGATTCAATCACGGATTCAACAGAATATTGATTTTTTAACTGAAACCTAAGCGTAAATATAAACTAAGCGCCAACCATCAACTGCAAATAGACTTTGATATAGTTAGTCGCTACATAATCTGTAGAACCTGTGAATTAGCTCTCTTTATAATCACGAATATTAGATGGATCACCGCCAAGATATATTCTGCAAACGTGAAATCACTACATCCAGATCGAAAATCACTAAGAAAAAACTGTCACCAAAAAAAGGTCTGCACTATGGATAGATGCAGACCAAACTCTGGATAACTACCAGCACGAGAAATATGTCGCAATTTTGCATAGACATGAATTTGATAAAATCAGCCCAGAAAGCCAGAAATTCATAAAAACTATTTCATCAATCCCCTATAACTTAATCACGTTCATGGTCGATCTTAAATCTTGTGAAAAGTACTCATGCTGACCTAGCCAAACTGTAAAACTCATGTATTCATAGCCTTTAAATGAATCTTTCAATCGGTATATTTAAGGTAAAAACTAGTAATCAGAAGTTATTATCACCCCCATATAAAACAAGGATCAACTTAAAAACAATAACTTAGTAAATTATTCTTCCATTTTTTTTATATTTAGTGTTATTTACTGTAGTCATTAGAACACTCTTCTTTGGAATACTCTGAAGAAAACTGTAAGGTTGTAAACAGACCAAGTTACAGCGAGTAACTGATTCAGAAAAAGGCTGGTTGTATGGTGAAAGTTTAGAGTTACTGTTCTAATGTTTTAAACAAATGTTTTGTTAAAAAGGAGCAACATATGAAATTTCACATCGCTAATATGACTTGTGGTGGTTGTGCACGCGGCATTACTACCGCAATTAAAGAGCTCGACTCGAATGCCTCACTCGATATTGATTTACAAAACCGTATTATTGAAATCAACACAACGGTGAGTCAGGATCAAGTCATTGCCACTCTCAGTGAGCGTGGATTTACAGCTGATCCTGCTTAATCTCTGTTAGAGTAACAGTGGGAATTCCTTACCACTTTTACTCTCTTATTTTCCTCATCGTACAGATAAAACCTGTACTTGCTTGAAATAAAAGTAATCCCTGAATTCCACCTAATCTTGGTTCGAGCTGATCTTCGCATATAGAACTCAGCATATCTAAATGATAGAGATCGTATATGAGTACCGAAATGACTGATACGCCACACTACAGTGAAACATTAGAGATTGAGGGGATGACATGTGCTTCTTGTGTAGGCCGTGTGGAAAAAGCTTTAAAATCTGTTGAGGGTGTTGAATCGGCTCATGTAAATCTGGCTACCGAAAAAGCAGTCATTTATGCGCATCAACCACTTGATCGCGCTACTTTAATTAAAGCCGTAGAAAAAGCAGGCTACGAAGGGCTTTGTTGCATAAATATGTAAGCATCTGATTTAAATAAATTTAATTTTGGATCAAAAAACAATCAAAACTTTTAAAATCATATAGTTATGAAATCTTTGTGCAACAAAGCCCTGAATCCATAAGAGTTCCGATCAGCAGTGGTCTCCGCGATGGGTTCCAAAGCCAGCAGATGGAGCGCCTGCATGGCCCGGCATTTCATCGTGGGTATCCCGAGAGGTCTCATCTTGCCATTTTTCTTCGGAATAAGGACTCTCCGAAGCGGAAGGGGCGTGTAACCTCGCCTCTTCAACGACATCATCGCACCGGTCTTGGCCTTGGGTGTATTCCAAGTCACCTTGTCGACCCCAGCCGTGTTTTTGCCTTTGTTTTCAGACACTCGTTTTACGGCCAATGCTTTGCCACTAAACGAGTGAGTCAGCAGCCATTGCAAAGCTTTCGCCTTGTTATACCTGCCGTCTTGTACCGCCTTCACAATACGCGCTTGCAGCCCTCTGACATGACGCTGTACAGCAATCCAATCGATGCTGTCCCACGATGTGCTGGAAGGCGCACACGCTGATACTGCTGCGTTCATTTGCTCTCCCTCCATTAAAAGGGTTCTACACACTCTCTTGTGATGAGAGACCATAAGGACGTCAGCCCGCTTTCGCGTGAGGTAATGTTTCAACCTCTATCCAACCCATTACAGACTGGCATTCGCTTTTTCCTCGTTCCTTCGCCCGCATCACCATGGGCAGTTTTTGCAAACTGCTTTCCCAATGGGGGTAATACGGGATTTCCACGTTCCGCTTACTGAAGTACATCGGCTTAGGTGCCTGCTATCGACCGGGAGGCGTATGGGTCACGAATGCGTAGTAGAAAGACGCGATTCCCACCTCCATTACCGTTTTGGTTCGAGCGTATTAGCCATTTCCGCTCGTTCAATTTAACGATCGTTGCGCAGATTCACATGTGTTCACCATACCGATTATCTAGCCCTTGTCCGGCTATGGCTGCCAGAAGAGTACGCCTCTCACGATTGATACCCCGCACCTTGCGGTGCCTCGTTACATTGTCGAAGGCGCTCTTTATTCAGCCTTCTAGATTCACCCGGTGACACGGGTGGTTCCCGCAGGGGGAACAACTTCATTAAGCGACTTCGTGTCGCACCTCTACCCAATTATTGCAAATCGGTAGATTGCCATCATCCAAATAGCGGCTTAAAGCTGGCCAACGCTTCAGAGTGTAATTGATGGCCTTGGCGGTGGGAGAACTCGATGGCACCGTCAGATGATGTTGGTTGAGCCATTCATATAGTTGTTGCATCACTGGTTGACTATGCTGTTGTCGGTATTCGCGGCGGTCTTCCGCTGTACCATCGGTCTTTTTCCTGAGCTCTGCTTCTATCGCATACAGTTTCTGAATCAGCACTAATGCCTGTTCAGCGACCTGACTTTTCCCAGTTACATGCAGTTCATGGAATTTACGACGTGCATGGGCCATGCAGCCCACCTCAATGACCTGGCCTGATTTAAAGCGTGCTTTATAACCACTGTAATCATCACAGACTAGATAACCCTGCCAGCCTTTCAAGAACTCTGCAGCATGCTGGCCTGAACGACTATCCTGAAAGTCATAGATCACCGCCTGAACTGGATTGTACTGTGTAGTGGCATAGGCCCAGACATAACCTTTCTTCGGTTTTTTATCATTCTCACCCATCCGCATGATGGTGACTGGTGTTTCATCTGCATGCAGCACCTGCTGTTGCAGCACTACCTCTTTTAAGGCATTGGCCAGAGGTTCCAGTTCTACACCGCAGCGACCTATCTGAGAAGCACTGCTTCGCAAGAGATAAAGTTGATCTAGAAAGTTCGATTCCCGCCCGCTGATAGATCAGACGTTGACGGTACAGCGGCAAATGATCGGCATATTTCGATACCAGCACATGGCTGAGCAGTTCAGGTGAAGCAATGCCTTTATCAATCACATAGGCGGGCATCGCTTGCTAAGTCAGGGTGTCACACTGATCACAGACCCATTTACCACGCACATGCTGTTCCTTATAGAACTGTGCCGGTCTGAAATGCAGTTTTTCACTGACATCTTCGCCGATACGACGGAGTTGGCAGCCACAAGCACATTGGGTTGATGCAGGTTCATGCTCAATACGGATGGTGTGTAGATGATCTGGCAGTGGTCGACGTTTAGGTTTATTGGTTTTGGCTTTCTGTGTCGCTGCATTAGTTTTATCTGCATTTAGCCGTTCCAGTTCTAGATCAACCGCGGCAATATCTTCTTCAACCGCTTCATCCCACAGATGGATTTGTTTTGCCGTTAAGTGTTCATTCTTTTGGGCGAATTTGTGCTTTTTAAACAGCGCCAGTTCATGCTCGTATTTTTGATTGAGAATAGAAAGATGTTGAACTTTAGAATCTAATTGCTGGTTTGATTGTGCTAGAGACTGATGCTGCATCGCCAACTGCCGGGTAAATTCCAGCAGTTGTTCATGGGTCAGTTGGCTTAAGTCAGGCAGCGTATTCATGACCGCAGTATGCCTGAGGTCATGAAGAGAATGAAATAGAACGTTTGGAGAATAGCAGAATAGCCGAGCTTGGTTTAGAGCATTGTTACCACTTGCTGTCGTCCAATGCGCTGCCAGGGCAAACCCTGGATTAATGCCTGTAACTGTTCCGGGTTGAGGACCACGGTTTCACCTTGGTGAACTTGAGCCCAGTGGAATTTTCCCTGTTCCAGCCGCCTGGCACACAGCCAGATGCCCAGTCCATCATGTACCAGCACTTTCATACGATGACCACGTTTATTACAGAACAGGTAGGCGCAATGCGGTTTGATGTAGCCAAAGGCTCTCACCACCTGAGCCATGGTCGTATCCATACCTGCACGCATGTCCATGGGCTGGGTAGAGAGCCAAATTTCATTGATACGGATCATGTTGCCAGTGCCTTGAGTAATTCTGCCAAGGCAGGTATTTCTGATGTCTGCCATTTTAGCTGAATATCATTATTCGTATGAGGCACGGTGATACACAACGTGATCCTCTCATCAATAGGTTGGCTGATTGCAGCAGTGTAAGGCAAAGCAATAAATGCTGGATTCACATGAGTAGGATCCTGCACGGCACCATCATGATGGCTGAAGATCCTGATCCAACGACTGACAAGGTTGGCATTAATACTATGTTGCAGTGCGACCGAAGCGATCGAGGTATTAGGATTTTTGCAGGCATTGACAATACTGAATTTGAATTCTTTGCTGTATGTTCTGCGTTTTTTAGCAACAGGAGGTGTTGCTGAATATATATCCATGTTCATAGATTAAGTCCCCACTTGTTTTTAGGTGGGAACTAAATTAAGGCTTATAGGATCGCTTGGTAAGGCTGTGTTAGCTGGATGCTTACTTTCTTTTACCTTAATAACGTATTTTTTTAACGGCAGCATACCTTTTGAAACACCACCAAATTATTTATGTTCCACCAGCACATATACTTCCCTATCGAAAAATCTGATAAGAATTGATTATTTTGATACAAAACCTGAAAACTGGGAGTGCTTATATGGACATATATAATATTTCCGGATAAATATAAAACTACTCCACAAGAAGAAAGGCAGAATTTAATCTCAGTCCGAAGTAACAGTACTCTCAAAGACCAAATGTAAAGAAGCATACTTAAGAAAATAAATTTCAATAATGCATGAGGATGTAATTAGTTTCAGGGTGCTAAGAAAGTGTAGCAACTTGCTACACTTTTTCGCTTTTTTGAATCAGCTGTTTTAAGAAATCTTCTAATTGTAAGAGACTGGCTTCGTCAATTTCCGAGATATTCAGAGAAACCTTAAGCTGTTTTTGATTCAGTTTGATATTCCCCGCAATCTTACCGGCATATTCAATTTTTCTGACCACGGATGTTGTGGTCAGTTTTTCTGGATTCTGACTCAATAGTTTTTCAGCATAAGTAGTAACTTTGCTTTGCTCGAGTTTTTTGTCTTTTAATTTTTCCCAAGCTCCGAGTAAGGCCACTTCGGCTTCAGAGAGTTGTTCAAGATGATCCGATAGAAATTTTTTGAATGCAGTTGCAGCAGTACGGCCTAGCAAGCCTGGTTCCACATCAAGGTCATTTAAAATTGCTTGCGGCAGTTTTTCGTATGCTAAATACTTGTACATATCTTCGCGATTTAAACCCAGTGAATTGGCTAAACGTTGCTTGTTTTTCTTTAATTTCTCATCAAGTGAGTTCAGGCCAATAAAAATCTCATAATCTGTCAGATCCTGACGCTTTAAATTCTCTGCCAGGGTTAACAAAGATGCTTCTACATTATTTGCATCAATTATAATGGCTTCAATCACAGACTTTCCGAGTAATTGATGTGCCCGTAAGCGTCGCTCGCCTGCAATCAGTTCATATTTCAGATTATCCAGTTTACGCACTGTAATGGGCTGCAAAAGGCCGATTTCATTAATAGAATCCGCCAGTTCTTTTAACTGTGACTCTTCAAATATTTTACGCGGCTGGTTTGGACTTCGGCTGATATCCTCAATAGGGACATTACGTCTAAACTCTTTCGGCTCTTTAATATTGTCTTTCTGTGCTTGCTGATGTTTTTCTGTATTCTGTTTCAGTTTCTGAGCTAAAAGCTCTTTGGTGCTTGCCATAATGCTCTCAGGTTTTAATTTTCACTACAATTTCATTGGCAAGGCTTTCAAAAGCCTTACGTACTTTTGAATTTTTTTCTACTTTCAAAAGTGGTTGTTGCAGAATCGCTGCTTGATTGACTTTAGTACTTTGAGGAATTGTGGTTTCTAAAATTTTACCTACCTGTTTCAAGGCTTCATCCCGAATCAGCTTACAGACATTCTGACGTTCATCATGCTTAATTAGTAAAGCGCCTAAAAGCTCTAAATCTGGATTAATACGTTTGATTTTTTCAAGATGATTTAAAAGATCTGTTACCCCATACAATCCATATTGTGATCCTGATTCGATAGGGATAATGACATGTGTTGAAGATGCCAAGGCATTGCTTGTTAATAATTTAAGGCTAGGTGGACAGTCGATCAATATAAAATCATAAAGATCTTTTAATAGTTTTAACTTGATATTTAACTCTTCAGAAGGACGGGGAGCTTCTTCTTTTAGTTGATCTTCAGTTTTTCCTAAATTTAAGGAACCATAAATTAATGATACTTTTTCAAAGTTCGTTTCTTCTTGTAATGCATCTGCCAACAACGAAATATCGCCCACTAGTAATTCTGCTGTAGTGACAGCAATTTCGCTTGGATGTTGGATCCCAATGTGTAAACTTGCGTTTGCTTGAGGATCTAAATCAATGACTAAAACTTTGTAGCCAAGATTGGCAAGTTCTGAGGCTAGGTGTACAACAGTCGTTGTTTTGCCACATCCGCCTTTATGGTTAGCAACAGTAATAATTTTTGCAGACATGCGTGTCAGATGCTTCCTTATTTCAATGTTTAGTAATATAAATAACTTTCATTCATCTTACTATAGTTTTTAAATTTATAAATCCTATTTATTCAGCTGTAAAACAACTTAAAAAATAAATTTTTAACTAAGCTAGCTTAATTAAAAATTAGAATAATTAGTTATTTAGCTAATTAATAATTAGGATCATATTTTTATTATATAAAACAAGTGCTTGTAACTTTAAAAGTGGAAGGTTTGTCACTATAAAGTGGAAGGTTTGTCACTATAAAGTGGAAGGTCTGTCACCGTAAAGTGGAAGGTCTGTCACTATAAAGTGGAAGGTTTGTCACTATAAAGTGGAAGGTCTGTCACTAGGGTGGAAGGTTTGTCACTACTATTTTTATAACTGCTATTTTTATTTAAAAATAATTTAAAAAACAAATATTTAAGCTGTTAATAAAGTCTCATAACTAAGCTTTAAAGGTGGAAAGATTGTCACTGTATCTTCTTAACCTGTGGATAATCTGTTTTTATTGGATATTTCCTGATGATTATATGTGCAGTTATACCTTTTAAATCTAACAAAAAGGTGGAAGCCTTGTCACATCAGGGTTTTTATCTGACTTAACCTAACTAGACCTGAATGAAAAAAGTAAAAATAGACCTTCTGAACTGTAATTTCGAGACTAAAGGTGGAAGGTCTGTCATCATGGGGTGGAAAGATTATAATTAATTCCACTTTAAGTGCAGGAAATCGGCTAAAATGCTTCTTTTTGATGACAAACTTTCCACTTTTAGAATATTGTGGTGAAAGTCTTGAAAGTTTTTCCACTTTTGTATATAAAAACTAAGTTAAATTATAAATATCACGGTTATGACAGAATCTGAACCATTGCAAGAAGAATCGAATTATATTCCTTACTGTATAGGCAACATTCGCCATAATGGCGTTGTCAGTACCAGTAACCGTTTAATTCGCCCAATCGAATTATCAGCCAATGAATATAAGGCACTTTTATATGCAATGGCGGTTGCGAATTATAGTGAGAAAAATAGGGTAGATGGTGAAATTACCGAACAAACTTATATTTATTTGTATAAGGATGATTTGGCAGATTTACTAGGATTAAATAAACGTAATTCAATTAATGTTGCAATAGATCGGATTTATAAAGAGCTTTCATCCCGGGTAGCTCATTTTATTATTGAGGAGCCAGCTGATAATGGTAAGAGAAAGACTAAAAAAGTACATTCTGTCGTTCCCATTATCCGTGAGTTAAGATGGGAAGATGATTCTAAAAATGCGATTCAGATTCGTTTTACCAGTGAGGTGTTGCCGTATTTCACTCAACTGGCTGGGGGTAATTTTACTACCTATCAGCTAAAACATCTTTTTGCCCTAGATTCTGTTGCCAGTATGAGTCTTTATACTTATTTCATTAAAAACGAATTTAAGTACGCCAATCAAAAGAGTTATGAAGTGCCATTACTTTTAGAAAACTTGAAAGCACTGATTGATATTAATGAAACCAAATATGATCGCTGGGTAGATTTTAGACGCTATGTATTAGACAAAATAGTGGCAGAAATTAACGAAAATACAGATCTACAGTTAGAGTATGAAACCGTTAAGAAAGGCCGTCCAATTGTAGGTGTGAATTTTAAACTGCATCATCGGATTGCTGATAAGGCACTGGATGAATTTGCAGTGATTGAAAAAATCTATCTTGATGTTCCATTTGAAGACAATGCATCCGTAAAAGAATTAGGGGCTAAATTCGATATGAATGTACGTTCTTGGTATATTTTTAATAATGATGAAAATTATCAGCAGTTCAAGAAGTGGTTTAAAAAAGTAGGATGCCTCACTGACTCTCAAGCAAATATTGTCATTAATGACACTTTATTCCAAATGGATTTTGCTGAAATTGGTATGGGGTTGAATGACTTTAAACGAAATATGAAGCATAAACTTAAAAGTAATCCGGAATTCGTCCATAGTATTCGTGAAAGACTGAATGATATTTTTGGTAAAGAGTTGATCTAGCGAAAAGTGTAGCAACTTGCTACACTTTTTAGATATATGTTCGTAAAGAATACAAGTGGTAAGGACCTTAGGATAAAAACGACTCTGTTGCATAAAGTGTGAAAATTGAGACTGAACCGTACCGGGTTTGTCGGAGACCAACTTTCTTGAGAGAATGTTCCAATGACAAAACCAAAATATACCCCTGAAATCAGAGAAAGAGCGGTTCAATTATTGATTGAATCTGAAAAAGATTATCCTTCTACTTGGGCTGCAATCACAGCTATTGCACCTAAGATTGGTTGTACTCCTGAAACATTGCGTGTTTGGTATTTAAAGCATATGGATCAACTAAATCCTGCCAAAGTACAACAGATATCTGACCAAGAAAAAATGAAGCAAATGGAACGTGAAATTAAAGAATTAAAACGTGCCAATGAAATTCTACGTAAAGCAGCCGCTTTTTTCGCCCAGGCGGAGCTCGACCGCCCACACAAATAATGGTGGATTTTATCCAGAACAATAAAGATCGATATGGTGTTGAAGCGATTTGTAGAATTTTACCGATTGCAGCTTCGACCTATTATCGGGCTTTAGATCTCGTTGATAACCCAGAACATCGAGCGAAACGTGCTCTGCATGATTTATATCATGCAGAGCAAATCAAACGTATTTGGAAAGAAAGTTTAGGTCGATATGGTGTGCGTAAGGTCTGGCAACAATTGAAACGTGAAGGTTATGTTATCGCACGTTGTACAGTTGCTCGATTGATGCAGAAGCTAGGTATACAAGGTGTTTGGCGTGGTAAGAATAAACAAACCACCCGTAGCCGAGATGATCAAAAACGAGCAGATGACTTAGTAAAACGCAATTTTAATGCAGATCATCCTGACCCTTGCGAAGCAATGCTTCTCAGGTCGCTGACTTCACGTATATTCAAACTCATTCAGGCTGGGTCTATACCGCCTTTATTATTGATGTGTTCTCGCGAGCAATTGTTGGATGGAAAGTATCAACACGTATGAATACAGATATGGTGCTCGATGCACTGGAGCAAGCATTGCATGATCGAGGCATGCCAAAGAACGTGATTCATCATAGTGACAGAGGCGTGCAATATCTTTCCATTCGTTATACCAATCGTTTAGAAGCAGCAAATTTACGAGCATCAGTCGGTACGACCGGTGATTCATACGATAATGCTTTGGCTGAAACGGTGAATGGCTTATACAAAACAGAGGTGATTGAATATTTAAAAGCGGATTGGCAAGGTTTAGCAGATGTACAACTTGCGACACTAAACTGGGTAGATTGGTTCAATAAAGAGCGTGTACACAGTGCACTGGGTTATGTATCACCTTTTGAGTTTGAAGCAATGTACTATGATAAGATTAACCCGTTAGGTCAGGTGGCCTAACTTAAATAAAAAAGTCTCCGACAAACCCGGTACGGTTCAGTTCACAAACTACATTACAGGTCAGTCTATTTTGACAGATGGTGGAATGGTTTACCGTTAACATCAATATAAGGAATACAAAATGAAAGCAGCTCGTTTTTATGACCGAGGGGATATTCGAATTGAAGATATCCCTGAACCGAAAGTACTTCCAGGCACAGTTGGAATTCAAGTTGCGTGGTGTGGTATTTGCGGTACGGATTTACATGAATTCATGGAAGGTCCTATTTTTATTCCACCTTGTGGTCACCCACACCCAATTTCGGGAGAATCTGCACCTGTAACAATGGGACATGAATTTTCAGGCGTGGTTTATGCAGTTGGAGAGGGTGTAGATGATATCCAAATTGGGCAACATGTCGTAGTTGAACCCTACATTATTGCTGACGATGTGCCGACTGGCCCCAATGATAAGTATCATTTATCAAAAAATATGAACTTTATTGGTTTAGGCGGACGCGGTGGTGGTCTTTCTGAAAAAATTGCAGTTCAGCGGCGTTGGGTACATCCTATTTCAAATGATATTCCTTTAGACCAAGCAGCATTGATAGAACCTTTATCTGTCGGTCATCATGCCTATGTCAGAAGTGGCGCAAAAGCTGGCGATATCGCACTGGTTGGTGGAGCAGGCCCAATAGGCTTACTTTTATCTGCTATTTTAAAGGCTAAAGGTCTCACGGTTATCATTACTGAACTGAGTGCAAAACGTAAAGAAAAAGCGATAGAAGCGGGTGTTGCCGATTATGTACTAGACCCATCTAAGGTTGATGTAGTTGCTGAGGTAATGAAAATTACAGAAGACCGCGGTGTAGATGTCGCTTTTGAATGTAGTAGTGTCAATAAAGTCATGGATACACTCGTTGCAGCAATGAAACCAACTGGTGTAGTCGTTATCGTTTCTATTTGGAGCCATCCTGCCACAATTAATGTGCATAGTGTGGTCATGAAAGAGCTCGATATTCGTGGAACGATTGCTTATGTCAATGACCATCAGGAAACCATCCGTTTAGTCGAGCAAGGTAAGATTAATCTAGAACCTTTTATTACCCAACGTATTGCATTAGATGATCTTGTTTCTAAAGGCTTTGAAACGCTGATTCATAATAATGAGTCTGCTGTAAAAATTATTGTTCATCCATAGTAAAGCCTAATTTGAATAAGCTAGAAATAAACTCTATGTAGCTATTTCTAATATCTTTATCGATAGAGAATGAGTCTGTACGTACAGATTCATTCTCAAATTTACAGTGTTGAGTGCCAGTATGATTTTGATCATAGAGCCTAGTAAAGATATAAGGCTTTGTTGCATAAATATGTAAGCATCTGATTTAAATAGATTTAATTTTAGATCAAAAAATAATCAAAACTTTTAAAATCATATAGTTATGAAATCTTTGTGCAACAAAGCCGTTGCAGGTGGAAAACAACACAGCGCTGGTGAGTTATTTTACGAACCGACCATTATTGCCGATGTAACTGCAGAGATGGATGTTGCAACTCAAGAAACTTTTGGACCATTAGCTGCAATTTTTAAGTTCGAAACTGAGCAACAAGCAATTGAGATGGCCAATGCCACAGAATTTGGTTTAGCTGCTTACTGCTACACACAAGATTTAGGTCGTGCGTGGCGCATGAGTGAACAACTCGAGTACGGTATGGTTGGAATTAATAAAGGCTTGATTTCAAATGAGGTTGCACCGTTTGGTGGAATTAAACAGTCAGGTTTAGGGCGCGAAGGCTCAAAATATGGCATTGAAGATTATCTCGAAATCAAATACACCTTATTTGGAGGATTAGGCTAATGAGTAATGAAAAATTTGAAAAAGGTTTAGCGATTCGTAAACAGGTGCTTGGCGAAGCTTATGTCAATAATTCGATCAACAATGCTGATGATTTTAACTTACCTTTACAGGAACTGGTCACGGAGTATTGTTGGGGGGCGGTCTGGGGACGTGAAGAACTGAGCAAACCTGAACGTAGTCTAATTAATCTGGCTATGATATCAGCCTTAAACCGTCCGCATGAATTGAAGCTACATGTTAAAGGAGCTTTACGTAATGGCGTGCCTAAAGACAAAATTCGAGAAGTACTCTTGCAAGTAGCAATTTACTGTGGCGTGCCAGCTGCTGTAGATAGTTTCCGTATTGCAAAAGAAGCAATTTTAGAATATGAACAGGAAAATATTTAAAAATTTTACCAATCAAAGGTTAAAATTATAACCGCATTATTAAATGCGGTTATTCTATTTGCGATTGAAACCTATGAATACTTTCAGCATAAGAAATATTGACAATTAAAGTGAGTAAATCATTACCATATATCAAAATTAATGAAAATTTTGCCACTTGATATCAATTTAACATAATCACTATTATACGAAGTACAACTGTAACTCCAAAATAGAAATGTCCGGTTTCTCCAAAGTAAAGAATACTCGCTTTTGCGATTATCGAAGCGTACGGTTTGATATGTTGGTGTTTATGTCGGATAAAGAACTTAAACGATTGTCGGTCTTGCAAGAAATCTGTGATCAACGCATCACCCAATCTCAGGCTGCTCAGCTACTTCACATTTCAGAACGCCAGATCAGACGCTTACTGAAAAAATATAAAGCTCAAGGTCCATCTGCATCAGCTCCTACTGCACATGGTCAAACCTGTAATTCCAAGCTCCTTTTAGACTCAAGTGGCTGAATCTAGTGCATGAAAAGCTGACCAGCATTCATGGATTCAATATTTTAACGAAAACACCGCATTCTTGGATGATTGCAGCTGACTTATTAACGGCTCATATCATGATTAATTTGAAGGACATGCTGATAAATGTAGTCTGCTAATGTTTATTGACGATGTTGCCTCAAACTATAGCAGCCGGTGAGATCAACTCACATGACTTGTTATTCCCATGTAGAAATATACTGGCTAACAAGCAAATAGAAAGATAATTAATATTATTTTATTAAAATAGGTATATAATAAGAATATTTAATATATTTTACTATTTTAATAAAGTTATGAGTAAATATTGTACCATTCAAATTTATCAGGATGACCAGTGGCTTGACTGTGCAATTGTTGAGTTGATGGGTGAAAATGAGCATGGTTGGCAAACACCAACTCGTACTTCATATTTATTTGAATATGCAATTTCTTATATGGACTTACATGATGGCCATGCACTCGCCTATCATTTTCCTGTGAATGTACAAAATAAAATTAATGAAACTTGGCCTGCTTTCTTAATGGATTTACTTCCACAGGGCTATGGTCGTAAAGAATTATTAAGACAACTAAATTACAGTGAAAATGCACAAGAACAAGCAGATTGGGCACTTTTAAAAGCTGGAGCTGGCAACCCGATTGGACATTTACGTATTAAAGAAGCTCATGAGTGGCTGCAAAGGAGCTTTCCGACTGATCAAAATATAGGCTTTAGCCTAAGTGAGATTATAGAACGAAAAGAGCACTTCATTGAATCGCTCGCCTCTTATGGCTTATTCATTGCCGGCTCTTCAGGTGTTCAAGGTGAATGGCCAAAGCTACTCCTCTCCCAAGGACATGATGACCTATTTTATTTAGATCACACACTTGCAGATCATCAGGTAAAAAAACATTGGTTAGTGAAGTTCAGTCGTGGTAGTGACGAAAGCCTGAATAAAATTTTAACTAATGAAGCACACTATATGAAAATTGCTCATTATTTGGGTTTACGCGTACATGAGGAATTACAATTACATGGTAAAACCCTGTTTATTCCAAGATTTGATCGCTACGTACAGGATGGAAAAGTCCAGCGTATTGCACAGGAAAGTCTTGCATCTCTAAGTGGAAAAGCTGGTTTTGGTATTAGGATGACTCATAATCAAATCTGTGAATTACTCACACAGTGTTGTAGTCATCCGAAAGAGGAGATCTTCGAATATCTTAAACGTGATTTGGCCAATGTTGCCTTAGGCAATAAAGATAATCATAGCCGCAATACAGCGATACAACGCTTGAATAATGGCATTATACAACTGACTCCACTCTACGATTTTGCACCGATGTGGTTACATCCTGATGGTATCGCACGAACGACTCGTTGGGAAAAAGATGATCATGGTGGTATGCCAATTTGGCGTTCAGTGATTGAACAAGTCACAGCGAAAACTGGTATTTCACATCATGAAATTCAGGCAGAGTTAGTCAAGCAATTACCCCTCTATCGAGGATTGATGGCCGAAATGAACAAATTGCAGATCTCTCAGGAGATTTTGCAAAATAGTCAGTACCGGATTGAAAATATATGCCAGCAGATTCAGGAGTTAGCACGTGGATAAGCGCTATAAACCTATGACGGCAATTGAGCAGTTAAGAAAGCGCCAAGAAATATTGGAGACGATTAATCAAAATCCTGACTGGCCATTTTACAAGGTTGCTCGTTATATCCGAACTGAGCTTCATTTGACTTTAAATGAAATGGCTAAAATCACAAAAATAGCACCCCAAACTTTGCAAAAAATGGAACAGCCCAATAGTAATCCGACTTTGGAATCTATGATGAAACTCCTAAGCACCTTTGGTTTAAAGATTGTTATTAGATATTGAGTTAAAAGTTATTAATTCAAAGGTAAGCATCCGGCTAACACAGCCTTACCAAGCGATCCTATAAGCCTTAATTTAGTTCCCACCTAAAAACAAGTGGGGACTTAATCCATGAACATGGATATATATTCAGCAACACCTCCTGTTGCTAAAAAACGGTAAGCGTCCGCTGAACACACCTTCTGAATTCATCCTATAAGCCTTAATTTAGTCCCCACTTAGAAACAAGTGGGGACTTAAATTTATGACTACAAATAATCAGACATCCATCGCATCTCTTGCGAAAAAACGAAGAACATACAGTGCTGAATTTAAACAGCAGATCGTTCAGGCTTGTAAAGCGTAAGCGTCCGCTGAACCCCATGCCTATTTTTTAATTTGAGTTGGATTTCCAGCGATGTGGCAGTAATTCTTCTATTTGGGTCGCTTTATGCGTCGGCAGCCTTTTCAGCACATCACTTAAATAGGCATACGGATCCAAGCCATTCAGCTTTGCTGACTGGATTAAAGTCATGATGTTTGCCGCTCGCTGACCACTGCGCAGCGAACCTGCAAACAGCCAGTTCTTGCGCCCTAAGGCCCAAGGTCGCATAAACCCTATTTACTCCAACGTGTAAACGCAGCTCATCCTGAATGGATTCCTGCTGTTGTACTCTACCAGGAAATTTTAGGGTTGGGATATCCAGGAAAGATCAGGATCTTGAGGGAATATCTTGCAACATTAAAACCAGTTGCCAAACCGGAACCGATCATTCGTTTTGAAACCCAACCTGGCCAACAAATGCAGGTGGATTTCACTACGATTCGACGCAACAACACGACTTTAAAAGCCTTTGTCGCAACATTAGGGTATTCCAGAGCGACTTTCGTGAAATTTTATGATCATGAACGTACGGATGCATGGATCGATGGTCTAGAAAATGCATTTCAGTTCTTTGCAGGAGTACCTCAGGAAATCCTGTTTGATAACGCTAAAACGATCATGATTGAACGGGATGCCTATCAGGAGGGGCAGCATAAATGGAACCCCAAACTGCTCGACT